>DASTOB010000112.1:0-4626 GCA_035720425.1 Candidatus Limnocylindrales bacterium
ACCGCCGGCGTCGTGTCCGCCCTGGGCCGCTCGCTCGCGGCGCGCGACGGGCGCTCGTCGCGGCTCGTCGAGAACGTCATCCAGACCGATGCGGCGCTCAATCCGGGCAACAGCGGCGGGGCGCTCGCCGACTCGCGCGGGCGGGTCGTCGGGATCAACACCGCGGTCGCCGGCGTGGGGTTGGGCCTCGCCGTCCCGGTCGACGCGGCGACCCGGGCGATCCTCGCCGCGCTCATGCGCGACGGGCGCGTGCGGCGGGCGTTCCTCGGCGTCGTCGGCGGGTCGCGCCCGCTGCCGCCGGTCGTCGCCGAGCGGCTCGGCCGGCGCCAGGCGCTCGAGGTCGTCCAGCTCCTCGACGGCAGCCCGGCCGCGGCGGGCGGCGTCCGGCCCGGCGACCTCATCGTGTCGCTCGACGGTTCGCCGGTGGGCGGCGTCGGCGACCTCCAGCGCCTGCTCGTCGGCGACCTCGTCGGTCGCGATGTGGAAGTGCGCGTCGAGCGGGGCGGCCACGATCTGGCGCTCGCGGTGCGGCCGGTCGAGCTGCGCTAGGACCGCCGGGGTCGGCCCACGTGGCGGGGGCGAGCGCGTTCGGGGGCCGTCGCTCCCAGCAGTAACGAGATCGCGATGAATGAGCCTGCGCGGGTCGCCCAAACCGCAGGTTGTGGGTCCGGACCGTGCGGGTTCGTCGCGATCTCGCTACCAGGAGTAGCGACCGACCCGGGAGTACCGGCGGCGAACCACGCGTATCGAGCCGACCCGAAGGAACGGCAGCCCTACGCTGTGTTCGAGGGGTCGTCGAGGACCGACTGCGTCTGGCGCGCCCGGTACGCCGCGAGGCGCTCGGCAAGCGCCGGGTCCGATAGCGCGAGGATCGCCGCCGCGAGCAGCCCGGCGTTCGTCGCATTGCCGATGGCGACGGTCGCGACCGGCACCCCGCGCGGCATCTGGACGATCGACAGGAGCGAATCGAGCCCGCCGAGGTGCTGGGTCGGGATCGGCACGCCGATCACCGGGAGGGCGGTCTTCGCGGCGAGCATCCCCGGCAGGTGGGCCGCCCCGCCGGCGCCGGCGACGATGACCCGGATCCCCCGCTCCGCCGCCGCCTCTGCGTAGCGGAACAGGTGGTCCGGCGTCCGGTGCGCGGACACGACCCGCAGCTCCGACGGCACGCCGAGCTCGTCGAGCACGGCAACCGCCGCCTCGAGCACCGGGAAGTCGGATCGCGACCCGCCGACGACGCCGACGCGCGCCGCGGGCGCCTTCGACGTCGTCACGCCACGAGCTCCATCACGCGCGCCATTGTCGCCGACCCAAGGTGCCTGCCGCAGCGTCGCCGCGGCCGCCGAAATTCGGGCGCGCCTCCGCGTGCGGACTCCCGATTACGGCGGGGCTCGGACTTCGGGGGCCGGGTCACTCTCTCGTGTCAGGGTGCCGCAAAGTTCGGGAGCGTCAGCCGCTGACCATCAGAGATGCGGATCAGCACGGGTCCTGGCCCAGGGGCCGAGAACTCACCAGCCGGTAGTGAACCACTGGGACCGAGGATAACCCAGCCGTCGGGCAGCTCGACGCCGACGTTGGATCCTTGCTCTAGAAGGGCCAGCATCCGATCCGGGAAGGTCGCCAGTAGAATCGGATCGGCCTCCGGACGATCGAATCTCGTGACCGCGTAGTCCGGGCTGATGCATTTCCCACCTGGAGCAGCGTCAGACACGACGGAAACGGAGCCCTCAACGTGCACGATCGTGGCCGTTGTGCAAAGGAAACCGAAGGTAGCCGATGCACCGGTCGAGAGCGACACCATGATGATCGGACACACGTTCTCACCGCACTGTGGGGCGAGCCACAGCGTGTCGTCGCTCGCACCAGCGACACGTGCCGGTGGGTCGAAGCCGACCTCCCCCTCATTGCTCCCGTCCGTTGCACGGTACCAGCGAAGGGTGCAGTCGGCCGGGCAACTCATGACGGCAAGGTAATCGGCTGGGGTTACGTAGAGGCGTGCGTCGGACGCAACAGTGTCGTCGGCGGGCGAGCCAGCGAGGCGTGTCACCAGCATGGGTGAATCGAGTTGTGCCAGACCCACTCGATAGATGGCATTGGGCTGCCGGGAGATCGGGTCAACGGTGAGGAAATAGGCAGTCTCGTTCGGAGTGTCAAGAACCGCGTCATGAATGATGTCGGGGCCTGAAACGAGGACTCGATCGTCGCCCGTACCTGGCGCGAGCAGATGAAGCTCTGACCCTTCACCCGTCCAAAAGCCGTAGAGAACGGCTTCGCCAAACGGACCGCGCGCAAACGGCAAGGCACCCTTCATCTCCGAGGCTGGCGCGAGAGGGCCGTAGCGCTGCGTGATCTCGCCGCTCGTGCCGCCAAGCGTGCCATACGCCAGGTCGAAACCAGCAAGGCTGTCTTGCCCGGGGTGGACCGCGGCCAGCGAGTACCACACGCGCATCGCTAGGTCCCGCGGATTCAGGTCGGACGCCTCTATCGTTGGGCTTGCGGTCCGCTGTGGCTCCAGATCACGGCCCGAGTCGAGCAGGACGACGACAACAAGCGCGACGATACCCGTCGAGGTGGCGAGGACGATCGGACCTCGGCGACCCACCCCCCATCACTCCGCCCAGCCGAGCCGGCCGGCCGCGGTGCGGGCGCGGGCGAGCGCGGCGTCGGCGTCGCCGTCGGCAGAAACTGCGGTCACGTGGCCCATCTTGCGGCGGTCGAAGACGGCGCGCTTCCCGTAGACGTGGACGGCGACCGACGGATCGGCGAGCGCGTCCGGCAGGCCGGTCAGCCGGGAAGCCCGCTTCGGCCCCGTCCCGAGCAGGTTGACCATCGCCGCCGCGCCGCGCGGCTCGACCGACCCGAGCGGCAACCCGCAGATCGCGCGGATGTGCTGCTGGAACTGCGAGGTCGCGGCGCCCTCGATCGTCCAGTGACCGCTGTTGTGGACACGTGGAGCGAGCTCGTTGACGGCGAGGTCGCGCCCGCCCACGAGAAACAACTCGACGGTCATGACCCCGACCACGTCGAGGGCGCGGGCGAGCCGCCCGGCGATGTCGGCCGCCGTCGCGGCGTGGAGGGGATCGATCGGCGCCGGCGCGACGGACTCGATGAGGATCCCGCGATCATGGAGATTGCGACTGACCGGGTAGGCGACCGTCCGGCCCTCGAGATCGCGGGCGCACACGACCGACACCTCCGCGTCGAAGTCGAGCTCCCGCTCGAGGAGGAGCGGCCGCGCCCTCCCCTCCTGTCGCTCGACCGCGGCGAGCGCCGCCGGCACCTCGTCCGGGCCGGCGATCCGCGCCTGCGAGCGCCCGTCGTACCCGCCGATCGGCGCCTTGAGCCGGAGCGGGTAGCCCAGTTCGTTTGCCGCCTCGCGCAGCTCGTCGAGACCCCGGACGGCCCGCCAGTCGGCCGTCAGCTCGCCCTGGTCGCGCACGAACCGCCGCTCGGCGAGCCGGTCCTGGGTGGCCTTCAGGGCAGCCAGACCCGGCCGGACGGGCACCCGCCCGGCGATCGCCTCGACCGCCTCGGCCGATACGTGCTCGAGCTCGTACGTCACGACGGCGCAGCCGGCGGCGAGCTCGCGCGCCCCCTTGATCGAGTCGTAGGCGGCCTCGACCTGGTGGTCGGCCACCGCCCGCGCCGGGCAGAACGGGTCCGGGTCGAGGATCGCCACGCCGTAGCCGAGCTGGCGGGCGGCGATCGCGAGCATCCGCCCCAGCTGTCCGCCGCCGAGGATGCCGATCGTCGCGCCGGGCTCGATCGGCGGTCCCGCGTCCGCCGGCCGCGGCCAGGCGCCGATGGCGAGCAGCGTGTCGGACACGAAGTCGCCCTTCTTGACGGCGTAGGCCTGGCCGGACTGCTCCCCGCCGTCGACGATCTGCTGCTTCGCCGCGACGTATCGATCGCGCAGGCCGGGATCGCGCCGGAGCGCGTCGCGGAAGGTCCGCAGCTCGTGGAGCTCGTTCGACGTCACCGGGATGACGTGGGCGTGGATCCGGAACCGGTCGCCCTCGTGGTCGATGGCGCCGACGAGCATCGGGCGGGTCGGCGGCCACGGCGAGGTCCCGCCCTGGCGGCCGAAGCCGAGCCCGAGCAGCAACTCGCTGATCGCCGGGATGTCGTCCGGTGGCGCCGGGATCGCGAGATCGACGATGCCCTTGCCGGGCAGGTCCGGGACGGCCGTGCTGCCGACGTGCTCCGCGTCGAGGCCGGGCCGGGCGTGGCCGATCAGGTTGGCGACGATCCGGGCGACGTGCGGGGCGCGCGGATCCCACGGCCGAACGGCGGGCGGCTCCGGGACGTACGGCAGAATGTCGGGCACGAGACGGAGTGTAGGCGGGTCGGCGGGCGCGCCGGGCCGCAGTGCGAAACCCTCCGGAGGCGCGTCGGTCTGTAACGTGGACGAGTCGCGCTAGACTTCTCGTCATGCGTACCGTCATCGGCCGACGCGTCCACGAGGTGGACGTCGGCTAACTCGCCAACCTGGTCGCCCGCCACGAGCGGGTGATCGTTGACCTCGGGACCGGCGACGGCAGGGCCGTCCTGGCTGCCGCCGCGGCCGATCCCCGGGCTCTCGTCATCGGCCTCGACGCCGACGCGTCCGCCATGGCCGAGGCATCC
>DASTOB010000113.1:0-4688 GCA_035720425.1 Candidatus Limnocylindrales bacterium
GCTCGGTGCCGACGACTACCTGACCAAACCGTTCGGGCTCCGCGAGCTCATGAGCCGGATCAAGGCCCTGCTGCGTCGCGCCTACGGTGACCTGGCCGATGCGGCGGGCGGGCGGGTGATCCGTCACGGGGACCTGCTGATCGACCTGGAGCGCCGGCGGATCCAGCGGGGCAACCGTCGGATCAGCCTGACCCCGACCGAATTCGAGATCCTGCGGCATCTCGCGTCGCGCCCTGGCCGCGTCTACACACGAAGCGAGTTGCTCGAGCTGCTGCGCGACTACGAGGCACTCGACCAGGACGAGAAGACGATCAACGTCCACGTCAGCCACCTGCGCGACAAGATCGAGGACGACCCGGCCTCCCCGGCGTTCGTCCTGACGGTCCGGGGTGTCGGCTACGCCTTCGCCGAGCGCTGAGCCGATTACCGGGCGCGGTATCGGCCTGCGGCGCCTGGCGCGACGCGTGCGCCTGCCACGCCGCATTCGGCGCCTGCTGCCCCGCTCGTTCCAGGGTCGGCTCGCGCTGTCGTTCATCGGTGTCATCGCGTTGACGCTCGTCCTGGTCACGGTGCTCGTCATCAACCGCCTGGACGACTACTTCACCCGCCAGCAGACCACCGATCTCGAGCAACGCGCGGAAACCGTCAGCGTCTACGTCCAGAGCCGGGCGCGCGTGGCCGCGGAGGGCCGGCTCATCGTCGGCACCGACCGGCGCGTGGACCCGGCCGTGATCCTGGCGCTCGACAGCGAGCAGCAACGCGTGATCGCCGACCGGCTGGCCCAGGCGGACGTCCAGATCCGCTTCGGGCTGCTGGCATCGACGGGCGAGGGCGTCACGTTCATCCCGGCCCTCGACGAGCCGCTGTTCATGGGCCTGGAGGCCCAGCCTGCGGCTGGGCAGATCCAGGAACGGACGGCGGTCGTCAAGCGCGCCTACCCGGCCGGCGGGCTGTTCCAGCCGTACGCCGTGGAGGTGACGCTCTCCAACCCGTACACCTTCCGAGCGACCGCCCTGGCCAACGTCACCGGGCTGCTGGCCGCGATCGCGCTGTTTGCCCTCGGCCTCAGCGTCGTCGTGTCGGCGGCGATGGCCCGCCGGTTCACGACACCGCTCCGACGGCTGACCGAGGCATCGCGCGGGCTGGCGGAAGGCGACCTCAGCCGGCGCGTGCCACCCACCCAGGTCCGGGCCGGGTCGTCCGAGCTCGCCGAGCTGGCGGTCCAGTTCAACGCCATGGCCGACCGCCTGGAGGAGAGCGTCGAGATCATCCGGCGCGACCGGGATCGGAGCCGCGATTTCCTGGCCGACGTCTCGCACGAGCTGCGGACGCCGCTCGCGGCTCTCCGCACGTTCAACGAGTTGTTGCGCGAGGGCGCGGATGCCGACCCGGCCGCGCGGCACGAGTTCATCGAGTCGAGCGGCCAGCAGATCGAGCGGCTCGACTGGCTGGCCCAGAACCTGCTCGAGCTGTCCAAGCTGGACTCCGGGCTCGTGCTGCTCGAGCTCCGGCCCGACGACCTGCGTGCCGCGGTCGAGTCGGCCGTCGAGCAGGCCGAGCCGTCGGCCGACCGCCGCGGGATCACGCTCGATCTCGTCCTCCCGGACGGGCCGATCCGCATTCGCCACGATCCGCAGCGCATCGGCCAGGTGGTCGCCAACCTCGTCGGCAACGCGATCAAGTTCACGCCCCGGGGCGGGCGGGTGACGGTCGAGGCCCAGACCGCCCGCGACGGCGCACGGATCGACGTGACCGACACCGGGGTGGGCATCGATGCGTCGGAGCTGCCGCACATCTTCGAACGGTTCTATCGAGGGTCGCGCGCCAACGAGGCGCGCGGCAGCGGGAGCGGTCTCGGCCTCGCCATCGTCCGCTCGATCGTCGAGATGCACGGCGGCACCGTGGCCGTCACGAGCCGCCTCGGGACCGGATCGCGGTTCACGGTCAACCTGCCCCGCGATCCACGCTCGATCGAGGCCGGGCACCAGCCGGAGCCGGACCCGGCGGCCGAGGTGATGCCGGCGGTGGCGGCGATCGTGGCGGATTCTTCATCGAGCGAGCCGTCGCGCCTGAATCCGGAGGCGTCAGGGTGAACTACGTCGAACCCGGATCCCCCAGCCGAAGCGAGATCACATGACGGACCCGCTTGACCCGAACCGGACGAACGAGCCGCCGATGGGCGGTCCATCGCCCGCGGAACCCGGCGTCGGCGCGTCGCCGCGCTACGCGCCCGTGCCGGAGCCGCGCGGCGATTGGGCCCGGCCGACCTGGTCGGAGCCGGTCGTCCGCCATGAGCCGTACAGCGCCACGTTCGCGTCCGCGGGCGGCCCACCGCCGGCACCCGCGCCGCGCCGTGGCAGCGGCATCGGCGCGATCGTCCTCGCGTCGCTCATCTCCGCCACGCTCGCCTCCGGCGGCACGTACCTCGTCCTCGACGCGTCCGGTGCGCTCGACCGGCCGGCGCCGACCGGCACGACCACCGGCGACGCGACGGGCGTCAGGCAACCGATCACGGTCGACGAGTCGTCGGCGATCATCGAGGCCGCCGGCGCGGTCAGCCCGGCGGTCGTCCGGATCGCCGTCGAGGGGACGGTCACGAGCCCGGTCGGCGACATCCCGGAGAGCGGGGTTGGGTCCGGCGTCATCTACGACGCCGACGGCTGGGTCCTGACCAACCGACACGTCGTGCGCACGTCGAGCGGCGACATCGCCGACAGCGTCGTGGTGGAGCTGAAGGACGGCCGCCAGTTCGATGGCGAGGTGTACGGGATCGACACGTTGACCGACCTCGCGATCGTCAAGATCGACGGGACCGAGCTGCCGTTCGCACCGATCGGCGACTCGAGCGGGCTCAAGGTGGGCCAGCTCGTCATTGCCATCGGCAGCCCGCTCGGGACCTTCTCGAACACGGTCACGAGCGGCATCGTCTCGGCGACCGGACGGACGATCCGCGTCGAGGACGGCAGCCAGCTGACCAACCTGATCCAGACCGATGCGGCGATCAACCCCGGCAACAGCGGCGGGCCGCTGCTCGACGCGGCCGGCAACGTCGTGGGCATCAACACCGCGATCGCGCGCGACAGCAACGGGATCGGCTTCGCCATCCCGATCAACATCGCCCGGCCGATCATGCAGCAGGCGCTCGCCGGGCAGGAGCTCGCGCGCCCGTACATCGGGATCCGCTACGAGCCGGTTACGCTCCAGCTGGCGGAGGACCGCGACCTGCCGGTCGAGGCCGGGGCGCTCATCGGTCCGGGCCGCAACGCCGCCGGCGAGACGGTCCCCGCGATCGAGCCCGGAAGCCCGGCCGATGACGCCGGCCTGCGCGACGGCGACATCATCGTCGGCATCGAGGACGTGACGATCGACAGCGAACATCCGCTCGACGCGGTGCTCAGCCAGTTCGCTCCCGGGGCGACGGTCGACGTCGAGGTGGTCCGCGGATCGCAGACGCTCACCCTCGAGGTGACGCTCGGGACGAGGCCGCCGGGCCTGTAGCCGCCCGCCAGCCGCCCGTCAGCGCCTGTCGGCGCCCGTCAGCCGCGGCGATCGCCGTTCGGGCGACCGCGCCAGATCTCGACGCCCGCGTAGTCGAGCGGTCCGCCGAGCTGGACCTCCGGCTTGCGCACGCGGACGCCCACCTCGGTGACCGGGAACGCGGCGAGGATCTCGTGGGCGAGTGCCTCGGCCAGCGCCTCGAGCAGCCGGTACGTCGTCGACTCGACGATCTGGCGGACGACGCCGTAGACCCGCGCGTAGTCGACGCTCCGCTCGAGGTCGTCGTCGACCCCGGCCGGCTGGAGGTTGAGCCGCAACTCGATGTCAACCTCGAACCGCTGGGGCGTGGACTGCTCGTGCTCGTAGTAGCCGTGCCGGCCCTGGAACACCATGTTTCGGAGAACGATCCGGTCGCTCAGCGCGGTCCTCCTTCGGGACGACCCGGCGCCGGATCGACGTCCGCGCGCCACGTCCCGCGGATGATCGCATCCGCGACCCTCGCCGCGCGGGCGTTCTCGCGCACGTCGTGGACGCGGACGAGATCGGCGCCGGCGGCGATGCCGAGGACGGTCGTCGCGACCGTGCCCTCGACACGCTGGTCGGCCGGCAGGTCGAGGATTCTCCCGATCGTCGACTTGCGCGACGTCCCGAGCAGGATCGGCCGACCCAGCGTTCGCAGGGCCGCCAGGTCGCGCAGCACGGCGACGTTGTGGTCCGCCGTCTTGCCGAAGCCGAAGCCCGGGTCGACGAGGATCGCCTCGAACGGGACGCCAGCCTGCACGGCTCGCTCGATCGCACGCCGCAGGTCCGCCACGACGTCGCCGATGACGTCGTCGTAGCGGGCCTCGGCCCGGTTGTGCATGAGCACGATCGGGACGCCGCGCCGGACGGCGACCTCGAGCAGGGCCGGGTCGTCGCGCACGCCCCACACGTCGTTGATGAGCGAGGCGCCGGCGTCGATCGCCGCGGCCGCCACGTCCGCCTTCGTCGTGTCGATGCTGATCGGCACGTCCGGCAGCGCCGCCCGGACGGCCGCCACGACCGGGACGACCCGGCGCGCCTCGTCGTCCGCGTCGACCGGCGCGTGGCCGGGCCGGGTCGACTCCCCGCCGACGTCGAGCAGGTCCGCGCCGTCGGCGACCATCCGGCGCGCCCGGTCGACCGCCGTTGCGACCGGATCGGCCGCGGGA
>DASTOB010000114.1:0-7891 GCA_035720425.1 Candidatus Limnocylindrales bacterium
GCGATCCCCGCGTAGTGGAGGCGGCCCTTTGCTAGCTGCTCGTCGGCGAATTGGCGCAGCTGGCGCATCGTTGGGCCGATCGGTTGGTCCGGGCCGCGGAGGAGGGCGAGGGTCGCCTGGCCGATGAGTGCAAGGTCCGGATCGGACGAGGTGTCGCCGAGGAGCTTGGCCGTCTCGGCGGCGTCCTCGACGCGACCGGCGGTGTGATGAATTGAAGCGAGGTTGGCGAGGGCCCACGCGGACGCGGGCTCGTGGTCGAGCGCGTGCCGCGCGTGGCCAACCGCGCCGTCCGCGTCACCGTTGGCAAGGGCGACCCGTGATCGGATCACCTCCGACGGCGCGCTCTCGATCGGCGGCTCCGCCCGGTCGAGGTAGGCGACCGCGGCGAGGAACGCACCGCTCCCCATGACCGACGGCAGCGCATCGTCGACGACGCGCTGCACGGCGGCCCGGTCGCCGGCGGCGGCATAGTGAAAGACCGCGAGGTGCCAGTCACGACCCTCGGCATGGGCGGCGACTTGGTGATGGAGCGCATCGGCCGCCCCGTCGCCCTCCTCGCGACGCAGCCGGTCCCGCAGCACGTCGCGCACGAGCGGGTGGTAGCCGAGGTTCGATCGGCTCATCGCCGGCCGCCGTCCCAGTAGCCCCAGCCGCTCGATGAACTCGAGCTGCTCCCGGCACTGGTCCGGGGTCTGGCCGGTGACGAGCGACCCGAGCTCGATGTCGATCATCTGGAGGATCGACGTCCGCATGAGGAACGTCTGGGTCTCGCGCGGCAGGTCACCGAGGACCTCCTCGGCGAGGTAGTCGTAAAGATGCCCTTCGGCCCCGCTCAGTCCGCGGACGAATTCGCGGACCTCCGCCGCGGTTCGGTCGCGCACGGCGGTCTGAACGAGGTGGAGCGAGGCGGCCCAACCCTCCGTCCGCCGATGCAGCTCGGCCAAGGTGTCGTCGTCGAGGTTCCGCCCGTAGCTCTCCCTGAACAGTCGTTCGGTCTCGCCGGCATCGAAGCGGAGGTCGTCGACGGTCAGCTCTGCCACCTCGCCCTGGGCCCGCAGCCGACCGAGCGGCAGGACGGGCGGCCGACGGCTTGCGATCACGATCGCCAGACGCTCCGGGCCGCGGGCGAGGACCTCTCGGAGCACGTGTCGGACGTCCGGTGACGTGTCGACGAGGTGGTAATCATCGAGCACGAGCGCCCCGCCCCCGAGGCCGAACCCGTGCAGGTCGCGCACGAACGCGTTGACGATGAGCTCGCGCGTCGCCGTCCCGGCGGCGATCTCGCCGAGCAGCCCGTACGTGGTCTCGGCGAACGCGTCGTCGTGCATCCGACCGGCAGCGACGAGATGCCCGATGAACGACACCCAGTCGCCGTCCGTCTCGTCGAGGCGGTACCAGAGCGTGCGCAACCGGGTTCGGCGCGAGAAGTCCGCCAGCAGGGTCGTCTTGCCGTAGCCGGCCTCGGCGAGGACGAGCACCACCCGCCGGTGGATCTTCGCGTTGAGCCAGTCGAGCAGCCGGTCGCGGCGAAGCGTCTCCTCGCGCACCGGTGGCGCCTGGACCTTCGCCGGTTGGACGGGATACCCGTTCACCTCGACCGGTACCCTCGGTGCGAGTGACGGCGCGACGATCGCCGATCGGCCCGGGCCGACAGGGACGAGAGGTCGAGCGCGGGTCAGTCGCAGGTCCCGGGCGGGCAGGTCGGGCGGCGCGAACGATACGGAGCGCGGCGGCGCCGTGTCAACGGCCGGGTCGGATGGCGGCATGGCGCTGATGGTGACGCGCGGCGCTCATCGCGCGCTTAGCTGCGGGTGTCGGCCGTCTCACCGCCGACTTCGCCACCCCCGCCCTGAGGGCTCAGCCCTCGTATTCGAAGCCGATCTTGAGCTCCACCCGGTACTCGACGATCTCGCCGCCGTCCACCGCCGCGGTCGACTTGACGACCTCCACCGTCCGGATGTTGCGGACGGTCCTCGACGCGGTGGCGACCGCCTGCCGGGCGGCGTCACTCCACGATCGGGGGCTCGTCCCGACCATCTCTCGAATGATGATCACGCCCACGCACGTCCTCCTTCACTGGCGGCCGACAGGGCAGCCGACCGATAGGCCGAGTCTAGGGCCGACGGCCGATGGCGAACACGACCGGCAGCCGAAGGACCAACTCGTCGGCCGACAACGACCGAAGTCGCTCGCGGATTCGCGCTTCGAGCCGGGCCCGAAGGTCCGGCTCGAGCTCGTCGAACAGGTCCACCTCGTCGAATTCGGCCATGAAGCCGAGATAGCCATCCGGGTCGTAGGCGTACTCGAGGCCGGCCGACCACGCCCGCACGTCTTGAAAGCCCGCCCGGCGCAGCTGGTTGGCTGCGGCCGACACGGACGGAATGTCGCCGCCCCGGGCGTCGAACTCGCGAGCGCCGATTCCGACGTCGTCGAGCGCGGCGTCGAACTCGCGGTCCGGGGCGAACCAGCGGTCGTCATCGAGCCACGAGACGTAGGCGAGCGTGCCGCCGGGTCGTAGCACCCGGCGGGCCTCGCGGAGGGCGGCCGGCCGACTCGGCACGAGCTGGAGCACGAACGACGAGATCGCGAGGTCGAACGTCGCGGCATCGAACGGCAGCTGGTCGGCGAAGGAAGTCGTGAACCCGAGGCGCGCGCGGGCCGCCGCCCCGAGCCGCCGGTCCGCCTCTCCGGCGGCCACCTCGACCATGCCGGACGACGCGTCGATCGCCTCGATCCGCGGCCGCGCCCAGCGCAGCGCGGCTTCGACGGCGAGGGTGCCGGTGCCGGTCCCGATGTCGAGCACGCGATCCGCGGCAGCGCCGATCGAATCGACTTCATCGAGCAAGCGGGTCGCCATCGGCACGAGCACCGGCGCCCACCATCGGGCATAGCCGAGCGCCAACCGATCGTAGCGTGTCGCCTGGTCCGTCCCTGGGTGATCGGTCACCGGCGCATCGTGACACGCCGCGCGTTCGGGCCGTTCGGCCCCCATGAACGCGCCATCCGCCCGCAGTCCTCGGCGCGCGGTGCGCGCACAGTGGCGCCGAGTCGACGAGCGCTGCCGACTCCAGAGAGGAGCCGAGCATGATGCACAAGATCCTGGTTGCGTACGACGGAGAGGAACCTGCCCGCCGTGCCCTCGACACGGCGGCCGAGATGGCCAAGAAGTTCGGCGCCACGGTCAGCGTGGTGAGCGTCGTTCCGGCCCGACCCGGGCGCTTCCCGATGGACCCATGGGACGACACGGCACAGCACGCGCGCGAGCTGCTCGACGCCCGTCAGATCCTGCGCGAAGACGGCATCGAGGCCGACCTCCTCGAGCCCATCGGTGACCCGGCCACGACGATCGAACGGATCGCCGACGAGGGCGACTTCGACGTCATCGTCGTCGGGACGCGCGACCTCGGCGCGATCGGCCGGACGTTCCAGGGGAGCGTCTCGGAGCACATCGCGACGCACGCCAAGGCGACGGTCGTCGTCGCCCGCTAGCTACGATTCGGTCGGCGCGCTCGCGTCGGCCGGCGTTGCCTCGACCGGCCGCCGGCGGACGATCCCGAGCCGGCGGAGGACGACGAGCAGCACGACGCCGACGACGGTCAGGGTGACGAGGATCGGCAGCCACACGATGCCGAACCAGATCCCGGCCGACGCGAGGCCCTGGAGCACGTCGACGAGGCTGGCCGTCGCCCGGTCCACCTCGTCGGCCGCGTCCCACTTCTCGACCGCTGCCGTGACGGCGATGACGTCGACCCCGTAGGTGACCGTCAGCGTGCCGTAGCCGACCTGGTCCTCGAGCCCCGTCTTCTGGGCCACGAGCCGCTCGATCTCGCCGCGGACGTCGGTCAGGCGGGCCTGGACCTCGAGCACGTCGCTGATTCGGGTCGCCTCGGACGCGATGGCCTGGAGGGCTCGCTCGCTGGCGCGGAGGTTCGTGATCCGCGCGTCGAGGTCGACGATCTGGCTCGTGACCTCGATCGCGTCGGTCTGCTCGTAGAGCACCTCGGTCGCCAGCGCGCGCAGCGCCTCGAGGCCCTCGTCCCATCGATCCGACGGGATCCGATACGTGACGGTGGCGTAGATGTCGTCGCCCTCGCGCGAGATCTGCGACGAGCCGATGTAACCGCCGATCTCGGCGATGGCCGCCCGGGCCCGGGCCGTCGCGTCGGCGACGTCGGCGACCTGGAGCTGGAGCTGACCGGTCCGGATGATCTTCGCGTCGTCGCGAACGGCGGTGGTGCCGTCGTCGGCGGCGGGAGCCGGGGCGGCACTTGGTCCGGCGGCGCCCTCCCCGGCGGTGTCGCGTCCCTGTTGGTCGATCGCTCCGCCGACGGCGTCGAGCGGGGCCGATGCGCTTCCGGCACAGGCGGCGACGGCAAGGGCGACGAGGAGAAGGCCGACCAGTGGTCGGGCGGGGAGTGATCGTCGAGTACGCATCGGGGCGTCCTCCAGGTGCCGTCGACCGGCAGCATGCCGATCGTAGCAGTCATCGGACGGCGGCCGGGCCTCCGCGGTTCCCTCCGCGGTTCCCTCGGCGACTCGTCACACGCCGCGCGCACGGCCCGTCGAAGCGCTGCTACCGATTTGCCGCGGGAGGCATCCCATGTCGACGTCCGTCGCCCGCCGCGTGACCGCGATCGCCATCGTGGTCGGCGCCCTCGCCGAGATCCTGTTCGGGCGTTCCATTGTGGGCATCAACGTGATCATCCTCGCGGCCGCGATCCTTGCAGCCGCGCTCGTCGTCCGGCGGACGTCCGCATGTCTCGATCCGGCCGACCGGTGGCTGCCCGTCGCGACCCTCGCCTTCGCCGCCTTCCTCGCGCTGCGCGCGGATCCGCTCCTCGTCCTGGCCGATCTCGCCATCGCGGCTGCTCTGCTCGGGGCCTCGCTCGTCGCGCTCGGCGGTGCGCGGGTCACGCGCGGCACGTTCCTCGGGGCGCTCGACCTGGGGGTTCGGCTCGCGTTCGCATCGGCCGCCGGCAGTGCGTCGGTCCTGCGCGAGGCGCAGGTTGGGCCGCCGACGAGCCTCGTGCCGACCGGAACGCGAACCCGGTACGGGCCGGTGGTGCGCGGTCTCCTGTTCGGCCTCCCGCTGTTCGTCCTCTTCGCCGTCCTGTTCGCATCGGCCGACGCTGTCTTCGGCGGGTGGATGGAGTCCGTCCTGTCGATCAGGATCGATCTCGGCGAGCTCCCGGGGCGGGCGATGTTCGCCGGCGCCGTCGCGTGGCTGGTCGGCGGCGCGCTGTGGGCCGTCGCGCACGACGTTGGGCGGTGGGCGCCAACGTCATCGGTCGCAACGCGCTCGCTCGGTGCCGCGTCGGCCGTCCCGAACCCGCCCGCCGTTGGGCTACGGCTCCCGTCGGCGGAGGTGGTCACGATGCTGGCCGGGCTCAACGCCCTCTTCGCCGTGTTCGTCGTGCTCCAGCTGGCGTACCTGTTCGGCGGATTCGACACGCTCGCGGCGACGGGACTGACCTACGCGGAGTACGCACGGCGCGGGTTCTTCGAGCTGGTCGTTGCGGCGTCGATCGTTGGGCTGCTCGTGGTTGGCCTCGAGGCCACGATCGTGCGCCGGACGCGGGGCTACGTGGCGATGCTCGTTGCCCTCATGGGGCTCACCGCGATCGTCCTCGGGTCCGCCTTCGTGCGCCTTCGGCTCTACCAGGAGGCGTACGGCTGGACGGAGTTGCGCTTCTACGCGCTCGCGATGATGGGCTTCCTCGCGGTTGGGCTCGTGTTCGCCGTAGGGCTCGTCGTGTCCGCTCGATCGCGCTGGTTGCCGCACGCGCTCGTCGTCGCCGGCCTCGTCGTGTCGGTCGTCGTGAACGTCGTGGGCCCGCAGGCGTTTGTCACAGCCCGCAACCTCGAGCGCGCGATCGACCCGTCGCTCGTGCCGCCGGGCGGGGAGGTCGCGCTCGACGCCGACTACCTCGCCCGGCTCGGCGATGGGGCGATCCCCGTCGTCGTCGACGCGTTGCCGCGCCTGCCGAGCGCGGAACGAACGGCGCTGCTCGAAGTCCTCGAGGAGGAGTACGCACGGCTCCGGACACGGGAGTCCGCCCGCGGCTGGCCGGCCTGGAACGTGGATCGCGAGCGGGCGCGCGCGGCGCTGGAGGGGCTGTTCGGCGGTTCGTGACGGTGTTCGGCAATTGGCCGATGACGGAGGCGGCGCCTCCCTGGTCGGCCGTACACTCGCGCCTGGGATGCCGCTTCCATTCGAGCCACCGATCGAGCCGATGCTGGCCAAGCTCTCGTCGGAGTTGCCCGACGGCGACGGCTGGCTGTACGAGCCGAAGTGGGACGGGTTCCGGGCGCTCGTCTTTCGCGACGGCGACTCCGTGTTCACCCAGAGCCGCGACCTCAAGCCGCTCGACCGGTACTTTCCCGAGCTGGCCGAGCCGTTGCGCGCCGCCCTGCCGGAGCGGTGCGTGCTCGACGGCGAGGTCGTCATCGCCGGTCCGGACGGGCTCGAATTCGAGGCGCTCCTGCTCCGGATCCACCCGGCGGAGTCGCGCGTGCGGATGCTCGCCGCCCAGTCGCCGGCGTCGTTCGTCGCGTGGGACCTGCTCGCGCTCGGCGACGAGGACCTGCGGAAGGTTCCGCAGGGCGAGCGGCGGGCGCGGCTTGAGTCCGTCTTGGGTGGCGCCGCGCCACCGGTGCACCTGACACCGGCGACCCGTGACCGCGCCACGGCCGCGGACTGGTTCGACCGGTTCGAGGGGGCCGGCCTCGACGGCGTCATCGCGAAGCGCCTCGACGCGCCGTACCAGCCGGGCAAGCGGGCGATGCTGAAGATCAAGCACGAGCGGACGGCCGACTGTGTCGTGGCAGGGTTCCGCTGGCACAAGAACGGGCCGGGCACGCACATCGGCTCGCTCCTGCTCGGCCTGTTCGACGACGACGGCGTGCTCCATCACGTCGGGATCACGTCCTCGTTCACGTGGGATCGGCGCGCGGCGCTCGTCGCGGAGCTCGCCCCGCTTCGGGAGGCTGCGCTCGACGGCCATCCGTGGGCCGAGTGGGCCGAATGGGCGGGCATGGGATCGGCCGATGCGTCCGGCCAGCGACTCCCCGGCGCGACCTCACGCTGGAACCGCGGAAAGGATCTGTCGTGGGAGCCGGTGCGGGCGGAGCGGGTCGTCGAGGTCGCGTTCGACCATCTCCAGGGCGACCGGTTCCGGCACGCGACCACGTTCCGGCGGTGGCGCCCGGACAAGCGTCCGGAGGATTGCCGCTACGACCAGCTCGAGGTCACGGCGCCGTTCGAGCTGGCCCGGATCTTCGCCGGCAACGAATCACCGGGCTGAGCGTCGTTGGGGCATGGACCCGGTTCGGAACGCCCCAGGGATCATCGGCTGGTTTCCGGTCCTCGCGATCCTCCTGGCCCTGACCGCGGTCGTGCTGATCCCGACGATCCGACGCCGGATCGAGGACGACGAAGCCGACGCGGGCCTGAACCTGCTGCCGTTTGCGCTCCTGCTCGTCGCGGCAATCCTCGCCACGGCGAGCGCGGTCGTCGATACGGTCGTCGACGCCCGCGCCGGGCTCCGCGAACTGACGACGGCGGCGCTCGCGGTCATGTGCGCGACGCCGGTCACGGGGGCGATCGTGACTCGCTGGCGGTGGGGTTCGCCGGGGTCGCGGACCTTCCACCAGCAGATCGCGGCGAACCGGGTCGGGTCGGTCGTGCTGACGGTCGTGCTCGTCGAAGTCCTCGCTCTCACCGGATACGTCATCGGGGCGAGCATCGGGGCGCCGTTCGGGGCCGCGATGGCGACCGGGGTCGTGCTCGCGGCGGTGTCGGTCGTGCTCGCCGGGCTCGCTGCGGTGGTCGCGGCGCGACGCGGGCCGGATCTCGTCCTTGACCTCGTGCACGCGCGGCCGCTCGACGCCG
>DASTOB010000115.1:0-20767 GCA_035720425.1 Candidatus Limnocylindrales bacterium
GAGCGAGCTGCTCCAGTACCGCTTCGGGGGCCAGGCGAGCCGCGAGGCGCTCGAGACCGCGGAGCCGGGTGGGCTCGCCGGCCACGCCATCGGCAACCTGCTCATCGCCGCGATGACGGCGATCGAGGACGGCGACTTCGAGGAGGGCGTGCGCCAGGTCAATCGCGTCCTCGCCGTGCGCGGCCGCGTGCTGCCGGTATCGCCGGTGCCGCTCACCCTCCACGCGCGGCTGCGCGACGGGACGATCGTGGACGGGCAGTCGCGCGTCGGCGAGTCGACCGCGATCGAACGGGTCTGGGTGACGCCGGCGGACGTCCGCGCGTCCGATGACGCGCTCGCCGCGATCGCCGAGGCGGAGGTGATCGTCATGGGCCCGGGCAGCCTGTACACGAGCCTGCTCCCGGCGCTCCTCGTGCCGGCCGTTCGGGACGCGGTCGCGGCCTCGCCGGCACTCCGGATCTACGTGTGCAACGTCGCCACGCAGCACGGCGAAACCGCCGGCTACGACCTCGCCGCCCATCTCGAGGCGCTCGACGCGCACACCGTCCCACGGCTCATCGACGTCGTCCTCGCCAACAACCAGTTCCGCGCCCGGGTGCCCGCGGACTGGCACGCCGAGCCGGTGCGCCTCCGCTGGCCGCCCGCGCTCGACGACCCGCCGCGACTCGTTCTCGACGACGTCGTCGACCCGGACAACGCACACCACCACGACCCGGAGCACCTCGCGGTTTCGATCATGCGTCTCGTCGAGCGCGAGCGTCCGCGCCAGCGCGCCGGCGTGGCGCGTACCGCATGACCGCTCGGCGCGACTACCGGCCGTCGACGCGACGATGACGCGGGCCGACCGGGATCTCGTTGCGGCGCTGCGCGCCGAGCTGGCGGCGATCGACCCGTCCCGCCCGTGCGATCGCGTCGCCGAGGCCGCCGGTCTCGGCGCGGATCCCGTTCAGCGCGAGTCCGCGGTCGCCCGGCTCGCCCATCGCCTCGGCCGGCGGGCCGGTGACGCTGCCGACGCCGGCCCCGTGTTCCACTGGGGCGGGGCAGCCGAACACTGCCGGATGGCCTACCTGCGGGGCCGCTTCCTCGCCCGCGGATCGCTCAGCCTCGCCGGCGCCCGGACGCACCTCGAGTTCGTCGTCGACCCGGACGAGGCGCCGGTCCTTGCCGCGTGGCTCGCCGACGCGGAGCTGCCGGCATCGTGGCGGCTGCGCCGCGGGCGCGGCGTCGTGACCTGGAAGAGTTCCGAGACGGTCGGGATGTTCCTCCGCCGGATCGGCGCCGGCGCAGCGCTCCTCGAGCTCGAGGCGCGCCAGGTGTCGCGGGCGCTGCGCGGCGAGCTCAACCGGGTGCTGAACGCGGAATCGGCGAACCTCCAGCGGGTCGTGTCGGCCGCGGGCCGCCAGCTCGACGCGATCGGCCGTCTCGAGGCCGACGGTCGCCTCGCCGAGCAGCCGTACGTCGTCCGGCTCGTCGCCGACGCCCGCCGTGAGACGCCGGAGGCGACGCTCGCCGAGATCGCCGATCGGCTGTCGCTCCACCGCTCGGCGGTCCAGCGGGCGCTCGAGCGTCTCGAGCGGCTGGCGCTCCACGACGACGAGGGCGTCGGCCGGCGGGGCCGCGGTCGCCGGGGGGAGCGGCGGCGAGCGCACACCGGCGAGCGGCGGCACGGAGGCCGGCCGGGCGGATCGGCGCCGGTCGATCCGGCGGCAGCGCCTCTGGCATGATTCGGGCCATGCGACCCGTCGTCATCGCCGCGAACTGGAAGATGCACACGACGCCGGCCGACGCCGGCGAGCTCGCCCGGACGATCGCCGCCCGGACGCGCGAGGCGGGCGTCACCCGGGTCATCTGCCCGCCGTTCGTCTGCCTCGCCGCCGTCCGCGACGCCCTCGCGGTGGCCGACCCGGACGTGGCGGTCGGGGCCCAGAACGTCCACCACGAGCTGGCCGGCGCGTACACCGGCGAGATCGCCGCGCCGATGCTCGCCGGGCTCGCGACGTGGGTGATCGTCGGTCACTCGGAGCGGCGGCGGGACGCGGGCGAGACCGACGCACTCGTCGGGCGCAAGCTGGGCCGCGCCGTGGAGGCGGGCCTCCGGCCGATCCTGTGCGTCGGTGAGCTGCTCGGCGAGCGTGAGGCTGGTCGGGCGATCGAAGTCGTCGATCGGCAGATCCGCGGCGCGTTCGAGGGACACGAGCCGGCGGCGCTCGCGTCGGCCGGGCTCGTCGTCGCCTACGAACCGGTCTGGGCGATCGGGACCGGCCGGACCGCGAACAGTGCCGACGCCGCTGCAATGGCCGATGCGATCCGCGCCACGGCGGCGGCCTGCGGCTGGCCGGACGGGGCGGCGGGCCTGCCGATCCTGTACGGCGGCAGCGTGACGAGCGCGAACATCGGTGAGTTCCTCGCCGAGCCGGCGATCGACGGCGCACTCGTCGGCGGCGCGTCGCTCAAGCCGGACGAGATGGCCGGCATCGTCGGTCGGGCGGGCGTGACCGCTCGGGCCCGCCAGGCCGAGGCGGGAGCGGCGCCGTCGGTCGCCTCGTGAGTCGGCCGCGCCCGATCGTCCTCGTCGTCCTCGACGGCTTCGGCATCGGGCGAGATCCCGCCGCCGACGCGATCGCTGCGGCGCCGATGCCCGCGTGGCGCGGGCTCCTCGCGACCTGGCCGCACGCCGTGCTCGGCGCGTCGGAGGGATCGGTCGCCCTGCCCCCGGGCCAGATGGGCAACTCCGAGGTGGGGCACCTCAATCTCGGCACGGGCCGGCCCGTCCTCCAGGACCTGCCCAGGATCGATGCGGCGATTGCCGACGGGTCGTTCTTCGACCGGCCGGCGCTCGTCGAGGCGTGCGATCGCGCGCGCGCCGGCGCCGGCAGGCTCCACGTCGTCGGCCTCGTCGGTCCCGGCGGCGTGCACGCGCACGATCGGCACATCGCCGCGCTCGTCGAGCTCGCCGCCCGGCGCGGCGTGCCGTCCGTTCGGCTGCATGCCCTGCTCGACGGGCGGGACACGCCGCCGCGCTCCGCGCTCGACTTCGTGCGCGAGCTCGAGGCCCGGCTGGAGGCGCTCCACCCGGACGCCCGGATCGCCTCGGTCGGCGGGCGCTACTTCGCGATGGACCGCGACAAGCGCTGGGACCGCACAGAATTGGGCTACGACGCGATCGTCCACGGGGTGGGGGAGCGGGCGCCGTCGGCGCTCGACGCGATCGAGGCGGCCTACGGCCGAGGCGAGAACGACGAGTTCGTCCGGCCGACCGTGATCGACGCGGCCGATGCGGCCGACGGGGCCGATGGGGCCTACGGCGGCATCGGCGACGGCGAACCGATCGTCCACGCGAACTTCCGGGCCGATCGGGCGCGCCAGCTGACCCATGCCCTTGCCGACGCCGCGTTCGACGCGTTCGATCGGGCATCTCCGGACGGCCGCCCGGCGCCGACCGGCCTGCACGTCGTGACGATGACCGAGTACGAGGCCGGCCTGCCGGTCGCCGTGGCGTTCCCGCCGGAGGCCGTCCCGTGCCTGGCCGAGGCGTTCTCGGCCGCCGGCCTCGCCCAGTTCCACGTGGCCGAGACGGAGAAGTACGCCCACGTCACGTACTTCTTCAACGGCGGTCGCGAGGAGCCCTTCCCGGGCGAGGAACGGCTGCTCGTCCCGAGCCCGAAGGTCGCCACGTACGACCTCCAGCCGGAAATGAGCGCGCCCGGGGTGACCGACGCACTCGTCGCCGCGATCGAGTCGGACCGCTACGACTTCATCGTCGCCAACTACGCCAACCCGGACATGGTCGGCCACACCGGCGTGTGGGAGGCCACGATCCGTGCCCTCGCGACGATCGACGCGTGCCTCGCCCGCGTCGTCGCCGCCGTCGAGTCGGTCGAGTCACGAGCGCCGGACGGTCCCGGTGCGGTGCTCGTCGTGACGGCGGACCACGGCAACGCCGACGAGATGCGCGACTCGACCGGGTCGCCGGTCACGGCACACTCGCTCAACCCGGTTCCGGTCCTCGCCCTCGGGCGCGCGGTCCGCGGGCGCCGGTTGCGCGACGGGGTCCTGGCCGACGTGGCCCCCACGCTGCTCGAGCTGGCCGGTCTGCCGCGGCTCACGGGCATGACCGGCACGTCGCTCCTGGAACGCTGATCGGCCGGCCCGTGCTACCATCCGACGCCGTACGACACCCCGGAGGCCGACTCCCGTGAACCCGTTCCTGGCCATCGGCCAGATCCTCGTCTGCATCGCGATCATCGCGGCGATCCTGCTCCAGGCTCGCGGCACCGGCCTGTCCGGCACATTCGGCGGCGACTCGGCCGTCTACCGCAGCCGCCGTGGCGTCGAGCGACGCCTGTGGCAGTTCACGATCGTCCTGCTCGTGCTGTTCGTCGTCTTCTCGCTCGCCTCGTTCCTGCTCGCCCCAACCGTCGCGTGAGCCTCCCGCCGGCCTGGATGGGCCGGGGGGGAACGACGATCAGATGACCCGCCGCGACGACTTCGTCATCGGCACGCTCGTGCTCCTGCTTGCGATCGTCGTGGCCGCGGTGGCCCTGCCCGGCGCCGTGAGTCCCGCCGCCACGCCGGCGCCGTCGACCGGGGTGGCGTCCGCTCCGTACCGGGAAGGGATCGTGGGCCGGCCGACGTCGGTCAGCCCGCTGTCGGCGCGCAACCAGGCGGACCGCGACCTCGTTGCGCTCATCTTCAGCGGGCTCGTCCGCCTTGGGCCGGAAGGGGGCTTCGCCCCGGACCTCGCCGCGACGTGGACGGTCGTCAACGAGGGTCGGACGTGGACGTTTGACCTCCGTGAGGATGCGACATGGCATGACGGCACGCCGGTCACCGCGGACGACGTCGTGTTCACCGTCGAGACCTTGCGCAACCCCGGGTACACGGGGCCCGGCGCATTCTCGTGGCAGGACGTCCTGACCACCGCGGTCGATGAACGGACGGTCCGGTTCGAGCTCGAGACGCCGCTGGCCGGCTTCCTCTTCGCCCTCACCCAGCCGATCGTGCCTGCCCACCTGCTGGCCGACGTGCCGGTCGCGCTGCTCGCGGATGCCCCGTTCGCCCAGGCGCCGGTCGGCTCCGGACCGTTCGCGCTCGTCTCGCTCGACGACCGCGCGGCCGTGCTCGCGCCGGCCGCCGTCGTCACGCCGCCGGATCCGGACCCCGGTCCCGGCGCCGGCGGGTCGCCGGTCCCGTCCGACGCGCTCGCGACGACGGCGCCGACCCGCCCGTCGACGCGCCCACTTCCGTCCCTGCCCGGCATCGAGATCCGCTTCTTCGACGACGCGGCAGACCTGCGGGCGGCCTACGAGGCGGGGCAGCTCGACGCCGCGACCGGTCTCGCCCCGGGCGCCGCGCGCGAGCTCGACGACCTGGCCGGCAACCGGCTGCTGCGCTACCCGGGCTCCCGCCTGACCACGGTCATCTTCAACCTGCGGCCGAGCCAGCCGGCCTTCCGCGGCGCGCCGGTGCGGTCCGCCCTCCTCCAGGCGATCGATCGCGATGCGATCGTCGAACGGGTCTACGCCGGTCTCGCCGCCCGGGCCGACGGGCCGATTCCGCCGGCGTCGTGGGCGTTCGACGTGGCCGCGGCCGCCCCGGTCGTACCGGATCCGAGCGCCGCGGCGGCCGGCCTGGCGGCTGCCGGCTGGAAGCGGCTGGACACCGGCTGGGCGCTGGCCGATGCGACGGAGCCGCTCGCGTTCGAGCTGCTCAGCCCGGACGAGGCGTCGAACGCGACGACGTTCGCCGTGGCGCGGGAGATCGCGACGTACTGGCGCGCGCTCGGGCTGTCCGTCACGCACGTCGGCTTGCCGGCCTCGGAGCTCGTTGGCGAGCGCCTCCGGACCGGCGAGTTCAGCGCCGCGGTCATCGACGTGAACATCGGCCTCGACCCGGACCTCTACCCGCTGCTCGCGTCGACCCAGGCCACGAGCCGCGGACTGAACCTGTCCGGCGTCCAGGATCCGGATCTCGACACGCTCCTCGTGGCTGCGCGCGAACCCGGCGAGCTCGATGATCGTCGCGCGGCGTATCGGGCCCTCCAGACCTACCTCACCGAGCGCCAGTACCTGCTCCCGATCGCGTTCCGCGACCTCGTCGTGGTCGCCCGCGACCGGCTCGAGGGACCGGGGATTCACCAGGTCGCCGACCCCGGGGATCGCTACTGGGATGTGCTAACATGGCGCCTCGCCAATGGCCGGTAAGCCCGTGCGGACCGGTCGCGATGGGGCGACGCCGAGGTGGCGGAACTGGTAGACGCGCTAGCTTCAGGAGCTAGTGTCCGCAAGGGCGTATGGGTTCAAATCCCTTCCTCGGTACCACCACCTTGACCCTCCGGAACCCCATCGGCGTCGAGCACCTGCCCAGGTGGCGGAATTGGTATACGCGTACGTTTGAGGGGCGTATGAGGCAACTCATCCGGGTTCAAGTCCCGGCCTGGGCACCACATCCCGCGTGATCACGACGACCGCCCAACCATCGGGCGGTCGTTATGCTGTCGGCGGCTCGTTCACGGTACGCGTCGGCCATGGGCTCGTGCACCGTGCACGACGGCCATTTCGGGCGGTTAGCTCAGTCCGGTCAGAGCGCCTCGCTTACACCGAGGAAGTCGCAGGTTCGAGTCCTGCACCGCCCACCATCCCGCTCGCGATCGGCCGCCCTCGCCGAGCGGCGCTGCGCAGTAGACTGACCGTACACGCCCGACGACCACTGCCGGGCCCCGGAGGGTTCAATGGACAACCTCGGCCTGATCATCGTGATCGGCGTCATCGTCCTCATCGTCCTGTTCGTCGTCGGGATCTACAACGGCCTCGTCCAGCGCCGGCTGCGGATCGACGAGGCGTTCGCACAGATCGAGGTCCAGCTCAAGCGGCGCCATGACCTGATCCCGAATCTCGTCAATGCCGTGAAGGGCTATATGGGCTTCGAGCAGAAGGTGCTGACGGACGTCACGAACGCGCGCGCGGCCGCCGTCGCCGCCGGCGCCAAGGGCCCGCACGAGCAGGCGGCAGCGGAGAACATGCTGACCGGCACGCTGCGCTCCCTGTTCGCCGTCGTCGAGAACTACCCGGAGCTCAAGGCGAACCAGAACGTGCTGTCGCTCCAGGAGGAGCTGACCACGACGGAGAACCAGATCTCGTTCAGCCGCCAGCACTACAACGCGACCGTGCTCGACTACAACACGGCGATCCAGACGATCCCGAACGTCCTCATCGCCGGGCCGCTTGGCTTCACGAAGCGCGAGTTCTTCGACGCGGAGCCTGAGGCGGCAAACGTCCCGAACGTCGACCTCAGCCTGAGCTGACGGCCGGCCCGGCGCTCGTCCGCCGGCCCGCGGAGGCAGCGTGGCAAGCACCTTTTACGCGCAGGTCGCGTCCAATCGTCGGAACTCGTTCCTGCTGGCGCTCATCGTCGTCGTACTGCTGGCAGCGCTCGGGTTCTCGGTCGGCTTCGCGCTGACCGGCGACGCCGCGGGAGCGGCGGGCACCACCGCCTTCGCCGTCGTCATCGGTGCCATCGCCAGCGCCGCCTCGTACTTCGCTGGCGACAAGCTCGTTCTCGCCGCATCGGGCGCGAAGCCGGTCGATGAGACGAGCGCCCCCCAGCTCCTCAACATCGTCCGCGAGATGGCGATCGCGGCGAACGTGCCGATGCCGAAGGTGTACCTGATCGACGACACCGCGCCGAACGCCTTCGCCACCGGGCGCGACCCGCAGCACGCGTCGATCGCCGTCACGACCGGCCTGCTCCAGAAGCTCGACCGGGAGGAGCTCCAGGGGGTGATCGGGCACGAGCTGTCCCACGTCCGCAACTTCGACATCCGGTTCACGCTCCTCGTCGGCGTGCTCGTCGGCTCGATCGCCCTCCTGTCGGACTTCTTCCTCCGATTCACGTTCTGGGGCGGGGGGCGGCGGTCGTCGTCGCGGAGCAAGGATGGCGGCGGCGGCCTTCAGCTGATCATGTTCATCGTGGCCATCGTGCTCGCCATCCTCGCCCCGATCGCCGCTCGGCTCGTCCAGCTCGCCGTGAGTCGCCAGCGCGAGTACCTCGCCGATGCGTCGGCGGTCGAGCTGACCCGCAACCCGTACGGGCTCGAGCGTGCGCTGGCCAAGATCTCCGGCGACACGGAGGTCCTCGAGGTAGCCAACCGCGCGACCCAGCACCTCTACTTCACGAACCCGATCAAGAAGTTCGAGGAGCGGTCGTCCAAGCTGTTCTCGACCCACCCGCCGATCCTCGAGCGGATCAACCGGCTCCGCGAGCTGACGGGCGAGCCGCCGATCGGGTCGGCCGAGGCGGCCGCGCTGGCGGGTCTCGACTGACCGAGGGCACCGGGCGCCGTTCGACCGAGTTCGCCGGGCCCCGGACGACCGACACCGGGCCCCGTTCGGCCGACGCCGGCGCGTCGATCGCCGTCCGGCGGCTGCGCGCCCAGCACCTCGTCGGTCCTCCGCTGCCCGGGCCGGCCGATGTCGTCGCGCATCTCCTCGCCGTGCAGGCGCAGGACTACGCGGGAGCGAAGTGGGCGCTCGCCCAGCGGTCCGTCGCGACGACCGACGCGGCGATCGACGACCTCGTCGATCGCGGCGCGATCCTTCGGACGCACGTGCTGCGGCCGACCTGGCACGTCGTGGCGCCCGCCGACATCCGCTGGCTGCTCGCCCTGACCGCACCGCGCGTCCACGTCGCGAGCGCCTACCAGTACCGGGCCCTCGAGCTCGACGAGCCGACGTTCCGGCGAAGCGAGGAAGCGATGGCGCGGGCGCTCGCCGGCGGGCGGCACCTGACGCGTGCGGAGATCGGGCGGGTGCTCGGCGAGGCGGGCCTGGCGTCCGACGGGATCCGCCTCGCTTACTTCGTCATGCATGCGGAGCTCGAGGGGGTCATCTGCAGCGGCGCCCGACGTGGCCGCCAGCACACCTACGCGCTGCTCGAGGAGCGCGTGGCGCCGGCGCGGCCGAGGACGCGGGACGAGGCGCTCGAGGAGCTCGCCGTCCGATTCGTGGCCGGCCATGGGCCGGCCCAGGCGGTCGACCTCGCGTGGTGGTCCGGTTTGACCCTGACCGACGCGCGTCGGGCGCTCGGCCTGGCCGCATCGCGCCTCGTCCGCGAAACCCACGGTGAGCGGACGTTCTGGGTGTCCGATTCGGCCGGGGTGTCCGATTCGGCCGGGGTGTCCGATTCAGCCGACTCGTCGGGCGCCGTCGTTCGTCTGCTGCCGAACTACGACGAGCTGCTCGTCGCCTTTCGCGACCGATCCGACGCGCTCGATCCGTCCCTCCCTGCCGGCGCCCGCTCGAGCGAGGCACTGCTCGCCCACATCGTCGTCCGCGACGGACTCGTCGTCGGTGGCTGGCGTCGCCGGATGGCGGGCACGTCGGTCGGCGTGGAGCTGCGTTCGCTCGTCCCGCTCGACTCGGCGGAACGTGCGGCGCTCGCCGTGGAGGCCGAGCGCCTCGGTCGGTTCCTCGGTCGACCGGTGGAGTTGACGGGGCCATGACCGGGCTGCGGGGCACCGGGGCCGCGCGTCGCCCGGCCGAAGTCCGCTGCGTCGCGTACGGCGCACGTCCGCCCGGCCGCGTCGCGTACGGCGCACGTCCGCCCGCCGCGCCGCCACCAACTTCGCACTTATTCGCCCCACGACTCGCGGGGAACGACTCGTCGCCGGATTCGGGCAGTGGATGCCGGTGTGCCATCAGGCCCGTGCACGAATCGAACGTGGAAGTGGCCGCCGACGGTCGCGAACCCCGTGTCGGACGCCCTTCGAGTGCGTCCGCGAGTCGTGGGACGAATATTCGAGAAGTTCGCCGAACCGGACTCGTCGCCCCCGGCCCGCCCCGGCCCGGCCGCGGCGACCCGCCCAGGCGCCGCTCGATTGAAGGCCGAAGCGGGCGCGTGGTATTCTCGGCGCCGCCGACGGGCGGCCAAAAGCCTGGTTGGCCATCGGGCCGAGATAGCTCAGTTGGTAGAGCACGCGACTGAAAATCGCGGTGTCGCCAGTTCGATTCTGGCTCTCGGCACCACCACTCCGGTGGTCGTGAAAGAGTCGAGCGGAAGTGGCTCAGTTGGTAGAGCATCACCTTGCCAAGGTGAGGGTCGCGGGTTCGAGTCCCGTCTTCCGCTCCATTTTCTTGTCCGGGTCCCGCTGCCCCTTCGTCTAGTGGTAGGACAGCGGACTTTGGATCCGTGAACCGAGGTTCGAATCCTCGAGGGGCAGCCAACACACCTGCCGGGTCGGCACCGGCGAGCCACTTATGGCGACGTGGTGAAGTGGTTTAACACGGAGGTCTGCAAAACCTCTATTCACCGGTTCGAATCCGGTCGTCGCCTCCATCGCTGAGCACCAACAAGCCCGCCGAGTGATCGGCGGGCTCGTTCGTTGGCGACGGAACACTTCGTTCGCGACGGACGCGTCGACCGTGGACGTCGACGAGACGTCAGAGCACGGCGACGGCGTTCCGGAACGCGTCGATCACCGCGTGCGCGATGCCGGGCGCGGCGAGGTTCCCGGTTCGCCGCCACGAGGTGACGAGCGGGTAGCCGATCGCCACGTGCACGACGATGAGATACGGGATCGTCAGCGCACCGAGCGTCACGAACGCAACGGGCAGGTGCCAGATCCCCCATAGCGCGGAGCCGTACAGGGCGGTTGCGCGATCCGGGCCGGGCGTGGATCCGTGGAGGTACGGGTCGATCTGCCCGCGGAACAGGACCTCCTCCATGACGAACACGGCCGGCAGGTAGGTCGCCAGCGAGATGAGACTCGTGGCAAGCGCCGCGGTGACATTCCCGGTGAACCCGCCGGTGGCGAGGCGGTACACGATCATGACGCTGACCAGGATCCCGCCGGCGATCAGCGAGGCGCGGATCGTCGAACGGATCGCGTCCCGGTCCATGGCGCGGCCGGCGTACACCGCCCCGACGGCGCCGACCATGGCGGCGAGTCCCCACCCGACGGTCGCGAGGTCGCCGGCACGGACCCCGCCGAGCGCGACGATCGCCGGGGCGATCGAGAGGATGACGACGGCCACGATCGACCGCCACGTGAACTCGAGAGCAGGGGCCCGGCGGAGCCACAGCGCCCGGAGCGGTTGACGGACGACGAGGAGTTGGACGGCGATCGTGATCGGGATGCCGACCAGCAGGTACGCGTTGGCGCCGAGTCCGAACCCGAAGCCGAGGGCCATGTAGCCGCCGACCACGAGCGTTGCGACGACCGCACGAGCCAGGCGGCGATCGACGGCGATCGCGGGGATCGCCCGCCCTGCCCGAGGGAGCGAGCGTTCGTGCTGCGCGTTCATCGGTGCGCCGTCCCGGCCCGCACCGAGGCCACGACATCGAGGATCGCCTGGCTCGATGCCGTCGCATCGTCACCACTGATGAGCGAGGTGTGTGTCGCGTCGGCGAGGACGCGGTGAACGCTCGCGCTCGACAGGCCCGGCAGCCGATCCTGTGCGTCGAGCCAGCCCCCCTGCTGTCCCGACCCGGCGCTGACCACGATGAGCGGCCGGTCGCCGAGGCTCGTCGACGCGAGCGCCTGCTGGAGGGCGGCGGGAAGGGCGACGACCTCGTCACGCCCGCCGCGGGCGGCGGCGACGGTCGACTCCTCGGCCGACAGTCCGAGGATGGGACCGAGGAGTCCGACGCGGGCGAGCGTCGGCGACAGCGTCCCAAGGAGTCGGAGCGTCGTGTAGGTCCCCGGGTAGGTCGGCAGCGCCGTGAACGCGTCGGCCGGCTGGGCGTCGAGCAGGACCATGCCGGCGACCTGGTCGGCGTAGCGCTCCGCGAAGACCCGCACGTACGGGCCACCCGAGGAGTGGCCGACGATGATGTACGGGCCGGCCACCCCGGCGCGCTCGAGCAGCGTGTGCAGGTCGGTCGCGAGGGCGATGCCATCCTGCGGACCGGCTGCCTCGTCGCTCCGCCCGTGTCCGGCGCGGTCGTAGGCGCACACCGTGGTCGATGCGGCGACGGCCGGCGCAATGCGCGCCCAGGACGATGACGACGCGCCGAGGCCGGCCTGAAGGACGACCGTCGGGCTTCCGGAGCCGGTGCACTCGAGGTAGAGCCGGCGTCCACCCACGTCGACGAGTCGGCCGGACGCGGCCGATGCACCCGCTCCCACGGTCCCGCTGAGGGTCGTGACTCCGCCGCCGACGGCGAACGTGAGCAGCGACGCGACGACCGGGACGATGAGCCAGCGGCCCCGGCCGACGAGCTGGCGGCGCACCTGCATGACCATCCAGACCGCGAGGACGGCGAGGGCCGGCGGCCAGATCCAGCTCAGGACGTTCATCGCGGCCAGCCCGGGCTGAACCACGATCAGGATCAGGCCGGTAACGCCGAGCAACGCCGCCGGCACCACCGCCCAGGCCTGTGGCTGGGCGCTGAAGCGGGTCGACAGGACGGCCATGAGGCCCCAGCCGAGCCCGAACGCGAACAGCACGGATCCGGTCACCAGGGATTCCGATCCGCCCGACGCCGGGCCGAGCAGGAGAGCGATCGCCAGGATCGCACCCGTGCCGAGCGAGGCGAGGATGGCGAGCACCGGCGAGCGCGTGCTCGCGCTTCGCAGCATGTTGTTCACGAGACTGCCTCCGAGGACGCGAGCGAGGGGTTGGGGGCGATCGACCGCGCTCACGACGCGCTCGCCGTTGCCGCGCCGCGGACGACGCGCAGTCCACCGATCGGGCGTGCAACAACTGCATGCGCCGGGCGGCGAAGGACGTACAGTCCCCGAGCGACGAGGTCGAGGACCGCGACGACCCGGGGCGCGGCGAGGACCGCCGTGGAGCGCGCGATGGAGGCAGCGATGGAGTGGGTGGCGACCGCCGCCGCGAACGATTGGTGCATCGTGTCGTCCCTTCCCGATCCGGCGAGATGCGATCGGTTCGGATGGACCGTCGGCTCGCGTCTGGACATGACCGTAGGCTCGTCGTGGCAGACGGCCAATGGAGCCGACCCGGCGGCCGACGCGGTGTTTGCTCGGGCCTGGAGGACAGGGTTCACCCGGATGCCGCGCCACCGGACGGACGCCCGACGGCTCACGCGTCGCGACCTCGACCGGCGAGCCCTCGACCAGCGAGCCCTCGACCGTCGCCACGCGGATCGACCGTGATCGAGCTGTCGCTCCCGGTCCTCGTTCAGAACGCCGCGCTGCTCCTGGCCGTCGCGGTCGTCTTCGACCTGGTCTCGAGCCGCGTGACCATCGATCGCGCCCGGATCGAGCAGGCGACGAGCGGACTGCTCCTCGGGGTCATCGGGGTCAGCATCATGCTCTCGCCGTGGCACTTCGCGTCGGGGATCTTCTTCGACACGCGAACGGTCCTGCTCGTCGTCGCCGGACTGTTCTTCGGCCCGATTCCGACCGGCATCGCGCTCGCGATGATGATCGGCTTCCGGCTCACCCAGCCGGGTGCGGCGTCGGTGACCGGGATCGCGGGGATGGTCCTCGCGGCCGGGCTCGGCCTCGCCTGGCGGCATCGTCACCGTGCGCTGGACGGTCTGTCGTTTCGCCACCTCCTCCTGTTCGGGCTCGGCGCGCATGTCCTCATCCTCGGCCAGACGACGCTGCTCATGTTCCTGACCCTGCCGGAGGCCGTCGCCTCGTCGGCCGTCGCCGGGCTGTGGCTGCCCCTCGTGACGGTCTATCCCGTGGCCACGGCGCTCCTGGGCATCCTGCTCGTGGTGCGCTTCCGCGCGCGGAGATTGACGGCCGAGAACGCACGGCTGACCGCCGAGGTCGACGCGCAGCTCCAGGAGGTCCGCGCCTCGAGGGCGCGCATCGTCGAGGCCGGGGACCTCGAACGCAGGCGGATCGAGCGGGATCTCCACGACGGCGCCCAGCAGCGACTCGTCTCGCTCAGCCTCGAATTGCGGGTCGCCCGAAACGTGCTCGGTGACGATGGAAACGACGCCGTCCGACGCAGCCTCGATCACGCGGCGGACGAGGCCCTGGCGGCGCTCGCCGAGCTTCGCGACCTCGCACTCGGGATCCATCCGCTCATCCTCACCGAGGCCGGGCTCGGTGCCGCCGTCGAGTCCCTCGCGGACCGAACGTCGGTCGACGTCTCGGTGGACGTCGGCCCCGAGCGCTACCCCGCGGCCGTCGAGGGTGCCGCGTACTTCGTCATCTCGGAGGCCCTGACCAACGTGACGAAGTATTCCCAGGCGACCAGGGCGACGGTGCGGGTGAGGGGACTCGACGACCACCTGGTCATCGAGGTGACCGACGACGGGGTCGGTGGTGCGGACCCGCGCGCCGGCAGCGGGCTGCGCGGTCTGGCCGACCGACTCGCCGCGCTCGACGGGACGATCTCGGTCGCCAGCCCGACCGGGGGCGGCACCCGGATCTCGGCGCGGATCCCGACCAATCAACCTATGCCGGCCACCGTGCCATCCCTGTAGGCGCCGGCGCGTTCCCATGACAGGATGGACGGCATGAACACGATCCTGATCGTCGACGACGACGCACGGTTCAGGACCCAGGTGTCGGCCGTGCTCGAGGCCGACGGGTTCGACGTCATCGGCCAGGCCGTCGACGGCGCCTCCGGCCTCGACGCGGCCAAGTCCCTTCGGCCGGACTTCGTGCTGCTCGACATCGGTCTCCCGGACATGGAGGGGTTCGAGGTGGCCCACGCGCTATCGATCGAGGGCCGTCCGCCGCTCGTTGTGCTGACCTCGAGCCGTGATGCGCGGGCGTACGGTCGGCGGCTGGTGAGCGATCATTTCCTGGGCTTCATCCCGAAAGAACGGATCTCCGGCGCCGCGATCCGGGCATTGGCCGACCAACGATGACCCTGCGGCTCGTCCTCGCCGACGATTCGATCCTCGTGCGCGAGGGCGTCGCGCGTCTCCTCGGCGACGCGGGATTCGAGGTCGTCGCCCAGGTCGGCGATCCGGATGCGCTCCTGCGCGCGACACGCGACCATCGACCGGACGTCGCCATCGTCGACATCCGGATGCCGCCGACCCACACCGACGAGGGCCTTCGCGCGGCGGAGGCGATCCGCGCGGAGCACGGCACGGCCGTCGGCATTCTCGTCCTGTCCCAGCATGTCGAGCCGTCGTTCGCGATGCGCCTCGTGAGTGACGGTGCCGGCGGCGTCGGCTACCTGCTCAAGGATCGGGTCACCGACCTCGACGACTTCGCCGACGCGATCCGCCGGATTGCCAAGGGCGGCTCGGTCATCGACCCGTCCGTCGTCGCGGTCCTCGTCGGCCGGCGGGCCCGCGTCCCGCTCGACGATCTGACCGAGCGCGAGCGCGCCGTGCTCGCGCTGATGGCCGAGGGGCGATCGAACCAGGCCATCGGCGACCGACTGTCGATGGCGCGCAAGACCGTCGAGGCTCACATCGCGAACATCTTCTCGAAGCTCGAGCTCCCGCCCACGTCCGACGATCACCGTCGCGTGCTCGCCGTCCTTGCCCATCTCCGCGGGCCGGGGCGGTGAGCGGCACGACCGAGGTGCGGAGATGACGCTGACAGAGCCGGGCACGGACCTCGTCGCCGCCGCTGCCGTCCTCTACGCGATCGTCGTGAGCGGCGTCGTCGCATTCCAGGTCGCTCTCGCGCTCGGCGCCCCGTGGGGCGGCTACGCGATGGGCGGGACGTTTCCCGGCCGCTTCCCGCCGCGGCTGCGCGTCGCCGCGGTCGCGCAGGGCGCGATCCTGGCCGGCACGATCGCCGTGGTCCTCGCGCGCGCCGGACTCGCGTTCCCGGAGCTTGCGGAGCCGGCGACCTGGATCACCTGGGTCGTCGTCGCGCTCGCGCTCGTCGCACTCGTCCTCAACGCCATCACGCCGAACGCCGGCGAACGGCGGATCTGGGTACCGGTGACCCTCGTCATGCTCGTGAGCAGCGTCGTCGTCGCCCTCAGCCCCTGACGACGCCGGCGCCGGAACGACGATGGGCGCGCGGTCCATGACACAATGGCTGTCGCTGTCCGATGTGCCGCCGGTACGTCCCCGGCGCACTCCAGCGGAGACGCCGTGAATCGCTCCTATCGTTCGTTGCTCATGCCGTGGTTGCTCGCCATCGTCGGCTTTCCAATCGGCGGGTTCATTGGCCACCTCGTCGCGGGACCGGCGGCGACCGCCACGGCCGCCCTCATCTCCGGACTCATTGCCGGTACCGGCGTCGGGCTGGCCCAGGGCGTGGCGCTCTCGCTCCGGTCGCGGTCACTCATCGCCTGGGTCGTCGCGACCGCGGCCGGCCTCGGCCTCGCACTTGCGGCCATGACGGCCGCAACCGGGCAGATCGAGACGACCGCCGAGGCCGTCGTCCTCGGCGGGTTGTCCGGGCTGGCGATCGGGATCGCCCAGGCGGGGCTCCTCCTTCGCGACCGCGTGGTGAACGCCTGGTTGTGGGCGCCGGCGACCGGACTCGCCTGGGCGATCGGTTGGCTCGTGACCGCATCGATCGGCGTCGCCCTCGAAACTGGCTGGCCGGTCTTCGGCCTCAGCGGTGCGCTTGCCGCCCAGGTCATCACCGGCGTTGCCGTGGTCGTGCTGCTGCGTCGGTCGGCCGCCGTCACGGCGTGACGATCGAGGTCGTCACCGCCGCCGTGCTGGTGGCCGTGCCGGTCGCGTTCAACATCGCCTTCTTCGAGCTTGGGCGGTCGTTCGACTATCCGGGCATCCTGCGCAAGGAGCCGGACGAGATCCTCAGGCGCTTCGCGGCCGGCGGACCCGGCCTCATCCTGCGCTGGCAGGCGTTGCTGCTCAGTGCCCTGGCGATGCTGCCGCTCGCCGTCCTCGTCGCGATCGTGCTCGACGCAGGCACCGCGTTGACCGGGCTGTCGATCGCCGTCGGCGTCGCGGCATCGCTCGTCCAGGCCGTGGGCCTCGTCCGCTGGCCGTTCGCCGTCCCGGAATTGGCGCGCCGGTACGTGGCTGCCGACGACGGTCCGTCCGGTGACGCCACCCGAGAGGCGGTCGTGGTCGTCTTCGCGACCCTCCATCGCCTGCTCGGTGTCGGGATCGGTGAGCACCTCGGCTACCTGCTCACCGGGGCCTGGACGATGCTCGTCGCGGTGTCGGTCCTGTCGGCGGCGGGGCTTCCGGCGTGGCTGGGGCTCGTCGGCCTGCCAATCGGCGCTGCGCTGCTCATCGGGACGCTCGAGTTCGTTGGCCCCAACGAGCGTGACGGCTGGTCGCTCGCCGGGACGATCGTCCCGATTGCCTACATCGCCTGGTCGATCTGGCTCATCGCGCTCGGGAGCGGCCTCGTCCTCTAGTCGGGCGTATGTCGACGCTGGTCGTCGGCCGCCGCGTGATCGCCCGCGGGCTGGTCGGCCGCCGCGTGGAGCGCGGTGAGGGCTGGGTGGCTGAAACCGCGGCGCCAGAGCATCGACCAGGGATACGTCGGGACCGGGTCGACGATCGGCACGACGACCGCGCCCGGGACGGGCGATCGCTCGGCGAACGTGAGGATCGGTCGACCGTGCTCGCGCAGGTGTCGCGCCGTTTCGGCCGGGCCGACCACGTGCGGGTGAGCCGGCGTGGCCTCGGCGCCGACATCCGCGAGCAGCGCGAGCGCGAACTCCGTCCACTCGGGAGCGGCCTCGTTGCCCACGCTCGCGTCGATCTCGAGGCCGCGAATCGCGGATGACCCGACGGCGGGCTGATCGGCAAGCGGATGATCCTCCCCGACGAGGAGCGCCACCGGCTCGTCGCCGACGCGGCGCGCCTCGAGCCGGACGCCGGCGCCGCCGACGAGCGCGCCGGTCGCGCGGCCGAACGCCACGTCGACCTGTCCGCCGGCGAGGAGCGGCAGGGCGGCCCCGAGCCCGCCGCCGAAGCGCGCGACGAAGGCGAGCCCCGACGCCGCACGCGCCGCCCCGAGGATCCGCGCCGGGAGCGTGTTCTCGTCGACGACGTCGACGACGAGCGGACGGACCCCTGCCGCCATCCCGGCCACGAGCGTCGCCTGCGCGTCGAGCACCTGCCTGGCCAGCGGCACGAGACGCCGACCGTCGGCGGTGAGCACGACGCGTCGGGTGGTCCGGTCAAAGAGCACGACGCCGAGTTGATCCTCGAGCCGGCGAATGTCCCGGCTCAGGGCCTGCTGGGCGACGAACAGGCGGGCCGCCGCCCGCGTGAAGTGGAGTTCCTCCGCGACGACCACGAAGGCGCGCAGCAGCCGCGGATCGAGGTCCCGGTCGGCGATCACGTCGGGATTATCGCTCCCCGGATGTAAATCGCGCGACACCAGGTGTTGGACCTCGCGACCAACCGACGGCAGGATCGGCCCATGCCTGACACCGACACGCTCCACCGTCTCCAGCGGCGCACGATCGCCGTCCTCATCGTCGCCCAGATCGTCGGAGGCGCCGGCCTCGCTTCCGGCGTCGCCGTCGGCGCCCTCATCGCCGCGAACCTGCTCGCCGACCCCGGGTTGGCCGGCCTGCCGTTCGCCCTCGCGGTCGGCGGGACGACCGTCTCGGCGATCCCGCTCGCCCGACTCATGCGCCGCCGCGGCCGGCGGGCTGGCCTCAGCCTGGCGTGGACGATCGGCGCGATCGGAGCGGGCCTCGTGGCACTCGCCGCGGTGCACGCCAATACCGCGCTGTTCCTCGTGGGAATGGCCCTGTTCGGCGCCGCGAGCGCCGGGGGCGATGCCGCGCGCTACGCGGCGAGTGACCTGGCGGGAAACCGCGGTCGGGCGATGGGCACGCTCGTGTTCGCCACCACGCTGGCGGCGATCGGGGGGCCGCTCCTGCTCGGCCCATCGGCGGGCGTCGCCGGCGGGCTCGGGGCGGAGCCGCTGGCCGGCCCGTTCCTCCTGTCGGCCGTCGCGTTCCTCGGCGCCGCCGCGGTCCTCCATCGGTATCTCCGCCCGGATCCGCTGCTCGTTGCCGCGACGCTCGTTCGCGACGGACCAGTGATCAACCCGGGTGTCGCGCCGGACGATGCTGCGTCGACCGTCGACGGTCCGCGCTTCGGGACCGTGGTCGGCGCCGCCGTCGGCGCCGCCGCGATGGGGCTCGCGAACTTCGCGATGATCCTCGCCATGGTGGGATCACCGGCGGAGCTCGAGGCCGGTGGCGCCGGCCTCGGCGCGATCGGCGTCGTCGTGGCGCTCCACATCGCCGCGATGTTCGCCCCGTCACCGCTGACCGGCTGGCTGAGCGATCGGCTGGGACCGCTCCTCGTCATCGGGCTCGCCGCCGTGGCGATGACCGGCGCCGCGGCCCTGTTCGTCGTCGCCGGGCTGGACGCGTCGTCCGCGGGCGGCCACGGGTCGCATGTGGGGCACGGGGCGGGTCCGGGCGGCGCGGCCGCCCTGCCGGCCGCCCTCGTCCTCGTCGGGATCGCCTGGAACTTCGGGTTCATCGGCGGCAGCACGCAGCTCGCCCGCTCGCTCCCGCACGGCCGTCGCGTGGCCGCCCAGGGCGCGGCCGACGCCGGGATGGGCGCGGCAGGACTGCTCGGCGCGCTGGCGTCCGGGGCGGTCGTGGCGGGGGGCGGTCTCGCGGCGGTGGGCATCGTGCTCGCGATCGTCGGCGGCGCGTTCCTCGTGGCAGCCGTCGTGCCGGTCGCGCGGCGCGTAGCGACCCGGCGGAAGCCGTGGATTGACCGCGTCCCGCCCCGGGGGCCCATACTTGCGGCGCAGCCCGACGCGACCGGGTCAGCCTGATGGGTCGCGAGGGCGTCGAAAGGACTGATTTTGTGACGAAACACTCGCGGCAGGAACGGACGAGGCGCCAGGCCGAGACCGAACGGATCAAGGAGATCGAGGCCGCCTGGCTCGGCAGTCTCCCGGCGGCGGACCGCAAGGCGTTCGTCGAATCGGTCGAGGCCGCCCGGGCGCGAGGCCCGCTGCCGCCCCCGGCCGACATGGCACCGGGCACGCGACCGAACCCGCCGCGGCCCGGTCGTGAACCGAAGCCGACGAAGGACGAGGAGCGACGGCCCCGGCGCTACTAGGCGACGGGCTCAGCCCGGACGGGAACCGGTCGCCGCGGCGGCGGCACGACTGAGTCGCTCGCCGGGCAGGGCGATCGGCTGGCGGCCGATGCCGATCCCGGTGCCGGGCCGCTGGGGCTGGCCCCGATGCGACGGGTGACGCTGGATCGTGGGCGGGCGTCGAGAGGCATCGTGGCGCGCCACGCCGTGTCCGGGCGCGACGCGACCCGGTGTTCGATGGTGGGGCGCCGCCTGACCCGGCATCGGCCGGCCGCGACCCGGCATCGGTCGTCCACGCTCGACGCGCCGCCCGATCGCCTCCGGCCGAATCGTCGGGTCCGGCTCGAAACCGGGAACCACCTCGGTCGGGATCGGTCGCCGAAGCAGCCGCTCGATATCGCGCAGGAGGCCGCGCTCGTCGACACAGACGAACGAGATGGCGTCGCCGTCGACGCCCGCCCGTCCCGTTCGGCCGATCCGGTGGACGTAGTCCTCGGCCACCATCGGCAGCTCGAAGTTGACGACGTGGGGGAGGGATTCGATGTCGATGCCACGGGCGGCAAGGTCGGTCGCCACCAGCACCGCCACGCGACCAGCCTTGAAGTCCGTCAGCGCCCGGACGCGCTGCGCCTGGCTGCGGTTGCCGTGGATGGGCGCCGCGGCGATGCCGTCGCGAACGAGCTGATCGGCCAGGCGGCTGGCGCCGTGCTTCGTGCGCATGAACACGAGGGCCTGGTCGATCCGGCCACTCCGGACGAGCGTGGACAGGAGCTCACGCTTGCGTTCGCGGTCGACCGGGATGACGAGCTGCCGAACGAGCTCCGTGGCGGTATTGCGCGGCGTGACCTGGACTGTCGCC
>DASTOB010000116.1:0-26101 GCA_035720425.1 Candidatus Limnocylindrales bacterium
GGGCCCTCACAGGACGCTCACGTCGCGCGCCTGCCGCCCGCGGTTCAGGAACCAGAGATAGGCCGTGATCGTGATGAGCATGACCGCGATGAGCCCGACCGCCTTGGCCGCCCCGGCCGGCCAGTGGCGCGCCTCGAGGAAGTCGAGGACGAGCGCGTTGCCGATGAGGAACGTCTGCCCGTAGCCGAGGATGGCCGGGATGACGTACTCGCCCATCATCGGGATGAACACGAGGATGCTCCCGGTGATGAGTCCGGGCAGGGCGATCGGCAGGGTGATCTGGCGGAACGTCGCCCAGCGGCCGGCGCCGAGGTCCTTCGATGCCTCGACCAGCGTGCGATCCATCCGCTCAAGGGTCACGTAGATCGGGAAAACCATGAGCGGCAGGTAGCCGTACGTGACGCCGATGAGCACGGCGAGATCCGTGCCGAGAATCCGGAACCGCTCGTCGCCGAGCAGGTCCTGGAAGAACGAGGCGACCGCCCGGGGGCCCAGGATGATGAGCCACGAGTAGGTCCGGATGAGGAAGCTCGTCCAGAACGGGATGACGAGCAGGAGCACGAGCAGGCCCTTGCGCCGGCCGGCGCGCGTCGCGAGGAAGTAGGCGAGCGGCAGCGCGACGAGCATCGTGAGGATCGTGCCGAGCGTGGCCAGGCGGAGGCTGTCGAGGAACGGGTCCGGGCGTTCGAGGACCCGGGCGAAGTTGTCCAGCGAGAATGCCGGGATGTACCCACCGTTGCGGGCCTTGTCACCGAAGCTCATGAGCACGACGATGGCCAGCGGAGCAACGAGCAGGAACAGGTACCAGATGCTGGCCGGCAGGATGAGCAGGCCGGTCAGGAGGGCCGAGCGATCTCCGCCCTCCCGACGGCGCGGTGTCGCGGCGATCGCGGTCATCGCCGCCGGTCCCCGGTCGCCTCGAGCGGTTCGATCAGCCGATGGCCGACTTGAAGTCCGCCCACAGGTCAAGTCGACCCTCGTCGTCGGTGACGAGGTAATCGGCTCCCTCGAGGTTGCCCATCACGTCGTCCGGCGGGAAGATCGCCGGGTCGTCGAGCAGCTCCTGCGAGACGAGCGGCTTGGCCTCGACGTTCGGCGTGGCATAGCCGTTGTACTCCGTCTCGAGTGCCTGAATGTCCGGCCGATGGATGAAGTCCAGCCAGGCGTACGAGGCATTCGGATGCGGAGCGTCGGCGAGCAGGACCCAGGTGTCGAGCCAGAACAGCGTGCCCTCGCTCGGGACGACGTACTTCGTGTCCTCGGTCTCGGGATTGGCACGCAGCTCGAGCAACGGACCGGTCCAGCCCAGGCAGAGCACGGCCTCCTCGCTCGCCAGCTTGTCCTGGTACGTGTCGGAGTCGAGGGCGAGGATGTGCGGGGCGAGGTCCATGAGCAGGGCCCGCGCTTCGTCGAGCTTCGCCGGGTCGGTCTCGTTGAGCGAATAGCCGAGCATCTTGAGCGGCATGACGAGGACGTCGCCGAGGGAGTCGACCATGACGACTCGCTGGCTGTACTTGCCGGTCGCCAGATCGTAGAAGTCGCGCCACGACGTGACCGGCTCGGTCACGACCTTGGAGCGGTAGAGGATCCCGGTCGTCCCGAAGTCCTTCGGGATGTGGTACTCGTTGTTCGGGTCCCACGACTGGCTGAGCAGGTTCGGGTCGATGTGCGCGTAGTTCGGGATCCGGCTCTTGTCGAGCTTCTGGATGAAGCCCTCCTCGACCATGCCCGGGATGAACTCGGCCGTGGGGCAGGCGACGTCGTAGCCGCTCGCACCGCCGGCCAGCTTGGCCAGCAGCTCCTCGTTGTTGGCAAACGTGTCATAGACGTAGTTCGAGATCCCGAACTCCGCCTTGAACGTCTCGATGTTGTCCGGGTTTACGTAATCGGACCAGTTGTACAGGAAGAACTCCGACTCGATCTCCGGGGCGGCCGTCGGGCCGACGCTCGGGGCGTCTGAGCCGGGTGCCGAGGTCGGGGCGGTCGATGCGCCGCCGGTGCACGCCGCCAGTGCCGCGCCGCCGCCGACGAGGCCGGCCGCCGCGAGGAAGCTGCGCCGGTTGACCCGCGTTCGGGCCGCCTGTCGCAGATACCAGTCCAGGTCCCTGTTCGCCACGTCGCGCTCCTCCTCCGCTCCGGTGTGCGCCGGAGCACGCTCGAACCTCAGCCGATGAGGATGAGGTTCGCCTCCTCGTGCCAGCGCACGGAGACCGGGTCACCCGGTCCCAGGCCCTGGCCGGTCGATGCCCCCTTGGCGTTCTGGCGGCGGACGACCAGCTCGCCCGCCAGGTCGGTTGCCACGCGATACTCGGTCTGGTCTCCGAGGTACGTCCCCTGGGTGATCCGCCCTCCGACGGCCGTCCAGCCGGCGTCGGGAGGCGGGGTGTCGGCCGGCTCGACGGTCAGTCGTTCCGGTCGGACGGCGATCGTGACGTCGTCGCCGACCGACGGTCGGGCGTTCGCGTCGGTGATCCGTCCGGCGATCCGGAGGCCTCGTTCGGTCGCCACGACGGCCCGTCGGCTCGCCCCGTCGACCTCGGCCAGGCGGCCGGCGATCGGGTTGGACACGCCGATGAAGTTGGCCACGAAGCGGTTGACCGGCTGCTCGTACAGCTCCGTCGGCAGGCCCTGCTGCTGGATCCGGCCCTCGTGCATGACGACGATCACGTCGGACATCGTCAGGGCCTCCTCCTGGTCGTGGGTCACGTAGACGAACGTGATCCCGACCTCGCGCTGGAGGGCCTTGAGCTCGAGCTGCATCTCCTTGCGGAGCTTGAGGTCGAGCGCGCCGAGCGGCTCGTCGAGCAGGAGCACGGTCGGCCGATTCACGAGGGCGCGGGCGAGCGCGACGCGCTGTTGCTGGCCGCCCGACAGTTCCCACGTCCGGCGCTGCCCGTACCCGCCGAGCCGGACGAGCTCGAGCGCCTCGGCGACCCGTCGGTCCTCCTCGTCCTTGCGGACCCCGCGCTGGCGGAGGCCGTAGCCCACGTTCTGGGCGACGTTCATGTGCGGGAACAGCGCGTAGTGCTGGAAGACCGTGTTGACGTTCCGGCGATACGGCGGGATGCCGGCGACGGGCTGGCCGTCGAGCATGATCTCGCCGGCGGTCGGCTGTTCGAAGCCGGCGATCATCCGGAGCGTCGTCGTCTTCCCGCAGCCGGATGGACCGAGGAAGCTGTAGAACGAGCCGCGCTCGATCCGGAGGGTCATCCGATCGACCGCCGTCACCGGCCCGAACCGCTTCGTGACGTCGAGGATCTCGACGTCGGGCGTGTGGTCGGCCGCCGACCCCCCGGGCGCCGGGCGCAGCTGGGGTGTCGCGGAGATCGTCAAACCGGCAGGACCCTCGTGCTGTGTGCGACGGGTGGGAAGCGCAGCCAGGCCGACTGTAGCAGGGCTACAGGTGGCGCGAATGGTACGTGCCATGGCTTCGGGGCGTCAACGCACCCGGCGTGCGAATCTCGCACCGTGGGCGCGTGTCCGGTGCTCGTTTCGATCCGTCCTGAAGGTATGCTTCACCCTTCTGAAGTCGGAAGCGGGCAGCGAGCGGAGGCGGGATCGGGCCGATGGCGGCGGCGGACCTTCAACTGGGGTCGCGAATTCGGGCCCTGCGCCAGTCGCGCCGGTTGACGTTGCGTGAGCTGGCGGCGCGGGCCGGGGTTACCGAGAGCTTCCTGTCGCAGGTCGAGCGCGAGGTCACCGCGCCGTCGATCGCATCGGTCCAGCGGATCGCGCGCGCGCTCGACCTGTCGATCGCCCAGCTGTTCGCCGAGGAGCCGACGTCCGGTCGCGTCGTCCGTCGCGAGGCGCGCCGGCGGATCGCCTACCCGGGCCTCAAGGCGGTCGACGAGTTCCTGACCTCGAACATGGCCGGTCGGCTGCAGGTCATCCTCTCGACGATCGAGCCGGGCGGCGGAACGGGCGAGGAGCCGTACACGCACGACTCCGACGAGGAGGTCGTCGTCGTTCTCGAGGGCGTGCTCGACCTGTGGGTCGGCGACGAGCACCACGTCCTGCGCGAGGGCGACGCGATCACCTTCGCCTCGCGCCTGCCGCACTGGAACATGAACCTCGGCGACGAGGCGGCGGTCGTCCTGTTCTGCCTGACGCCGCCGTCGTTCTGAGCGCGTCCTCCGTTCCGCGTCCCGTTCACCCGTCCCACGGCTGATCGCGACGCACCGGAACCCGAACCCGTCCCGTTCACCCGTCCCACGGCTGATCGCGACGCATCGGACCCCGAACCCGTCCCGTTCACCCGCCCCACGGCTGACCGCGACGCGACCGCGGCATCCAGGGACCGATCAACCCGCGACCAAGCGGTTGACACGGACGGGGCGCGTCCGCTGTCGAGCCCATCCGAGCCTGCCACTCCCTAGAATGGCGGCCACATGTACGCGGTGATCATGGCCGGCGGCGGCGGCACGCGACTCCACCCGCTCAGCCGCCCGGAGCGCCCCAAGCCCTTCCTGCCGCTGCTCGGCGACGAGTCGCTCCTTCAGCGCACCGCCTCGCGCCTGCCGACGACGGACGTGACCGTCGTCACGGACCGCCGGTATGAGCGGTTCGTCAAGGCCCAGCTCCCCGGCGCGGCCATCCTGCTCGAGCCGATGGGCCGCAACACGGCCGCCGCGATCGCCCTCGCGACCCTCGCCGTCGACCGCGCGGAGGACGACGTCATGATCGTCGTCCCGGCCGACGCGCACATCGATCCAGCTCGCGACGGCGTCTACCGGGACGTCCTCGCCGCGGCGGCGAGCCACCTCGCGACCGGCGCGCTCGGCGTCGACGATCCACTCGTCACCCTCGGCGTCCGCGCGGAGCGACCGGCGACCGGCTACGGCTACCTCATCCCGGACCTGGACAGTCGCCAGATGATCGGCGGCCTCGACGCGTTTCGCCTCCGGCGGTTCGAGGAAAAGCCATCGATCGAACGGGCGGAGGAGCTGGTCGACGAGCCCGGCGTCGCCTGGAACGCTGGCATCTTCCTGTGGCGCCGGCGCGCGATCCGCGCCGCGCTCGGCCGTCACACGGGCCTCCTTCAGACGCTCGGCCCGATGCTCGGCAGCGCAACCACGCTTGACACCGCCTATGAGGCGATCCAGCGCGCGCTGTCGATCGATCACGCCGTTATGGAGGGCGCCGCCCGAAACGGCCAGGTCCTGATGGCCTCGATGGACGTCGGTTGGTCCGACCTGGGGTCGTGGACGGCCCTCCTCGCCGCGCTCGGCGTGGACGCGACGGGCTCGGTCGTCCAGCCCGGCGAGACGGTCGAGGTGGCGACGAACGACCTCGTCGTCCGCCGCTCGGCCGGGAAGGTCGGCGCGATTCCGCCCGCCGAGCCCGGTAGCATGACAGCGGCGCAGCCGATCGCCGTCCTGCGCGGCGCCCGCCCGCACGCCGCGGCCCTCGACGCGCTGCTGGCCCGCTGTTCGGATCCGGAGGGATGAGGTGACGACCCAGGCGGCGACGCCGGCACCCACGACGATCGTCTTCGGCACCGACGGCTGGCGCGCCCGGGTGGCCGACGAGTACACGTTCGAGAACGTCCGGCGCTGTGCCGACGGCGTCGCCCAGTACGTCGTCGATCGCGGCGAGCAGGCGAAGGGCGTCGTCGTCGCCTACGACCGCCGGTTCGCCTCGGAGCACTTCGCGACCGCCGCGGCGGAGGTCCTCCTGGGCCGCGACATCCCGGTCGTCTTCGGCGTCCGCGCCGTCCCGACCCAGATGAGCTCGTACGAGGTCGTCCAGCGCGGCGCCGCGGCGGGCATCGTCATCACCGCCAGCCACAATCCGTGGACCGACAACGGATTCAAGGTCAAGGCGCCGACCGGTGCCGCGGCGGGCCCGGAGATCCTCGCCGCGCTCGAGCAGCAGATCGCGCGCAACGGCGGGACGGTGCTCCCGCGCCGGCCGTTCGCCGACGCCGAGGCGGCCGGACTCGTCGAGCGATTCGACCCGTACGACGGCTACGAGCGGTTCGTCCGCCGCACGGTCGACCTCGACGCGCTCCGGGCCGCGGACGTCCACGTGCTCGTCGAGCCGCTGTGGGGCTCCGGCGCTGGCTGGATCTCGCGGCTCCTCGCCGGCGGCCGGATCCGGGTGACGGAGATCCACCAGGAGCGCAACCCGTACTTCGGCGGGGTCAACCCGGAGCCGATCCGGCCGAACGTCGACGAGGCGCTCGGGATGTTCGCCGGGGGTGGGTTCGACCTTGGCCTGCTGCTCGACGGGGATGCCGACCGGGCCGGGGCGGCCGACGAGCGCGGGACGTTCATCCACCAGCTCCAGGTGACCGGACTGCTCATGTACTACCTCGCCGAGCACCGCGGCTGGCGGGATCCGGTCGTCGTGTCGGTCAACAACACCTCGATGGCGGAACGGCTCGGCAAGCGGTACGGCATCGCCGTCCACGAGACCGCCGTCGGCTTCAAGTTCATCGGGCCCCGGATGATCGAGACCGGGGCGATGATGGGAGCAGAGGAGTCCGGCGGCTTCGGCTTCGGGATGCACCTGCCGGAGCGCGACGGGATCTACGCGGACCTGCTCCTGCTCGACCTGTTCCTGCGCGAAAAGGCGGCCGGGCGCTGGCCGGTGTCGCGGGCGCTCGAGCACTTCCACGCCATCGCCGGCCCGTCGTTCTACCGGCGGATCGACGTGCACGTCGAGCGGGCCGAGTACCCGGCGGTCAAGCGGCGGCTGCTCGTCGACCTGCGCGAGAAGGCGCCAACCGAACTCGCCGGCGAGCCGGTCGCCCGGACGGTCGCGCTCGACACGAACGACGGTTTCAAGTTCTTTACGGCCGACGGGTCGTGGCTCCTCGTTCGCGCCTCCGGGACGGAGCCGCTCGTGCGGGTCTACACGGAGGCCACATCGGCCGACGCCCGGGAGGCGATGCTCGTCGCCGGGGAGCGCCTCGTTCGCGGCACCTGATCGAGCGCCGGCGTCTCCACCCGCTTCGTCGTTCGGCTGCGTGGTGCGCGCCGCCCGACGTCGGTCGTGCAGGCATTCCGCAGGGGGATCCACGGCCGAACCGGGGACCCGCGACCCGGACGCGGCGGCGGCAGGCGTCCCGCGGCCCGAACCGGGGACCCGCGTCCCGGGCGGGGCAGACCGGGCCCCGGCACGACCGCCGTGCGTCGTTTGCTCACCGGGTGAGCGATCGTCAACGGGATTCGCCCCGGATTCGTCGCATGCGTCACCCGGTGAGCGCCAGGCGCGGGTTCATCGTCAACTTCTCGCGGGGTGATCGCCGTGACGCATTCGAGACGATTCGCGCTCATGAGGCGAGAATCCGACGAAACACGGCGGCCCGCCGGTCCGGTGCCACGCACGAGTCGACCACGAACCCGGGCGCCGACCGAATCGTCGCTTGACTATCGCTCGCGGGGTGAGCACCCGACGAAAACGCCGCGCTCACCGCCCCGAACCCGGGGGGCTACCAGTCAGCGGGCATCAGGCAGGCCATCCGATCCCCCGACCCACCATCCGATCGGCCCGACCGGCCTGACCGATTCGGGGGGTGACCGACCGGCCGACCCGGTGTACCCTTCAGGACACGACCGCCATCACCGGTCGAGGTGCATGACCGGACGGCGGCCGCCGACAAGTTCGCCCCAGGGCGACGGAGGTTCGACGGCGATGCACAGCTCTCTGATCGGCAAGGTCGAGAAGGCGAATCGCTACGCGCGGGAGCTCGATCGGATCACCATCGATCGTCTCTCGCTCACCTTCCGTGGCGACAACGACACGCACCACGTGAGTCTCGACGCCGGTTCGTGGCACTGCACCTGCCACTACTTCGAGAGTTGGGGTTCCTGCGTCCACCTGCTCACCCTCCAGAAGATCATGGGCGTCATGCTGCCCGAGGAGGCGCAGGTCTCGATCTTCTCCGCCCAGCCGGTCCCGACCGCCTGAGGCGGGCCGCGGCGCCAACGACGCCGCGGCCACTCGCACCGACCCGACGGGCGCCCGCCACTGGGCGCCCGTCGCCGCGTCTGCTACGATCCGCGGGCACAACTCGTCATACCGCTGGGTCGCGAAGCCGGTGCAAGTCCGGCACAGTCCCGCTACGGTTACCACCCCATCGGTGGAAGTCCGGTCGCCGGCCCCGCGGAGGTTGCTCACCTTCGAGAGAAAGGGCAGGCACGATGCGTCCGACCGGCTGAGGCCCCTCCTTCGAACCGTCGAAGCGAGGGGTCGGTGATTCCCGGCCCCCTCGCACCTCCCACCGTGTCCGGAGATTCCTGTTGGACGCCTCGCCCCACCCCCGCCCCCGCCACCATCCGCGCCTCGGCGCGCTCCTCGCCGCCATCGTCCTCGCCGTCACCGCCGCCGGTTGCGGCACGACGGAATCGATCCGCATTACACCTCAACCCGGCGCGACCGGGTCGGCCCTCCCCCCGTCGACGGCCACGCCGGAGCCGTCGCCCAGCCCCGCCTTCCCGGTCACGCTCGTCGACGACGAGGGCACGGAGGTGGACATCCCGGCCGAGCCGGAGCGGATCGTGTCGCTCACCCCGGCCACCACGGAGATCCTGTTCGCGCTCGGCGTCGGCGACCGGATCGTCGGCCGCGTCGAGGACATCACGCTGTTCCCGCCGGAGGCGGGGCCCATCCCGGAGGTTGCCGGCTTCGGCACCGTCAACATCGAGGCGATCGTCGGGCTCGAGCCGGACCTCGTCATCGCCGGCGGCAACTTCTTCACCCCGCCGGACGGGATCGAGCGCCTCCGGTCGGTCGGCCTGACCGTCCTCGTCGTCTACGCGGCCGATGTCGAGACCGTCTTCGCCGACATCGAGCTCACCGGCCGAGCCGTCGGTCGGGGCGACGAGGCGCTCGCCCTCGCCGACGCGATCCGGGCGGAGTTTGACGCCGTGGCCGCGGCGACCGCGGACCTCGCCGCGCCTCGGGTCTTCTACGAGCTCGACGCGACCGGTGCGATCTACGGGCCGGCCGACGAATCGTTCTTGGCCGAGATGATCGCCCTCGCCGGGGGCGACCCGATCACGACCGGTTCCCCGGATGCGTTCGAGATTCCGCTCGAGCGCCTCATCGAGGCGGATCCCGAGGTGATCCTCCTCGGCGACGCCGCGTACGGGGTGACGGCGGAGGCCGTCGCCGCCCGCGCCGGCTGGAACGTCATGACCGCGGTGCGGGACGGTGCAATCCGCCCGACCGAGGACGTCATCATCACCCGCCCGGGGCCGCGCCTCGGCGAGGGCTTGCGCTCGCTGGCGCTCGCGATCCACCCCGACCTCGACCTGCCGGCCGAGGGCGGCGGATGACCGCGCAGGTCGGCGGATGACCGCGCAGGTCGGCGGATGACGGCCGCATCGGCCGGCTTCGGGGCCTCGCGCGCCCGGACCCGCCGGTCGCTCCTGCGCGAGGGCGCGCGCCGCCATCCGCGTGCGCTGTTCGGAACGGCGGTCGTGGCGCTGGCCGTCCTCGCCGTGCTCGCCGTGGGCTTCGGCACCGTCTCGATCGCGCCGGAGACGACCGTCGCGATCGTCCTCCACCGCCTCCTCGGGCTCGACACGGGGGCGACGTGGAGCGCGGCGAGCGAGACGATCGTGTGGGACCTGCGCATTCCGCGGGTCCTCACCGCGGCGATGGTCGGTGCCGCACTCGCGGTCGCCGGCGCCACGTTCCAGGGACTCCTCCGCAACCCCCTCGCGGATCCGTACGTGCTCGGCACGGCGTCCGGCGCCGCGCTCGGAGCGGCGGTCGCCCTGCTCATCCCGGTCCGCATCGTCGTCGTCGAGTTCGGGCTGGTCCACGCCTTCGCGTTCGTCGGCGCCCTCCTCGCGATCACCGTCGTGTACCGGCTGAGCCGACTGTCCGCGTGGAGCGGCATGACGAGCCTGCTCCTGACCGGGTATGCGGTGGGGTCGCTGCTCGCCGCCGGGCTGGCGATGGCGATGTACCTGTCCGGTGCGACGCTCCGCCAGATCTTCGCGTTCCTGCTCGGCGGCTTCGAGGCGGCGACGTGGCCGCGCCTCGCGATCGCCCTCCCGCTCGTCGTGGTCGGGACGGCCGTGATCCTGTGGCGCGCCCGCGTCCTCAACGGGCTCATGCTCGGCGAGGAGGCGGCCGCGCACCTCGGGGTCGACGTCCGGCGCGAGCGGGCGATCCTCCTCGCGGCGGGCTCGCTCGTCACCGCGGCAGCGGTCGCCGTGAGTGGGCTGATCGGCTTCGTCGGACTCGTCGTCCCGCACGTCGTCCGACTCGTCGTCGGCCCGAGCGCGCGAGCGGTCCTGCCGCTGTCGATCGTCGTCGGCGCGTGCCTGCTCGTGCTCGCGGACCTCGGGGCGCGGCTGCTCGGCGACATCCCCGTCGGCGTCGTGTCGGCCCTCGTGGGAGCGCCGTTCTTCCTGTTCCTGCTGCGCCGGGCGCAATCGGGGTACGAGCTGTGACCGACCTCGTCCCGACCGACCGCGCCGCGATCGCCGGGCCGCCGATCGTCGAGTTCCGCGCCGTCACCCTCGCCTATGGCCGGCGCGAGATCGTCCGCGCGGCCGACCTGTCGATCGCTCCCGGCGAGCGCGTCGCGCTCGTGGGGCCGAACGGGGCGGGCAAGTCCACCCTCCTGCGCGCCCTGACCGGGCTGCTCGCGCCGGTCGCCGGGCAGGTCGAGGTCGACGGCCGCGACGTGGCCGACTTCGATCGGGCCGCGCTCGCCCGCCGGATCGCCGTCGTGCCGCAGCTCGCGGTCCTGCCGTTCTCGGCCCGGGTCGAGGAGATCGTCGCCCTTGGCCGGCTGCCCCACGAGGACCCGATCCGCGGGCCCCGCCCGGCCGATCGCGCCGCCGTCGCGGAGGCGATGGACCGGGTGGGTCTCGGCCGGCTGCTCGGCCGGGACGCCCGGGAGCTGTCGCTCGGCGAGCGGCAGCTCGTGCTCGTCGCCCTCGCCATCGCCCAGGCGGCGCCGATCGTCGTCCTCGACGAGCCGACCGTCCATCTCGACCTGCGCCACCAGGTCGAGGTCATGGAGCTGCTCGTCGACCTCAATGCCCGTGACGGCACGACGGTCCTCGCGGTGCTCCACGACCTCAACCTCGCTGCTCGCTATTTTCCGCGGGTCCTCGTCGTGGCCGACGGCCGGATCGCGGCCGACGGGCCACCGGCCGACGTGCTCACGGCGGCCCGGATCCGGGACGTGTTCGGGGTCGACCCGGGGATCCTGTGGGGCGCTCCGTGGAGCCCGGCGTCGGCCGACCGATGACGCCGGTGACCGGCCGAACCGCGTTCGCCGCGTTGCGCGCCGAGCCGCGGGCCGCCATCGGGCTGCTGACGCGGCTGCCGGTCACCACGCCCGACCGATCCGGTGGCGACCTCGACGCGCTCGACGCGCCCGCCGCGCGCACCGGGGCGGCCGCGTTCGGGATGGTCGGAGCGGGGCTCGGCCTCGTCGCCGCGGCGCCTGTCCTGCTCCTTGGGGCCGCGCTGCCGTTTCTGGCGGCGGTGCTCGCGATCCTCGTCATCGCCGTCGCGTCCGGGGCGCTCCATCTCGACGGCCTCGCGGACACGGCCGATGCGCTCGCCGCCCCGGATCCCGCAGCGGCGGAGCGTGCGCGGAGGGACCCACGGGTCGGGGCGGCGGGCGCGGTCGCGGTCGTGGGGGCGCTGCTCGTCGACGTCGCGGCGCTCGCCGGAACGTCCGACCTCGCCGGACCCGTGACCGCGGCGCTCGGTCTCGTCGTCGCGGCGAGCGGGTCGCGGGCGGCGGCGGTCGTGCTCGCCCGGCTGGGAACGGGTGCGGGACCGACGGCGCCCGAATCGACTGCGCCGGCCGAATCGGCTGCGCCGGCCGAGGCCGCTGCACCGGCCGATGGCGGGTTCGGGGCGTGGTTCGCGGCCCGGGTCGGCCGGTGGGACGTCGTCGCCGCGCTCGGATCGGCCGCCGTCGCCGCCCTTGCGCTCGCGCGGTTCGGCAGCGTGTCGGCCGCGGTCGCCGCCGTGGCCGGCGCCCTCGCCGGCCTCGGGCTCTCGGTCGGCGTCGTCCGGATCCGTGGGAGTCTCGACGGGGATGGGCTCGGGGCCGGCGTCGAGCTCGTCTTTGCCGCGACGCTCGTCGCGATCGCCGTCTGGTCGGCCGTCGCCGCCGGGTCGGCCGCCGTCCCGTGAGCGCGCGGCTCGTACTCGTCCTCGGCGGCACGCGGAGCGGCAAGAGCCGCTTCGGCCAGGCCCGTGCCGCGGCGCTCGCGGCCGGAGGGCCCGTGACGTACCTCGCCACGGCGTGGCCCGGCGACCCAGAGCTGGACGAGCGCATCGCCGGGCATCGGGCGGCCCGACCCGCCGACTGGCCGACGGTCGAGGTGGGCCGGGATCTCGCCGCCGCCGTCCGGGCGCTGCCGGCCAACGAGACCGTCCTGCTCGACGGCCTCACGCTGTGGCTGAGCGGGATCGTGGGGGACGAGCCCCCGAACATCGATGCGATCCTCGACCGGCCGCTCGCCGATGCCCTCGCGGCGATCGCCGCGCATCGCGGACCCGTCGTCGTCGTGAGCGACGAGATCGGCCTTGGGCTCGTGCCGCTCGACCCGCTGTCGCGGGCGTTCCGGGACCTCCAGGGCATCGCCCACCAGCGCATCGCCGCCGTCGCCGACGAGGTCCACTTCATGGTCGCGGGGCTGCCGCTCACCGTCCGTGATCGCTGAGGCCTGGCTCGTCCGGCACGCGTCGACCGCGTGGACCGGCAGCCGCTGGCTCGGTAACCGCGACCTGCCGCTCACCGCGGTCGGCCGGGCGGAGGCGACCGCCGCGGCGCGCCGGCTGGCCGCGATCGTGCCGGCCGGAACCGTGGTGATGTCGAGTCCCGCACGGCGGGCGATCGAGACGGCGGCACCGATCGCCGAGCGCCTCCGGGTCCGCGTCCGGGTCGACCCGGACCTCCGCGAGGTCGACGTCGGTCTGGCCGAGGGCCTCACGTGGGACGAGGTGCGGCGGGACCTGCCTGACGTCGCCGCGGCCCTGATCGACGGGCGCCCGGTCGACTGGCCCGGCGGCGAGTCGGCGACCGCACTACGCTCCCGCGTCGGGAACGCGTGGGGTCGTATCGCCGCTCGTCGCGAACCGGCGGTCATCGTCGTCGGCCATGCGGGCGTCATCGCCGCGATCGTCGCCTCGCTCCTTCCCCGGAACGACTCGATGTGGCTCGGGCCGGCGTCGGCGGTGCGGGTCCGGCTCGCGTCCGGGGCCTGGCAGATCGATCCCGCGGAGCCGGGCTCATGACCGGCTCGCGGCGCATCGACGCGGTCGTCGGCCGGATCGCCCCGCTCGACGGAGCGGCGATGGCCGCAGCGGCCGCCCGTCTCGATCGGCTGACGAAGCCGCCGGGAAGCCTCGGCCGGGTCGAGGAACTGGCCATCCGGCTGGCCGGGATCACCGGCCGGTCCGACGCGGTCACGCGCCCGCGGACGATCGTCGTCGCGGCGGCGGACCACGGCGTGGCCGCCCGCGGCGTGTCCGCCTACCCGCCGGACGTCACCCGCCAGATGGTCGCGAACTTCCGCGCCGGCGGCGCCGCGATCTCCGTTCTCGCCCGCTCGCTCGACGCCGGCCTCGTCATCGTCGACGCCGGCGTCGAGGGACTCGCGCCATCGGTCGCCGGGGAGGGGCAGGCAGCTCCGTCCGCGCCGCGCCCCGGGGTCGAGTTCCGCTCGACGGGGCGGGGGCGCGGCACGGCGGACCTGTCGGCCGGCCCGGCCATGACGCGCGACGAGGCCCTGGCGGCCGTCGAGGCCGGGCTGGACCTGGCGGCCGACCTCGCGGAGCGGGGTGCCGTGCTCATCGGCGTCGGCGAGATGGGGATCGGCAATACGACGGCGGCCGCGGCGCTGACCGCGGCCCTGTGCGGCGCGCAACCCGACGCCGTGACGGGCCCCGGGACCGGGCTCGACGAGGCGGCGCGGGCACGCAAGGCGGCGATCGTCGAGCAGGCGCTGGCCATCAATCGGCCCGATCCGGCCGATCCGATCGGCGTCCTCGCGGCGCTCGGCGGGCTCGAGATCGCGGTGCTTGTCGGCGTCCTGCTCGGCGGCGCCGCGGCGCGCGTCCCGGTCGTGCTCGACGGCTTCATCACCGGCGCGGCCGCGCTCGTCGCGGCGGCCGTCGCGCCGGGGGTCGCGGTCCGGCTCATCGCGTCACATCGGTCGGCGGAGCCCGGCCATGCCGTCCAGCTCGACCGGCTCGGGCTCCGGCCGCTGCTCGACCTCGAGGTGCGACTCGGCGAGGGGACCGGAGCCGCCCTCGCCTTCGGGTTGCTCGATGCGGCGGTCTCGCTGCGCGACGGGATGGCGACATTCGAGTCGGCCGGGGTTGCGGACCGGGACGCGCCGTAGACGTGCCAGGGGCCGGTGGAAGCGCGAGACCGGGAGGCCGCGAGGCCGCGAAACGGGCAGGCGATCGCCGGCCCCGTCGGGTCTGGCGCCTGACGGCGCGTGGTACGCTCCCTGACGTGCACCGAGCCCGTGCGGGGTATCCGGGACTCCTCCCGCGGCTTCGCCTCCCTATTCGCCTGACCGCCGTCGCCGGCCTCGTCGCCGCGTCGGTGATCCTCGCCGCGTGCGGCGTGTCGGACGAGGGACCCACCGTTCGGCCGGCCCCGACCGACCCCCCGCCGTCGCCCTCGGCCTCCTCCGATGCCTCGCCGTCGGACTCGCCGTCCGGCACCCCGACCGATGCCCCACCGTCCGGCGCGTCGGGCGAACCGAGCCTGACCGCCGCGCCGTCGGGCACGCCGTCGGCGCAGTGCTCCGGCAACGACGCGAACCGCGACTTCTTCGCGGCCGTCGCGGAGGCCGTTTCGTGGGACGTGTACTGCGCGGCCCTGCCGGATGGCTGGTTCGTCGAGAGCGGCACGTATCGGCTGTCGGCCGGCGGGTGGATGGAGGTCGGCTATCGCGGGCCGGGGAGCGGCCGGTTCATGCTCCGCGAAGGGGCGTTCTGCCAGGAGGACGGCGACTGCGTGCCGTCCGGTTCGGATGTGGGAGCCGCCTCGTTCGGCGACCGCGAGGGCACGCTCGTGGCGGCCGATGACGGGTCGTGGGCGGTGACGGTCGACCGGGGCGCCGCGATCGCCTGGCTGGCGACCGGTTCTGGGCTCGACGAGGCGACCTTCCGGGGCTACGCCGAGGCGCTCGTCCGCGTCGGCCCGTAGCGCCCCGGGCCCGGCACTCGGGGCTCCTTCCCCGTCCGGTTCACCCGCCCCACGGGTGAATGCGCCGCATCGGACGTCGAACCCGTCCCGTTCACCCGCCCCACGGCTGAGCGCGCCGCATCGGACGTCGAACCCGTCCCTTCAGCCGCCCCACGGGTGAACGCGACGAGCGCGGGCCGATCCGCGTCGGAATCACCCGCCAGGGCTGAGCGCGCCGCATCGGACGTCGAACCCGTCCCGATCCGCCGCCCCACGGCTGAACGCGCGCCGCCGCCGCTCCCCCTCGTCCCGTTCACCCGCCCCACGGGTGACCGCGCTCCCCGCTGCGCCGGGTCCTACCCGCCGAGTGCCGCCTCCGCGAGCCGCGCGATCGCGTCGCGCGTGATCGGCCCGTCGCCGTTGCCGAGGTTCACCCCGGTCGCCCCGAACCCGATCACCGGCGGGCCACCGGCGGCGAGCGCCTCGACGGCCGCCACCGCGACGTCGAGTGGCAGCCCGTTCGGCTCCGGCATCTGGACCGCCCAGCCCCCCTCCGCGTCGAGCACGTCCATGTCGATCGCGACGTACAGCCCGTCGACCGACTCGCCGATCGTCCGGGCCCAGGCCGCGAGCGCCGCCATCCCCGCCGCCGTACCGAGCATCCCGGACCCGAACTGCGCGACCCCGTTCGAGGCGAGCATCCGCGACTCTTGCTCGTCGAGGACCTGGCCGCCGACGAGGGCCGCATCGTGGGCGAACACCGTCGGGCCGCTGCACGCGCGGACGAGGTCGTGATCGCCGATCCCGCACAGCATCGCGAACGGCATCCCCCACACGTTGCCCGACGGGGTCGTGTCGGGCGTGTTGAAGTCCCCGTGTGCATCGAACCAGGCGATCGCGAACCGATCGTCCGGGCGAATCCGCCGGAGCCCGGCCAGCGCGCCGGCGTGGGCGGTGCAGTCGCCGCCGACGATGAACAGACGGGTGTCCGGCCCCTCGTCGGCGAGCAGATCGGCCACCAGGTCGCGCTCGCGCGGCAGGAAGTCGGCGATGAGCGCCCGGTTCTTCGCCCGCGGATCCGGGTCGTCGCGAAAGCCCGGCGCGATGACGAGGTCGCCGCCGTCGACGATCCGGGCATCGGCCAACCCCGGACGGCCGCGCAGCGCGTCGAACAGGCCGAGCTGCCGCAGCCCGGCCGGCGCCCGTTCCATCCCGGCCAGGTGACCGCCGAGCGCGGTCGGCACCCCGAGAACGACGATGTCCGTCACGACCACCGAGTCTACGTCGGCCTGGGTCAGGCGGCGAGGTCGCGCCGCCGGAACACGAGGAGCGAAAGCGCCCAGCCCGCGGCGCCGACGCCCCCGAGCAGGAGCGAGTCGCCGACCGGGTAGGCCCCGTCGCCGATCAGGTCGCGCACGTCGAAGTAGCGGAACGCGGAGATCGTCGCGAGGGCATCGACCTCCGGCGCGAGCGCCGCGACGACGTTGAGCAGATACATGAGGACGAGCACGCCGGCCACGATGCCGGCCGCCCGCCCGCGATCGAGGAACACGACCGCGAACAGCGTGGCTGGCCCCGCGATCGCCGCGCCGAACGCGAAGGCGTGGACGCCTGCGGCCAGGACGCGGGCGGTCGGGAAGTCCGGCTCGATGAGCAGGTCGGCGAGGACGATCGCGCCGACCATCGTCCCTGCCAGCAGCCCGATACCGAGCGCCTGGCTGCCGATCGATGCCGCGAGGTGCCGGACTCGCGGCAGCCGCGTGGCGAGAACGATGTCGAGAAACCCACGGTCGACATCAGCCGCGATGCGGGTGGCGAGCGCGATCGCCCCGATCGCAGCGATGAGCGGCCACAGGAAGCTGAACACGTAGCCGGATAGGAAGACGCCCGGATCGGCGAAGTTGCCCTCGATCCCGAAGGCGATGAGGAGCTCCTTCGGATAGACCTCGAGCAGCTTCTCGAACTCCTCCGCGTTCTCGGCGACGTTGGTATAGAAGACGGTGATGAAGCCGGCGTACGCGGCGGTGATGACGACCAGCCAGCCGAGCAGCGTCCGGCTCCGGCGCAGGTCGAGGAGCAGGGCCCGGGCACTCATCGGCCGGTCTCCGTACGGTGCGCCGGTACAGATGCTCCGGCCGGCACGGCAACGCGCGCCGGCGACGGCCCGGTGCCGTCGTAGAAGCGCAGGAAGATGTCCTCGATTTCCGGAGTCGCGATCGACACGTCGTGCACGTCGAGGGATGCGATCCGACGGAGGAGGGGGTTCACGTCACCGCGGATCATGAGATGGACGTCCCGGGCCGCGGCCGACACGACCTGGACGTTCGGGAGGTCGAACGTGCCCGCCGGAGCGGGAGCGGCGAGCACGAGGCTGACGGACCGCCAGTGCCCAGCGAGCAGTGCCTGGACGGTCGAGATCTCGATCAGTCGGCCCTCGCGGATGATGCCCACCCGGTCGCAACTGCGCTCGACCTCGGGCAGGTTGTGCGACGAGAGGAAGACGGTTCGCCCGGCAGCCCTCGCCTCCGACAGGGCGGTCAGGAACTCGCGTTGCATGAGCGGGTCGAGGCCACTCGTCGGCTCGTCGAGGACGAGCAGCGGCGCGTCGCCCATGAACGCTTGGACCACGCCGACCTTCTGGCGATTGCCGCGCGACAGCTTCCGGATTTGGACCGTCGGATCGAGTTCGAAGCGCTCCGCCGCCTGGCGCCAGGCCCCGCGGGCGAGGCCGCGCAGGCCGGCCACGTAGTCCAGCAGGGCGCCAGCCGTCAGCTCGCCGAGATAGCCGGGGTCGCTCCCGACGTACGACAGCCGGTCGTGAAGCCGCGGGGCCTCGGACCACACGTCGAGCCCGAAGATCGACGCGCGCCCCGACGTCGGTCGGAGCAGACCGAGCAGCGTCCGGATCGTCGTCGTCTTGCCGGCGCCGTTCGGGCCCAGGAAGCCGAATACCTCGCCCTCGTCGACGCTGAACGTGACGTCGACGATGCCGCGGCGCGGGCCGTAGGACTTCGTGAGGCCGTCGGCCTCGATGATCCGGGTCATGGTTGGCGTGTGCTCGACATCGACCGTCCCAGCATCGCCGCTCGTTGGCAGGTCGGACAGGGCCCTTCGGCCCGATCCCGCCTGCCGCTCGGCGCGCCCGCCGAAAGCCCCATCATGGTGGCGTGCGCATCGCCGACTTCGCCCTCGAGCGGTTCTTCGCCCGCTGGGAGTTCGCCGTCCGCTACCTGCTCTGCGCGTCGGACGTGGAGGGCTGGCCGATGGCGGACGTCCTCGCCATGGCCGACGACGAGACGCGCGCGCTGTGGTCCGGTCTCCGGCTCGGCTACACCGAGTCGACCGGTCACCCGCTCCTGCGGGCCGAGATCGCGGGTCTGTACGAGGAGATCGAGCCCGAGGACGTACTCGTCTTCGCCGGGGCGGAAGAGGCGATCTTCTGTCTTGTCAACGTGCTCGTCGGGACGGGTGACCACGTCGTCGTCACGTGGCCGGGGTACCAGAGCCTGTACGAGATCGCGCGGGCGAACGGTGCCGAGGTGTCGCTCCACGAGCTCCGCGAGGCCGACGGCTGGGCGTTCGACGTCGAGCGACTCATCCGCTCGCTCCGCCCGGAGACGCGGCTCGTCGTCGTCAACGCCCCGCACAATCCCACCGGCATGCTCCCGTCGCACGCGGAGTGGGCCCGCCTGACCGACGCCCTGTCGGACCGCGGGATCCACCTGCTGGCCGACGAGGTGTATCGCTACCTCGAACGGGACGAACGCGACCGACTCGTGGCCGGCGCAGAGGCGTACCCGCGCGGGGTGTCGCTCGGGGTCATGTCGAAGTCGTTCGCCATGGCCGGGCTGCGGATCGGCTGGCTGGCGACCCGCGATCGCGACCTCCTCGCCCGGTGCGCCTCGTTCAAGGACTACACGACGATCTGCTCGTCGGCCCCGTCGGAGATCCTCGCCCTGATCGGGCTGCGGGCCGCTGACCGCGTCCTCGCTCGGTCGCGGCGGATCGTGGCCGACAACCTCGTCCTGCTCGACGACCTCTTCCGGCGACGGTCCGACGTCTTCGCGTGGGTGCCGCCGCGGGGCGGTTCGGTCGCCTTTCCGCGCCTGCTCGGCGACGTGACGGCCGACGCGTTCGCCGCCGAGCTCGTCGAGGCGGAGGGGGTCCTGCTCCTGCCGGGTTCGCAGTTCGGTCACCCGGGCAATCACCTGCGGGTGGGTTTCGGTCGCGAGAACCTGCCGGAGGCCCTCGGCCGGCTCGAGGCGTTCCTCGATCGGTCGTCGTAGGGTCGCGAGCGTCCGCGTTCGCCCGATGATGCGAAATCGTACGTTCGCCGGAGGGACGTGGCTTCAACGCCTCGTGCTCCGAAATCGGAATCCGATTTCGGAACGTCGCCGCTGATTCGCGGTCGCCTCGCCGGGACGTACGGTTTCGGACTATCGGCGTGCATGGCACCATCCGCGCCATGGCCGAATGGATCTACTTCATCCACACCCCGCGCGACGACTTCGCCGAGTCGATGACCGACGAGGAGGTCGCCGTGTGGGGCGTCCACTTCGAGCGGTTCCAGCGCCTGCTCGACGAGGGCACGATGATCCTCGTCGGCCCGACCCTCGGACGGATCAACACCGGGATCGCCATCTTCGAGGCGCCCGACGAGGCTGCCGCCCGGCGGATCATGGACGAGGATCCGGTCATCGCGGGCGGCTTCGCCCGGGGCGAGCTGCGACCGTTCCGGGTCTCGCTCATGCGCGGGCGCGACTAGCTGACCGCCACCGGCCCGAGTTGACTCTCAGTCCCGCTTGCGCTGGAGGTCGAGGAACGGGAGTGACACCACCTGCGCCGGCACGCGGCCGCGCCGACCCTCGACCGTCCACTCCACCTCGACCCGTGACCCGACCGCCTCGAGCGACGGCGGCACCGAGGCGAGCCCGATGGCCTGCTTGAGGATCGGGCTCCAGCCCAGGCTCGTGACCTTGCCCACCTGGCCGCCGCGCGGGGCGAACACGGGGACGGGCGACCGATCGACCGACGGCGAGATGGCCGGCGGCAGGCCCTGCTCCGAGTACAGCCGCTCGATGCCATACCAGTCGAGTTCGACGCCGACCAGCCGCCGGGTCGGGCCACCGCGCCGCGCCTCGCGCTCGAGCGCGAGGCGGCCGACGAAGTCGCCCTTCTCGAAACTGACGAGGCGGCCGAGACCGATCTCGAACGGCGAGTAGTTCTGCTCCGGGTTGATCGCGTGACGGGCCGACGTGTAGTCGACCTCGAGGAGGATGAGCCCGGCCTCGAGCCGGACGACGTCGAGAGCGAGCATGCCGGCGGGTCGAATCCCGAATGCGCGGCCCGCGGCCATCAGCGCGTCCCACGCCGCGACGGCCTGGTCGGCCGGGATCCACAGCTCGTAGCCGAGGTCGCCGGTGTAGCCCGTGCGGGACACGTCGATCGCGGCGTCGATGCCCGCGAGTCGGCCGGCCCGACGGCGGAAGTAGCGGAGGTCGGCCCAGCCCTCGGCCGTCGCCGCCTCGAGGACCGCCCGTGACAGTGGGCCCTGGAGGGCCAGGGCGGCGACCCCCTCGGTCACGTCGTCAATCGCCACGTCGAGGCCCCGGGCGTTGAGTCGGAGCCAGCGCATCTGCGGATCGGCCGCCGTCCAGCGGAACGAGCCGTCGTCGAGGGCATGGACCGTCCCGTCGTCGATGACCTTGCCGAACTCGTCGCACCACGGCGTGTAGTAGACGCGGCCGGGGGTGAGCTTCGTCGCGTCGCGGGTGATGACCCGATCGACGAGGCGGCCCGCGTCCGGCCCGTGGACGCGGTACTTGTAGAGCGGCGAGACGTCGATGAGCGCGGCGGCTTCGCGGATCGCGTTGTACTCGATGTCATGCGCATCGGCGTACACGCTCGACGCGAAGTAGCCGGACCACTCGCGCCACTGCTGCTTGCGATTGAGGTCCGCCGTGCGCGGATGAAAGGCGGTGCCGACGCTCATGCCTCGGAGTATGCCGTCTCGTCAGGGTCGCCGCGCCCGCGGGCCGCCGCGCGCAACCGACCGGCAGCCGCCCGCGCCCGATCGGTACCATGCATGAACCCTATGCAGGCTGGATAGCGGAGGAGGCCCGTTGGCCCAGCGCTACGACGCGATCGTCATCGGCGGCGGCCACAACGGCCTCGTCAGCGCCGCGTACCTCGCCCGCGCCGGCCTCCGGACGATCGTCCTCGAGCGCCGCCACGTGCTCGGCGGCGCGGCCGTCACGGAGGAGCTCTTCCCGGGCTTCCGCTTCTCGGTCTTCTCGTACGTCGTATCGCTCCTCCGCCCGGAGATCATCCGCGAGCTTGACCTCCCGCGGCACGGCCTCGATATCCTGCCGCTCGACGGCACGTTCACCCCCCTGCGGCCCGGCGAGGGGCCCTCCGGCGGCGACTACCTGTGGCGGGTCAACGATCACGGCCGCACCGTCCGCGAGCTCCGCCGCTGGTCGACGACCGACGCCGAGGCGTACGAGGAATACGGCCGCCTCATGGTCGACATGGCCCGCTTCATCAAGCCGATCCTGTCGATCGTCCCGCCGGATCTCACGTCGCGGGACCCGCGGCCGCTCCTCCCGCTCGGCGGCCTGCTCCGCAGCTTCCAGCAGCTGACCGAGCGCCAGCAGGCCGTATTCGTTCAGCTCATGACGATGTCGGCCGCGGACTTCCTCGACCAGTGGTTCGAGACGGATCCGCTCAAGGCGACGATGTCAGCCTCCGGGATCATCGGCACGTACCTCGGCGTGCGCAGCCCCGGCACCGCCTACGTGCTCCTCCACCATTACATGGGCGAGATCGATGGTGCGTTCCGCGCCTGGGGCATCCCGAAGGGCGGCACCGGCGGCATCTCGGAGGCGATCGGCCGGGCAGCCCAGGCGCAGGGCGCCGAGATCCGCCTCGAGGCCCCGGTCGGGCGCATCCTCACCCGTGGCGGTCGGGCGACCGGCGTCGCGCTCGAGGGCTCCGGCGAGGAGATCGAGGCCGACGTGATCCTCAGCTCGGTCGACGCGCGGCGGACGTTCCTCGACCTCGTCGAACCCGGCACCCTCGACCCGGCGTTCGAGGAGGAGGTCCGCCGGTTCAAGTTCCGCGGCTCGTCCGGCAAGGTCAACCTCGCCGTCGATCGGCTACCGGACTTCACGTGCCTTCCCGGCGAGGGCGAGCACCTGCGCGGCGCGATCTCGTTCAGCCCCAGCGTCGACGAGATGGAGCGGGCCTACGACGACGCGAAGTACGGCCACTGGAGCCGCCGCCCGTACATCGACATGATCATCCCGACCCTCGTCGACCCGTCGATCGCGCCGCCGGGCAAGCACGTGATCAGCTGTTTCGTCCAGTACGCGCCGTACAAGCTCGCGCCGGAGCTCGGGAGCTGGGACGACAACCGCGAGGCGTTCGGCGACGCGGTGGTCGACCGGATCGCGGAGTTCGCCCCGAACATCCGCGACATCATCCTGTTCCGCAACGTCCAGACGCCGCTCGACATCGAGCGGACGACCGGCCTGACCGAAGGCAACATCTTCCAGGGCGAGCTGACCCTCGAGCAGCTCTTCTTCAACCGACCGGTGCCCGGCCATGCGCGCTTCCGAACGCCCATCCGCGACCTCTGGCTGAGCGGCTCGGCGACGCACCCGGGCGGTGGGATCATGGGCGCCAACGGGCGGATCGCGGCCCTCGAGGTCCTCCGCTCGCGCGGCCGACGGGTGGCCTGACGATGACCGACGGCGAACCGATGCGGACGGCCGATGGCGGGACGGCGCGCGCGGCCGACGGCGGGACGGCGCGCGCGGCCAACTGGGATGCCGTCGTCGTCGGCGGCGGGCACAACGGGCTCGTCACGGCGGCCTACCTCGGCCGGGCGGGGCTCCGGACGCTCGTCCTCGAGCGGCGGGAGCGGGTCGGCGGCGCGGCCGACACGTCGGAGCTGGCGAAGGGTGCGCGCGTTCCGACGCTCGCCCACACCGTCGGTCGCCTTCGGCCGTCGGTCGCCCGCGAGCTCGACCTCCGGTCTTACGGCCTGTCGCTCGTGGCGCCGGAGGTTCGGGCTTTTGCGCCGTCCCCGGACGGGACGGCGGTCACGCTGTGGGCCGACGTGGGCCGGACGGCCGACGGGCTGCGCGCCGTCTCACCGGCCGATGGCGCGGCGTACCCCGAGTTCGACCGGCTCGTCCGGTCGCTCGGCCGCTTCCTCGCCGAGCTGGCGTCCGAGACGCCGCCGGACATCGCCTCTCCCGGTCTCGGCGACGCGCTCGCCGGGCTCCGCCTGGGTCGGACGTTCCGCGGCCTCGGCGCCCACGACGCCCGAACGATCACGCGGGTCCTGCCGATGGCGGTGGCCGACTTCGTCGGTGAGGCCTTCGCGACCGACGCGGTGCGCGCCGCGCTCGCCTGGCGCGGGGTCCAGTACTGCTCGCTCGGGCCGTGGTCGGCCGGATCGACCGCCGTGCTCCTCATGGACTCGGCCGGGAACGATGGGGGAGCGGCCGGCCAGACCGTGTTCGCGCGCGGCGGCCCGGGCGCGGTCTCGCGGGCGCTCGAGGGCGCGGCGCGGAGCGCTGGTGTGTCGATCCGCACGGGCGCGGAGGTGGGTGCCGTTCTGTCGCGCGACGGGCGCGTCACCGGGGTCGCGCTCGCCAGCTCCGGCGAGGAGATCCGCTCGCCCGTCGTCGTGTCCGGGCTCGACCCGAAACGCACGCTCGTCGGGCTCGTCGATCCCGTCGCGCTGGGACCGTCGCTCGGCTGGCGGGCGTCGAACATCCGCCAGCCCGGGGTCGTCGCGAAGGTCAACCTCGTGCTCCGTCGGCTGCCCCAGTTTCCGGCGGCCGGCTCCGATGCGGAGGTGCTCCTCCGCGGCCGGATCGTCGTCGCGCCCGGCATCGACGCGATGGAGCGGGCGTTCGACGCGGCCAAGTACGGGCGCGTGTCGGAGGCGCCGATCCTCGAGGCGACGATCCCGTCGCTCGTCGATCCGGCGCTCGTCGAGGGCGCCAAGGCAGGCACCCACGTGATGAGCGTGGTCGTGCAGTACGCGCCGTATTGGTTGCGGGACGGCGACTGGGACGATGCGGCACGCGAGGCGCTCGGGGATCGCGTCGTGGGAGTGCTCGAGGGCGTGGCGCCAGGGATCGGCAAGCTCGTCACGGCGCGCCAGGTGCTCACGCCGCTCGATCTCGAGCGGGAGCACGGGCTGACCGGCGGTCACCCGCTCCACGCCGAGCCCGCGCTCGACTCGTTCTTCCTGTGGCGGCCGCTCCTCGGCTGGGCGCGGTATCGGATGCCGCTCGACGGGCTGTACCTGTGCGGTTCGGGGGCCCACCCCGGCGGGGGCGTGACCGGTGGCCCGGGACAGAACGCGGCGCGCGAGATCCTGGCCGACCAGCGGCGGGGGCGCCGGCGGAGATAGGGGTCGGCGGGCGGCCGCGGGCGCCCGTCCCGTTGGGGCTCCCGTTCCGCCGGGACTGACTACGCCGCGACCGGCTCGGCGATGGTCGCCGGTGCCGCCGACGACGGCCGCGGCCGCAGTCGAGTCGCGAGCGTGCCGCCCGCTCCTCCGGCGATCGCGACCCCGGCGATGACGAGCACCCCGCCGGCCAGCACCGCCGCGTCGAGCCGCTCGCCGAGCACCACCGCGCCGAGCACGACCCCGACCACCGGGATCAGGTAGTTCACGAGCGTCGTTCGCCCGGCTCCCCATCGACCGATGAGCCGGAAGAAGATGAGCGCGGCCACGCCGGACGAGGCGACCCCCAGGTACGCCGCCGCGGCGAGGGCCTCGGAGGCGGGGACGGCGAGCGTCGGTCGCTCGAGCACGACCGCCATGCTCGCCGTGATGACCAGACCCACGACCGCCTGCCCGAGGGCGACCGACAGCGGCCGCGCTCCGCGGAGGAATCGCCGGCTGTATACGGCCGTGACCGCGTAGGACACGGCGCCGAGGAGGATCGCGAGGAGCGCCATCGGATGCCCACCGGCGCTCGCCCCGCCGCCGACGACGACCGTGACGCCGCCCAGCCCCAGCCCGATCCCGACCAGCTTCCCGAGCCGCAGCGGCTCGTCGCGCAACACGATCGCGGCGAGGAGCACGGCGAACAGGGGTGTGGCGGCGTTGAAGATCGAGGCGAGCCCGGCATCGATGTCGCGCTGGCCCCACGTGATGAGGACGAACGGCGCGACGACGCCGGTCACGGCGACCACTGCGAGGTGCGGCAGCTCCCTGCGCCGGGGCAACGGCATCCGCGTTGCGATCGCGACCGCCGCGATGAAGGCGACGGCGAACGCGAGCCGGATCGCGACGAACGACACTGGCCCCAAGCTCGTGCCGGCGAGCTTGACGGCGAGGTAGCTCGATCCCCACAGACCGCCGAGGAGGACGAACAGCGCCGCATCGAAGGCGGGATGACGGAACCAGGACATGATCGGCTCCCGTCAGGCGAACGCGCGGCGCATCGGCCGCGGCAGCCAGGTGCGGGGTCCGCCCCGCAGCCACGTGCGCGGCCCGCCCCGCCACGTGCGCGGCCAGCCGACCTGCCCGCCCCGCAGCCAGCCGGGGAGGCGCTCGGGGAGCGCGGCCTGCGGTGCGGCGTTGGCGGGAGCCGCGCTCGCCGGCACCGTCCGACCGTGCCACGGCAGGAAGCGCGTCGGCCTGATCACGATCGGCTGGGCGTACGTGGCGAGATATTCGTCGCGCGTCAGGCCGATCTCGGCCAGCTGGTGGGCGTACTTCTCGAAGTGCGCGTCATCGAGGACGTCCGCGCTGGGCATCGCCGGAAGGTCCGCCTCCGCCTCGACGAGGCCGACGTCGAAGTCGTCCTCTGCCTCCCCGAGCGCGACCATGACCTGCGGGTTGGCGCGCACGTTGCGCACCTTGATCGCATCCGGCTTGCTCGCAACGACGAGGCGCTCGCCGTCCCACGAGAACCACACCGGAACCAGGTG
>DASTOB010000117.1:0-2265 GCA_035720425.1 Candidatus Limnocylindrales bacterium
CTGATCGTCAGGGCGGCCGACGCGGCGACCGTGCCGATGACGTCCGGGTTGTTCTCCTGGTCCGTCGAGAGGACGGTGACCACGAGCTGGACGTCGTCCTTGTAGCCCTCGGGGAAGAGCGGCCGGATCGGCCGGTCCGTCAGGCGGGCGGCGAGGATCGCGGCCTCGGAGGGCCGGGACTCGCGCTTGATGAAGCCGCCCGGGATCTTGCCCGCGGCGTACATCCGCTCCTCGAAGTCGACGGTGAGCGGGAAGAAGTCGAGGCCGGGTCGCGGCTCCGAACGGTTGGCGGTGCCGAGGACCATCGTGTCGCCGTAGCGAACGGTGACCGCGCCGCCGGCCAGGCGGGCGAGCTTGCCGGTCTCGATGGTCAGCGTCTGGCCACCGAGCTGCGTCTCGAACGTTTGAGACACGGAGTTACATCCTCCTTGTCGTGGAGGAGGAGGCGACCTGTCGCGAGTTGGCCGATCTGCCGCGGGTGGGCTCGGACGCGATGGAGCCCCGGAATGACCGGGGCCCGGGAGCGGCGATGCCCTAGCGGCGGAGCCCGAGCCGTCCGATGACGGCGCGGTAGCGCGTGTTGTCCGTCTTCACGAGATACGCGAGCAGACGACGGCGCTGGCCGACGAGCTTGAGGAGGCCGCGGCGCGAATGGTTGTCCTTGGGAAAGCTCCGGAGATGGTCCGTCAGCCCCTTGATCCGCTCGGTGAGGAGCGCGATCTGGACCTCCGGCGAGCCGGTGTCACCGTCACTGGTGGCGTACCCGGTAATGATCTCCTGCTTTGCTTCCCGCGCGAGCGGCACTCGGTCCTCCGACACGAACTGTTGCTATTGATCCATTCTGTCTATGACCGGCGGATGGTAACAGGTGATCCGATTCGGCGCCACGCGCCCATTCCGCGCCATGCGCTGTCGGGTGGATCAGAACACGACCCGCAGCGCGCGGTCCGCCCACGGCACACGGTCGAGCACGAGTCGGCCGCCATGCTCGACGTGCGCGATCGCACTCAGCGCGCCGCCGTCGTCGACCGCCTCGACCGACACGGGGTACCCCCCCGCCGGCGGGAGGGCCATCGGCATCGCAAACTCGAGTGCGCCATGTGCATCAGGGCGCCCGACGACGGACAGCGGGCGGCCGAGCACTCGCGCTGCCCCCGCCAGATCGCCGGCGGCCACGAGCCGCCGGATCTCGGAGCTCGACACGGGGTGCCCATCGAGGGTGAACGGCGGCACGACGACGACGTCGAACGGCGGTTCGCTCGCCGCTCCCAGGGCGGCGAGCGCGTCGGGCGTTCCTCGCCGCTCGTGCCCGAAGGCAGCTTCGGGTGTCATGAGCAGGCCGGCGAGGCGGGTTCGGCGCGTAATCCGGCCGATGAACGCGTCGTACGGGGTGGCCCGCAGCGCGGCGTCGAAGTGCTGGACGATCGCGACCGCCACGCCGGCCTCGCCGAGCAGTCGCACCCGTTCGCCGGGATCGACGAGGAGCGGCGGCGCGGCTCCGACGATCACTTCGTCGGGGTGGTGATCGAAGGTGATGACCGCCGCGTGCGCGGACCGCCGGGACGCCTCGTCGACGAGATGGCGGAGCAGGTACGCGTGGCCGACGTGGAGCCCGTCGAACACGCCGACGACCGCGAACAGCGGTCCGTGGTCCGCCACGAGTGAATCGACGCCGGGCACGACGGTCAGCCCGGGTGGGACGCGCCGGTCAGACATCGTCCGGGGAGGCGGGGTCGGGATCCGAGCCGTACGGCGGGTCCGCCTCGGACGCGGCGGCGAGGTCGAGTGCCGCGTCCGTCTGACGCGCCGCCGCCTCGGGCGGTGGCTCGAGCACCTTGTCGGGCGCCAGACGATCGCCGCGTATGACGCCGATCGCGACGAGCCGGCCGTCGTCAGCACGAAGTCGGACGACCGCTCCGTCCTCGAGACCCGCATGTCCCACGCGGATGAACTGGCCTCGGCGCACCGCCCCGATTTCGTCGGCCGACAGGACGGCCTCCGGCATCGCGTCGAGCCCGGCGTCCGGGGCGAGGAGGAGTGCCCGGAGCGCGTCCGGCCCCGACGCGGCGGCGGTTCGGACGTCGTCGAGCGGAACGGCATCGTCGAGTGCGAACGGCCCGCTCGCCGTGCGGGCCAGGGCGCCGAGGTACGCGCCGGATCCGAGCGCGGCGCCGAGGTCGCGGGCGAGCGAGCGCACGTACGTCCCGGCGGAGCACTCGATCTCGAGGACGGCCACCGGCCGGACCGGATCCGAGTCGTCCCATG
>DASTOB010000118.1:0-7824 GCA_035720425.1 Candidatus Limnocylindrales bacterium
CCGGACGCGGACGACGCGACGCTCATCGAGCACATGAGCGGCAACCTGTGTCGCTGCACCGGCTACCTGTCGATCGTGGCGGCGATCCTCCGGGCGCGCGACGCGGCGTCCGAAGGCTGACTGATGCCGAGCCATCCGCACCCGTTCCGCATCCTCCAGCCGGGCAGTCTCGCCGAGGCTGGCCGGATGGTCCTCGACGCGGGCCCGGACGCCGCGCTGTACGCCGGCGGCACGGAACTGCTCCTGGCGATGAAGCAGGGCGCCCTGCGCTACGACGCCCTCGTCGACCTCAAGACGATCCCGGGCCTCGCGGCGATCGAGGACCGCGGCGACCGGGTCGAGAGCGGGGCGCTCGCCACGCACCGCGACATCGCCCGGTCCGGGCCCGTCCGCACGATCGCGCCGCTGCTCGCCGCGCTCGAGGGTCGGATCGCCAACCCGCGCGTCCGCGCGACCGGCACGCTCGGCGGCAACCTGTGCTTCGCCGAGCCGCATTCGGACCCGGGGACGCTGCTCGCGGCGCTCGACGCGCGCCTCCTCGTCGTCGGCACCGCCGGCGAGCGCGAGATCCCGATCGCCGAGTTCATCGCGGGGCCGTACGCGACCGCGCTCGAGCCCGGTGAGATCCTGCGCGCCGTCGTCGTCCCGCGCCCCGGGTCGGGCAGCCGGATCGGCTACCGGCGGGTCCAGCAGCTCGAGCATCGTCCGATGCTCGGGGTCGCGCTCCGCCTCGACCTCGACCCGGCCGGCCGGACCGTCGTCGGGGCGCGGGCGGCGGTCGGCGCGGCCAGCCCGGTGCCGCTCCGGAGCGTTGCCGCCGAGGAGCTCCTGCTCGGCGACCTCGCCACCCTCGACGACCGGTTCGCCGCGGCCGCCGACGCCCTCGCCGACGATGCCGACCTGCTCGACGACGCCGACGGCGGGGCGGACTACTCGCGCCACCTCATCGCCGTCCACCTCGGCCGCCTCGGGCGGGCCCTCGCCCGCGGCGAGCAACCGCCGATCACGGACGGCCGCGAACGGCGCGCGCTCCGCGAGACGGTGGCCGCCTGGCACGCGTCGCGCCGCCACACGCCGCCGCCGGAGTTCAGCGTCGTCGGCCGTTCCGTTCCGCGCACCGACGGCCCGCTCAAGGTGACCGGCCGGGCGACCTTCGTGGCCGACGTCGACCTGCCCCGGCTCGCCCACGCGAAGACCGTCCGCAGCCCCGTCGCCCACGCGCGGATCCTGTCGATCGACATCGAGCGGGCGCGGGCCGCACCGGGCGTGCTCGACATCCTCGTCGCGTCCGACCTCCTCCGCCTGCCCCGCCACCTGTTCGGCCATGCGATCCGCGACCACGCGATCCTCGCCATGGACAAGGTGGTCCACGTCGGCGAGCCCGTGGTCGCGGTGATCGCCGAGGACGAGCCGTCCGCTCAGTTCGCCGCCGAGCTCGTCGAGGTCGCGTACGACGAGCTCGAGCCGGTCATGACCGCCGAGGAGGCGCTCCGCGAGGGCGCGCCGCTCCTCCATGAGGAGCCCCACGAGTTCGGCCACGCCCCGGGCCACGTGAACCTCGACGGGCGCGTCTTCGGCACGAACCGCCTGACCGACGACGTCGTCGCGTGGGGCGACATCGACGCCGCGTTCGCCCGGGCGGCCACGATCGTCGAGGGCGAGTACTACTACCCGATGGCGTTCTCCTATCCCCTCGAGTCGTACGCCTCGATCGCCGACTTCCGTGGCGAGGAGGTGACGATCTGGACGAACGGCCAGCACACGTACACGACCCGGCGCGACGTGGCCGACCTGCTCGGGCTGCCGCTCAGCCGGGTGCGGGTCATCACCCCGTTCGTCGGCGGCGGTTTCGGCGCGAAGTCGTACTCCAAGGTGGAACCCCTCGCGGCGGTCTGCTCGTGGCGCGTCCGCCGGCCGGTCAAGGTCGAGCTGACCGTCGAGGAGACGATCCAGACGACCCGCGCGCTCGATGCCCGGGTCTGGCTTCGCACAGCGGCCGACGCGGACGGGCGGCTCCTCGCGCGCCAGGCGCGGGTCCTCATGAACAGCGGCGCATTCGCCCAGAACAGCATGCTCGTGTCGGCCAAGACGTCGACCCGCCTCGTCGGCCCGTACCAGTGGGAGGCGGTCGACCTGCGCGTCCGCGCGGCGTACACGAACACCGCCCCGGCCAGCTCGTATCGCGGGTTCGGCGGCGCGCACGCGAGCATGGCCGCCGAGGTCCAGCTCGACGAGCTGGCCGAGCGCCTCGGGGCGGACCCGGTCGAGTTCCGGCTGCGCAACCTCGTCGAGCGCGGGCACGTCTTCTTTCCCGGCAAGCGGCCCCTCCACGCCGACGTGAAGGCGAACCTGCGCTCCGTCGCCGACGGCCTCGGTTGGGGGCGCCCGGAGCCGCCAGGGACCGGGACCGGGGTCGCGTCGATCGTGATGGACTCCGGGGCGGTGCCGGTCGGCCGCAGCGAGGTGCGCGTCCACGGCGACGGGTCGGTCACCGTCCTGACCGGCGCGGCCGAGCTCGGCCAGGGCAGCCGGACCGTCCTCGCGATGGTCGCCGCCGAGGAGTTCGGCCTGCCCCTCGAGCGGGTCCGGATCCAGCAGTCCGATTCCGGTGTGACCCCGTACGCCCGGACGACCGGGGCGGACCGGACCACGATCATGGAGGGCACGACGATCCGGCTCGCCTGCGACGACGCGAAGGCGCAGCTGCGCGACATGGCGGCCGAGCTGCTCGAGGTGCCGGCCGATGCTCTCGAGCTCGAGCGGACCGGCGTCCGGGCGGGCGACCGGCGCCTCGGCTGGGGCGAGATCATCGGGCGCTGGTTCCAGGCGCCGGACATGGAGGTGAGCGGGCGCGGCCACATCCGGCCGGTCGGCGACTGGGGGCTCATCCCGCCGTCGTGGGAGAACCCGGTGGCCGGCGTGCGCGTCACGGCCGACCCCGACACCGGCGAGTGGTGGGCGACGAGCCTCATCGACGTGGCCGACATCGGCCTCGCCATCAACCCGGCCCTCGCCGACGGGATGGACGTCGGCTCGATGATGCAGAGCCTCGGCGTCGCGCTCCGCGAGCAGCTCGTCTACGACGGCCAGCAGCTCGCCAACGGGTCCGTGCTCACGTATCGAGTGCCGGAGTTCGCCGACCTGCCCGACGAGGTCCGCACGTTCGTCGTCGAGAACCGCGACGGGATGGGGCCGTACGGCTCGAAGGCCCACGGGGACGGGACGATGTCGGTCGTCGCGCCGGCGGTCTCGAACGCGCTCCACGCCGCCCTCGGCGTGCGGATGCGGCGGGCGCCGTTCACGCCGGAGCGGGTGTGGCGGGCGATCCGCGAGCGGGAGGCGGCCGAAACCGGCGGCGGGGGCACGGCCGGCACGAGCGACGACGCCGTCGGGCGCCCGCCGGGCGGCATCCCGGACTGGTGGACCGCCACGGAGTGGACGTCCCGCCCGCGCCGCCCCGGGTGACCGATAGCCCGCGCGAGGCGCGCCTCCCGACCGAGTCGATCCTCCTCGTCGTCGCGCTCTTCCTCGTCATCGCGGCGACGAACATCCTGACCCCGCTCCTGCCGGCCATCCGCGACGATTTCGGGATCAGCATCGCGACCGCCGGCTGGGTGGTCGGGGCGTTCGGGCTCGCGCGGCTCGCGCTCGACCTGCCGGCGGGCCTGCTCATCGATCGGGTCGGGCACCGGCGCCTCAGCGTCGCCGCGCTCGGCCTGCTCGTCGCCTCGTCGCTCGCGGGCCTCGTCTCGCCGACGCTCGAGGTCCTGCTCGTCGCCCGGATCGGATCCGGGCTCGCCGTCGCCGTGCTGGCGACGGTCGTCCTCGCTGCCCTCGCCGCGACGGCCGGGCCACGCAACCGCGGCACGGTCCTCGGGCTGTTCCCGACCGCCAACAACGCGTCGATCGCGTTCTACCCGCTGGCCGGCGGGGTGATCGGCGAGCTCGTCGGCTGGCGGGCGACGTTCGGGCTGACCGCGCTCCTCGCCGTCGCCGGCGGGGCGATCCTCGTCCCGCTCCTGCTGCGTCTCGACCTGCCCCGCCGCCGGCCGGGCGACGAGCGCCGGATGACCCCCGGGCCAGGGGTCCTCCACGGCCGGCAGCGCGGGATCGCGATCGGCGCGACCGCGTTCGGGGTCGTCGCGACGATGGTCCATCGGCACGGCTTCCGGAGCACCGTCCTGCCGCTCTACGCCGCGACCGCCCTCGGCCTCGGGGCGATCCCGATCGCGAGCGGCGTCGCGCTCATGGCGGTCACCGCGATCCTCGTCGGCGTGCCCGGTGGCGCGCTCGGCGACCGGATCGGACGCCGACGGGTCATCACCGCCGGGCTGCTCGGGCTCGCGATCGGCGACCTCGCGTTCCTCCTCGCCGGCGACCTCGTGTCGTTCCTCGTCATCGCCGCGCTCATCGGCCTGGCCGACTTCTTCCCGAGCTCGCAGACGGCCCTCCTGACCGACATCGTCCACCCGGAGCAGCGGACGCGGGTCCTGTCCGGCTACCGGTTCGCGGTCGACCTCGGCGCGTTCATCGGGCCGGTCCTCCTCGCCGCGGTCATGGACGGCGCAGGGGCCGGAGCGGCGATCGTCCTGACCGCGGCGCTGCTCGCCGCCGCGGCGGTGGCGGCCCGCCTTGGCGTGCCCGTGGTCGACCCGTAACGATTCGGTGACGGCGTGAGTAGACGATCTCCGAGGCATGCTCAACCTCACCCGGAGCTGATCGGAACCGTCGTGGACGCGTGGCGACCTGCCTTCGCCGTCATCGGGCTGGGTCTCGCGATCGTCGGGACCATCGGCACGCTCGTGGTGCGGTTCGTGTCGCCGGTGCCGATCATCTCGGAGGCCTTCGGCTTCGGCTGGGCCGCCATGGTCGGGTACCTGGTCCAGGGCGTGACCTGGGCGTCGATTGGGGCGCTCCTGGTCATCCGTCGCCCCGGGAACGCCGTCGGCTGGCTCATGGTCCTCGTCGGCGTCGGCTACGCGCTGTCCCAGCTCACGGTGTCACTGGCCTCGTCGTTCGCCGCCGCGAATACCGCCGATGGCGATCGGCTTGCGCAGGTGGCCGGATGGCTGACGGTCCTGCTCCAGCTCGTCACGGTCCTCCACTTCGCGATCGGCTTCCTCTTCCCGACCGGGCGAGTCCAGAGCCGCCGGTGGGGATGGTTCATGCGGGGGTTCTGGATCTTCGCCGCTGTGTTCGTCGTGACGAGCCTCATCCAGCCGGGTCCGCTGCAACTGATACCCGTCCTGGACAACCCATTTGGTTTCGGGCCGGACCTCCGCGGCGGTCGTCTCATTGCGCCCACGCTTGCCCTGGCGGCCGTGGTCATTTTCGTCAGTCTCGTGATCTCGATGATCTCCCGCTATCGGTCCGGCGGGTGGTTGGAACGCCAACAGCTCAAGTGGTTCGTTTCGGCCTTGGGCGTGTCGGCCATCGGCCTCGGCATCGCGACGTCGGAGGTGTTCTTCAACGACGATCCCAGGAACGCGATCGGACTGACGGTCTACGTGTTCGCCGGCGCCGTCGTTCCGATCGCGATCGGGATCGCGATCCTCCGACACCACCTGTACGACATCGACCGGATCATCCGTCGGACGATCGCGTACGCGCTGGTGACCGGCACAGTCGGCGTCACCTTCGCCGTGCTGCTCCTCACGCTGAGCGGGATCATGACCGCCTTTGCTGAGGGCGAGACGATCGCCGTGGCCGCGTCGACCCTGGTTGCGTTCGCGCTGTTTCAACCGGTGCGCCGCCGTATCCAGGCAGCGGTCGACCGACGCTTCGACCGTGCGCGCTACGACGCCGATGTGACGGTCCGAACCTTCGCCGGAAGGCTGAGCGGCGACGTCGACATCGGCGCGGTCTGTCGGGAGATCGTCGACACCGCGTCGGTCGCGGTTCGGCCGGCGGTCGTCGGGGTCTGGCTCCGCAGTCGACCGTTCAAACCGCCGATCCGTTGATTGCCCGCCACGCGGTCAACCCGCGGTCCGCGTCGAGCCCGGGCAATCCGAATTCGCCGGCCACGAGCTCGCGATAGCGGGCGGGCTCGCGGACGTCCTCGGACGTCTTGCCCGCGGCGGTGAAGCGGGTGAACTCGTGGTCGCGCAGCTGGATCACCTCGTCGTCCGTGCAGCGGACGAGGCGGAAGTTCTGCATGACGAACGTCCGCGGCGGCACGGCGTGGTGGCGCTGGTACGACGCCTCCATCTCGTCGTCCGACGCGGCGTCGTCGTCGTACGTCACGAACGAACGGAACTCGCCGCCCACCCAGCGATCCTGGACGAGCCGACCGGACGCCGGGTCGCGGTGGAAGCGGTAGCGCAGACCCGCCCGATCGATCTCGAACGGCTCGTCGACGTCGATCGCCTCGAAGATCGGCTGGCCGTTGCCGACATCGACGAGGAGCCGCCGTCCGTCGACCTCCGCCATGAGCGCGGAGTGCGAGCCCGGGAACGAGATCGCGGCGAGGACCGGGTAGGCAACGTAGCCGAGCTCGGCGAGGAGCCGCCCGAACATCGAGCCGAACTCGTAGCACACACCGCCGCCGGCCCGCGCGGTCCACGTCGCGAGGAGCGCCTCGAGGTCGAGCGGGGGGACGGGTCCGTCGCCGGCGGCGTGGCGCCGGATGAGCGAGCTCACGCACTCGAACGTGATCGACCGATGGGCCCGAACCAGGGCATCGAGCGCGGCACGGGACGGGGCCGATCGAGGCTGGCCCAGGAGAGCGAGGTAGCGGTCTGCCCAGGCCTCAGCCATCGTTCGGCCCGCGGACCGCTTCGGCTCCGCCGCTGTCGGCCGCCGTGCCGGTGTCGCGCTCCCGGAGCGCCCGCCAGACCCGCTCCGGCGTGAACGGCGCCTCGCGCAGTCGGACGCCGGTCGCCCGCCGCACGGCGTTGGCAATGGCCGCCGCGACCGGGTTGAGCGCGCCCTCGCCGCCGCCCTTCGCGCCGTACACGCCGACCCCGTCGCCGCGCTCCGCGAGGAGCGTCGTGACCGCCGGGATGTCGCTCGCCCGCGGAACCCGGTACTCGACCATCGACCCGCCGAGCAGCGCGCCCTCGTCGGTCCAGATGAGCTCCTCGCCGAGGGCCATGCCCAGGCCCATGATCGCCGCGCCGAGGTCCTGCGACTCGACGAGCTGCGGGTTGATCGCCCGGCCGACGTCGCCGACCGTGACGAGTCGCTCGACCCGGATCCGGCCGGTCTCCTCGTCGACGCTCACCTCGACGCCGACGCAGCCGATCTCCCAGAATGGCGGCATCGCCGCCGTCGCGCCCTCGCGGCGCAGGTAGCCGCGCCCGATCACCTCGCCGTACGCGCCGCCGAACCAGGCCCGAACGACGGCGCCCCAATCGTGGAACGTTCCGTCGACGAGGACGCCTCCGCGGGTCTCCTCGACGCCTCCGCCAGCCGCGGCAAGCGCGTCGCGCGCCCAGCCGACGAGCTGATCCCGGGCGTCGCGCGCGGCGGCCGCGATGGCGAGGCCCATGAGCGTCGTCGTCCGGCTCGCGCCGGTCGAGCGGTCATAGCTGACGGCTGCCGTGTCGGACTGGAGGACCTCGACGCGCTCGAGCGCAACGCCGAGCTCGCCCGCGGCGACCTGGGCGAGGACGGTCGACGAGCCCTGGCCGATCTCGGTCGAGCCGGCGGTCACGGTCACGGAGCCGTCCGCACCGACGCGCACGACGCTCGTCGTGACCGGCTCCGAGCCCGCATCCGACGCGCTGATGCCGATCGCCCGCCCGTGCCCGGGCGCCGGTGGCGACCACCAGTCGAGCTGCTCGGCGACGAGGCAGACGTCGGCGTCGAGATCCGCGTCCATGC
>DASTOB010000119.1:0-96673 GCA_035720425.1 Candidatus Limnocylindrales bacterium
CGTGCCCGGACCGGGTCGCGAACGTCGCTCGACTTGTAGTCCGTGATCGTGACCCGCTCCTGACCGAGCAGCTCCAGCGTCGGCGACACGACGTCGGCCATCGCCGGCGCGCGGTCCGGCGCGTTGACCACCGCTGCGGCGGCCGGCTCGACATCCACCCGATCCCAGCGACCGCGAACCCGGTTGCCGTCCAGGCTGAACGTGAACTCGCGCTCGACGTAGGCCGGAATGACGGCGCCCGGCCGCAGCTGCTCCTCGCGGAACCGATGCAGGGCCGTCCGGCCGGCCGCCAGCCGAGCGTCCTCGTGGTCACGGCTGAGGAACCCCTCGTTCGTCCAGGCGGCCTCGAACGACGCCACGAGGGCATCGTCGCTCATGACCTCCCCGCGAGCGTGTCGCCGGTGGAACTCCTGGACCGCCTTGTGCAGCGCGGAGCCGTAGATGATCGAGTGGTGGGGCGCGAGCGGCACGCGGACGATGTGGGCGAACTTGTACTTGAGCGGGCAGGTCAGGTAGTCGTCGACCTGGTAGAAGCTGAGCGACAGCGGCTCGTCCGACGGAATCGGCTCCGCCGCGGCGGGCTCCGCGGGACCGTCGAACCCGCGCAGGCGCTCGATCGGCCCGTTCGCCCGGGCGCCGGCGCCGGGCACGCCGGCGGTCGACGGCAGGTCCAGCGCCTCGAGCACGAACGGCGACACCCGGCGCGCCCGGGCGCCGCCGTAGTCCGCGGCGTGCGACAGGATCAGCTCGTCGCGCGCCCGGGTCATGGCGACGTAGAACAGGCGCCGCTCTTCCTGGAGCGCGACGTCCCCCTCCGACGCCACGGAGAGGACGAGCTCTGCCGGCATGCCGAGCGGTTCCGGTCGCGAGCGGGACGGGAACCGGTCCGCCACGAGACCCGGCAGGAACACGACCGGGAACTCGAGGCCCTTGGCCTTGTGGACGGTCAGTACGGCCACCGCGTCGACGTCCGGGTCGAGGTCCGCCGTCGGCGGGTCGTCACCGGCATCGACGAGCGTCTCGAGGTGGCGTGACACGAACACCGCCCGGTCATCGGCGAGCAGGGCCGACTGTGTCCGGACGATGTCGAAGAAGCGCGCGATGTTGCCGAGTGCCTCCTCCGCCGCCGCCGACTCCGCCGCCGCGTACCGGGCGAGCAGACCGCTGTCCCGCAGGAACACGAAGAGCACCTCGCCGCCGGGCCGCTCGTGGGCGAGCTGGGCGTAGCGCCGCAGGTCCGCGACGAGCCGCCCGACCGCGGTCCTCGTCGGCGGCTGGACGCGCAGGATCCCGGGCTGGCGGTCCAGCTCCTCGAGCACGTCCCACAGCGAACGGTTGCGCCGCCGGGCCGAGTTGACGATTGCGGTCAGGTCCACCCCGCCGAGGCCGTAGACCTCCGACGCGGCGAGCGCGTACACGTCGACGCTCGAGGCTGGGTCCGCCACCGAGCGCAGGAACGCGAGGAGGAGCCGGATCTCCGGTCGAGCGTACAGGCCGGAGGTGCCCGAAAAGCGCCACGGGACGCCGGCCACGTTGAGGCTGCGCAGGATCGGATCCGCGGCGGCGTTGGTCCGGACGAGGACCGCGTGGTCGCGGGCGTGGGCGCCGCCAGCGACGCGCCGCCCGATCTCGGCGGCGATCCAGTCCGCCTCCTCCGATCCCGTCGCGAACGCCTCGAGCCGAACCGGCCGGGCATCCGGGTCCGCCCGCTCCGCCCGGAGACGCTTCGAGACCCCGCTCCGGACCTCCAGGCGGTCCGGGTCATTGAACCGGACGAGCCGATACGCCGACTCGAGGATCGGTGCAAGCGAGCGGTAGTTCCGGCGCAGGACGACGACTCGCGCCCGCTTGTAGCGCTCCTGGAACTCGAGGATGTTGCTCATCGCCGCGCCGCGGAACGTGTAGATCGACTGGTCGTCGTCCCCGACGACGGTGACGTTGCGATGGCGCTGGGCGATGATCGCGACGAGCTCTGCCTGTGCCCGGTTCGTGTCCTGGAACTCGTCGACGAGCACATACCGGAACCGCCGTTGGACCGCGTCGCGTGCGGCCGGGGATTCGCGCAGAAGGCGAAGTGCGAGGTTGACCTGGTCGCCGAAGTCGATGAACGCGTTCGCGGCGAGGAGCTCCTGGTAGCGCGCGTAGGCGTGCGCGAGCTCCGCCTGGCGCCGGGCGCGCTCGACGAGCGCCTCGGCGGAAGGATCCGCCGCCGCGTCGACCTGGTCGTCGCCCTCGTCCGGCGCCCGGGCGGCGGCGAGGACGGCCGCCGCCTCGCGACCGAGCCGGTCCGCGTGGGCAAGGTACTCCGCCGGCGCGATGTCCTCGTCCTTGCAGCGGCTGAACAGCGTGGCCAGCGCACCGAGGAAGCGGGTGGGATCGCCGAGCGGCCGGTACTCGTCGAGGGCCAGCTCGAAGAGGTGCTCGCGAAGGAAGATGACGACCTCCGGACGGGACAGCACCCGGACGTCCGTCGGCAGGCCGAGCTCCAGCGCATGCTCCCGGACGAGCCGGTCCCCGAATGCATGGAACGTCGCGATCGCGGAATCCGTGTAGCCGTAGGGGACGAGCTGGTCCACCCGGACCTGCATTTCCTCGGCGGCCTTGTCCGTGAACGTGAGGGCCAGGATCTCCGATGGCCGCGCCCGCCGGGTCGCGATGAGCCAGGCGATCCGACGAGAGATGACCTGGGTCTTGCCGGTGCCCGCTCCCGCGACGACGAGGAGCGGGCCGTCGCCATGGGTGACCGCCCGGAGCTGCTCCGGGTTGAGGCCGTCGAGCAGCGCCCGGACACCCGCCGGCGTCCCGTCCGCGACGGTCGCGCCGGCGGGCGGCGGACTGACGGCGAGCTCGAAACCATCCCACACCGGGAGCTGGTCGAGCGGCGACGGCTCGCGGCGCCCGCGCGCGGCAACGCGGCTCATGTCGATGAGTGGGAGGTCGAGATCGGGCGACATGGGTGGAGCATCGCCGTCCCGCGTGTCACCTAGCCTGTCAGGCCGAGCGCATCCGATCGACCGGCGCGGCGAGGGCGAGCCTGAGTGCCTCCGCCTCCTCGGCCGACAGGCTCGCCTCCGACCGGCCACCGGTCACCGCCTTCGCGAACATGCGCGTCCCGCCCCGCGCGTGGAGGCTGCTCAGGACGAACCCATCGCCGCCCGCGTCGAGCACGGCAATGGCGAACGATTGGTTGCCGCCGGTGTCCTCGAACGGATTGAATCGAACGAGGCCGACCCGCTGGAAGGCACGGCGCGCGTTGGCCTCGAGAACCGCCGACCGCGCGGCCAGCTCATCGAGCTCGCGCGCCACCGCGAACACCTTGTCGAGGTGCGCATCGAGGACCGCCTCGAGGCTCTCACCGTCCGTACCACGGGTGATGCCGTCGAGTCGGCGCCCGACGCGGCCGAGTCGCCGTCCCTGGACGGCGATCACGAGAAGGAGGAGCAGAACGGCGACGATGAGACCGACGATCGCGAGGCCGACATACGGCTCGACTGCGGCGTTGAGATCGATCGTCGTGGTCCTCCGGCTCCGGTCGCCCGAGTCTAGCAGGCGCCACTTCACCGGGACTCACCCGGACCTTCCGCGGGGCCCGATGCTATCCTCACCGCCGGTACCCGCCCTGTTTGGAGGACCCTCCGCCCGATGGCCAAGCGCGTTCGTGGCTCGAATCGGCCGCCCGGTCGGCGACCGGCAGCCCGGCCGGCCCGCCCCGCCGGCCCCCGCTCGTCGGCCGCCCCGACGTCGGCTTCGCCGTCGGCCGCCCCGGTCGCCCCGGCATCCCTCACGCCGGACGAGGAGGCGCGCGCGGCGGAGCTCGAGGCCCGGATCGTGGCCGAGGAGCGCGCGGCGGAGGAGGCGCAGCGACGGAGTCGGGCGCGCGGTCGGACCATCGAGGGCGGTCGATCCGCGGAGCCGCTCGGTGTGCGTGCCGCCGCGGAGTACGCCTACGTCCGTCGTGACGTCATCCGGATCGCCCGCATCGGCGGTGTGCTCCTCGGCGTCCTCGCCGTCCTTCACGTCCTCATCAACGTCACCGGCACGATCTCGATCTGACCGCGGCCCGCCCGGCGCGGCGCTACCATCTCGGGGATGCCAGCCCGGCGCTCCCCCGCCAGACCGGCCGGCGCCCGGCCGGAGGCCCTGTTCCAGCCGCCGCCGGAGCGCCAGCCGCTCGCGGCCCGGATGCGCCCGCGCACGCTCGACGAATTCGTCGGCCAGGAGCATCTCGTCGGTGAGCGCGGCCCGCTTCGCCGGAGCATCGCCCGCGGTCATCTCGGCTCACTCCTCCTGTGGGGACCGCCGGGCACCGGCAAGACGAGCCTGGCCCGCCTGCTCGCGGCCGCCGTCGGCGCCCACTTCACGACGCTGTCGGCCGTCATGTCCGGCGTCGCGGACGTGCGCGCGACGATCGCCGAGGCGCAGGAGCGGCTCGCGCTCCACGGCTCGCGCTCGGTCCTCTTCCTCGACGAGATCCACCGCTTCAACAAGGCTCAGCAGGATGCCCTCCTGCCGCACGTCGAGGACGGCACGGTCACCCTGATCGGCGCGACGACGGAGAATCCGTACTTCGAGGTCAACGCCGCGCTCCTGTCGCGGATGCGCGTGTGGCGGCTCGAGCCGTTGACCGACGACGACGTCGCGATCGTCGTCCGGCGTGCCCTGGCCGACGAGGAACGGGGCCTGGCCGGATCATTGGGTCCGAGCGGCGGCGTGGCCCTCGCCGACGACGCGTTCGAACACCTCGTGTCGCTCGCCGGCGGCGACGCCCGCGCGGCGCTCAACGTGCTCGAGGGCGCGACCGCGCTGGCCGAATCGGAGGACGTCCGCGACGGCGACGGCCGCGTCGCCCCACGCCTGGCCGACATCGAGACCGCCGCCCAGCAGCGCGTCCTCGCGTACGACCGGGCGGGCGACGGCCACTACGACACCGCGTCGGCGTTCATCAAGAGCCTGCGCGGCAACGACCCGGACGCCGCGCTGTACTGGCTGGCCACGATGATCGCGGCCGGCGAGGACCCGAAGTTCATCGCCCGCCGGCTCATCATCAGCGCGAGCGAGGACGTCGGCAACGCCGACCCGCGGGCGCTCCAGGTCGCGGTGGCCGCCGCCCATGCCCTCGACTGGATCGGCCTGCCGGAGGCGCAGTACGCGCTCGCCCAGGCGACCACCTATATCGCCACGGCTCCGAAGTCGAATCGCTCCGGGCAGGCCTACTTCGCGGCGGCCGGCGATCTCGAGACGCGCGGCGCCCTGCCGGTCCCGCTGCACCTGCGCAACGCCGCCCACCGGGGCATGAAGCAGCACGGGATCGGGGTGGGCTACCGCTACCCGCACGACTTCGAGGGCGCCGACGTCGAGCAGCAGTACCTGCCCGACGAACTGGCCGGGCGGCGCTACTACCTGCCGACGGACCAGGGCTACGAGGCGACGCTCGCGGCCCGGATGGCGAGCCGCGCGGAGGCCCGGGAACACGCACGCGCTGCCGGCCGGACGCCGCGCAGCCGCCAACCCGCTCCGGACGCGGGCCACGGTGCCAGCGGCGGGATCATGCGCCGTCGCGAGGAGAGCCGGAAGCAGCTCGCTGAGACCGAGCAGCAGGACGCCGAGACCTGAGCCGCGCGTCGCCGTCGCGTTGCGCCGTCGTCGAACGTCTGGGCCGGCGATGAACCGCCTGCGTCCCCTCGTCGCCCGTTTCCTGCCGCGCGGCGCGCTCGTGCTGTCCGTGCTCACCTTCGCGAGCTACGGCATGGGGTTGATTCGCGATCGCCTGCTGACCCAGACGTTCGGCGCGGGCGGCGAGCTCGACGCGTACAACGCCGCGTTCATCCTGCCGGAGCTCACCCTCCGGGTCATCGTGGCGAGCGGGCTCGCCGCGCCGTTCATCCCGATCTTCGCCCGGCTCCGGCACGAGGACGGCGACGCGGCCCGGAACTTCGGGCAGACGATCCTCACCCTGGCCGTCCTCGCGATGGGCGTGAGCGCCGCCGTCCTGTTCGTCGTCGCGCCGGCCACGGTCGAGTTCGTCGCTCCGGGCTTCGCTCCCGCCGAACGCGAACTCTACGTGTCGCTCTTCCGGGTCATGTGCATCACCCCGGTGATCTTCGCCGCCTCGATCGCGCTCGGCGAGATCCTCATCGCGGAGCGCCGCTTCGTGCCGTACGGCCTCGCCCCGATCCTGTACAACGGCGGGCTCGCTGCGGGAACGCTCCTGCTGAGCGACGGGCTCGGCATCTTCGGTCCCGCCGTCGGGGCGGTCTTCGGCGCGCTCCTCCACCTCGGCATCCGGGTGTGGGGCATCCGCCGGGCGGGCTTCCCGATTCGGCCGCGGCTGCACGTTCGAACGGCGGCGATCCGCGAGTTCTTCGTGCTCATGCTGCCCAAGACGGGCAGCAGCCCGATCGAGCCCCTCACGTACCTGTTCTTCACGAACGTCGCGTCGACCCTCGCCGCGGGCAGCGTCGCAGTCGTCAATCTCGCCCAGAACTTCCAGGCCCTGCCGGTCAGCCTGATCGGCGTCGCCTTCTCGCTGGCGGCGTTCCCGGCGCTGTCCGCGGCCCACGCCGCCGGCGATCGCAGGGCGTTCACCCGCACGCTCGCCACGAACCTCGTATCGATCACCTCGCTGACCGTCGCCGCGGCGGTCGGGCTGTACGTCGTCGGTGGGTTCGCCGTGGGCCTCCTGTTCGGCGGAGGGCGGTTCGACGACGACGCGGTCGCCCGCACCGCGCTGGTCCTCGGCGCGTTCGCCCTGTCGGTCCCGTTCGAGAGCGTCGGACACCTGCTCAGCCGGGCGATCTACGCGACCCGCCACACGCTCCTCCAGGTGGTCGCCTCGCTCGTCGGCTTCGCGGTCATGCTCGTCGTGACGCCGGCCTTCCTCGGCCAGCTCGACATCGTGGCGATCCCGCTCGGCTTCGCGCTCGGTAGCGCGGTCAAGGCGGCGATCCTCGTCGTCGTCCTCGTGCCGCGGATCCGGGCGATCCGGCCCGTGGCCGCGTGACGTCCCGGACGCGACGGGTCAGCCGGCGGCGACCGGGATCGTCGGCACGACGATGATGAACTTCCCATCGCGGTCCGGGTAGCGGCCCTCCGGCCGCTTCCAGGGCAGGAAGTTGCGGTCCATCTCCGCCCGATCCTGGAACGTCCCGGCCGGGTCCGACGGGCCCCAGATGCTCGACACCCGCGGGTACCACGGATCGAGGATGTACGTGCCGCTGATCGACGCGTCCGGGAAGATCGCCGGGTCCGCATCGGCCCGATAACCGGTCATCACCCACGTGTGCGCGCCGCGCCAGGTGAGCAGGACCACCGGAGCCCCGGTGCGCGAGATCGCGACCGCGGCGCCGCGCAGGGCGTCGTCGCGCGTGCCGTACGCGTGGATCTCGTAGCCCGGCGCACCGTATGCCTCGAGGGCGAGCGCGATCGCGGCCGGCCCCCATCCGCCGTTGTGGCTGTCCTCCCACGCCTCCCACTCGTCGACCCGGCCGGCCAGCTCGCGCTGGAACGCCTCCGACGTGTCGGCCAGCCCGAGCACGGCGAGGGTCATCTGGGTGCCCGCCGGAGCGCACCACTCGCTGTCGGCCTGCGACGCGAAGAACACCTCGGGGGCGCTGAGCAGATCGACGTCGACCGGAACCCGGGCGGGGGTCGGAACCGGGGTGGGCTCTGCGGTCGGCCCGGCCGACGGGTCGACCGACCCGGTCGGCGTCGGGCGTGGCGTGGGGGTCGCGGTCGGTGCGGGTGGCGGGGTCACCGTGACCGTCGGTCGAGTGGGCCGATCCGGCGGCGGATCGAGGAACAGCTCAATCCGGGCGACGAGGTTCTCGAACCGCTCCCCCGCCCCGAACGCGTTGGTCACGACCGCGCCGAAGGACAGGACGGCTCCGAGCGAGGCGGCGACGATGAGCAACCCGACGACGCGGGCCACCCGGCGGCGGGTCGCGTTCATCGAGCGGATGATCGCACCTCTCGCGGATTCGACTCGTTCATCAGTCGTCTGGACGAACGGCGGGAGCCCCGTGCGACGCGCGGCACCCCGGACTTCGGTACGCTCACCGGGTGACCCCGGATGCGTCCCCCGCCCACCCGTCCCGCGTCGTCGTCGTGGGCGCCGGGCACGTCGGTGCCTCTTTCGCCTACGCCCTCGTCCTGTCCGGACTCGCCTCGGAGATCGTTCTCATCGACGCGGATCGTCGACGCGCCGAGGGCGAGGCGATGGACCTCGCCCACGCCGTGCCGTTCGCCAAGCCGGCCCGGATCTGGGACGGCGACTATCCCGACTGCACCGGCGCGGCGGTCACGGTCATCGCGGCCGGCGGCAGCCAGCGGCCGGGCGAGAGGCGGCTCGACCTCGCCCGCCGGAACGCGGCGATTGCGGCGTCGATCGCGCGGCAGGTCGGCGAGGCCAACCCGGACGGGATCATCCTCGTGGCGACGAATCCGGTCGACGTGCTCGCCCACGTCGCGTGGCGGTCGTCCGGCCTGCCCGCGGAGCGGGTCATCGGCTCCGGCACGATCCTCGACACCGCTCGCTTTCGCTGGCTCCTGTCGGATCACCTGCGAGTCGATCCGCGCTCCGTTCACGGCTTCGTCATCGGTGAGCACGGCGACTCGGAGGTGCCCGTGTGGAGCTCCGCGAACATCGCCGGTATGCGCATCCCGGATTTCTGCGCCGCGAACGGTATCCCGTTCGACGCGTCGATCGTGCACGGCATCGACGCCCGGACGCGAGAGGCGGCATACGAGATCATCGAGCGCAAGGGCGCGACGTACTACGCGGTCGGGGCCGGGCTGCTGCGCATCGTCGAGGCGATCCTTCGGGATCAGCGCACGGTGCTCTCGGTCAGCGCGCTGACCCGCGGTGTCCACGGCATCGAGGACGTCTACCTGTCGCTGCCGGCGATCGTCGGGCGGCGAGGCGTCGAGCGAGTGCTCCAGCTCGACCTGTCGGTCGTCGAGGCGGCCGCGCTGCGGCGGTCCGCGGAGGTCCTGCGCGCGGCGCTCGATGGGCTGCCGGCGCCGGCCTGACGCGGTCCACGCCTCCGGGTTACGGCCGTCCACGTCGCCGGGTCGAAGATTGACGGCGCCCCGCTGACGAGATGCCGTCCCTCGTGCGACCATGGCGAGCGCCCGCCGCCGCCTGCAGGAGATCCCGTGACCGTCTTTGAGCCGAACCTCCGCATCCCGGGGCCGACCGCCCTGCCGCCCTCGGTCCGCGAGGCCGGTGGCCGCCAGATGATCAACCACCGCGGTCCCGAGTTCGCCGCGATGCTCGAGCGGATCACGACCGGTATGCGCCCGTACTTCGGTAACGCTGGCGACATCGCGATCCTGAGCTGCGCCGGCACCGGCGGGCTCGAGGCGGCCGTCGTCAACACGCTGTCGCCCGGTGACCGCGTGCTCGGTGTGAGCATCGGCTCGTTCGGCGACCGGATCGCGAAGATCGCCGAGACGTACGGTGCGGCAGTCACGAAGCTCGACGTCGAGTGGGGCCGTGCGGCCGACCCGGCCGATGTGACCGCCGCGCTCGCCGGAATACCGGACGCCCGGGCTGTCCTGCTCACCCACAACGAGACGTCGACCGGGGTGATGAACCCGATCCCGGCCCTCGCCGCGGCCGTCCATGAGGCCGCGCCGGACGCGCTCGTCATCGTCGACAGCGTGAGCGGGCTTGGGGCCGTCCCGTTCGAGATGGATGCGTGGGGCGTCGACGTCGTCGTCACCGGATCGCAGAAGGCGTGGATGGCGGCGCCCGGCCTCGCCATGGTCGCCGCCTCGGAGCGGGCCTGGACGGCGATGGAAACGGCGCGGATGCCCCGCTTCTACCTCGACCTGCGGCGCCATCGCGAGGCGCAAGCCGGCGGGCAGACCCCGTGGACGCCGGCGATCGCCGTCGTGTACCAGGTCGACGAGGGTGTTCGGCTCATGGCGGCCGAGGGTCCCGCGGCCGTCTTCCAGCGGCACGAGGCGTGTGCCGCGGCGGCCCGGGCCGGCCTCGCCGCACTCGGCTTCGACCTGTTCGCCGATCCGGCCCACGCATCCCGAACGGTGACCGCGGTGCACCTCCCGGATGGGCTCGACTGGAAGGCGCTCAACGGGGAGGTCAAGCGACGGGGGGTCGTGCTCGCCGGTGGCCAGGGCAAGCTCACCGGCCGGATCTTCCGGCTCGGCCATCTCGGCTCCGTGACGGTGCCGGAGATCCTCGGGGCGATCGGGGCCCTCGAAGAGGCCTCGATCGCGCTCGGCCGGACGGTGTCCCCGGGCGCCGGGCTGGCCGCCGCCCAGCGTGCAGCGCTCGAGGTGTACGGGCTCGAGGCCGCGGCGCGCGTCGGCGCATGAGGATCCTCGTCGCCGAGCCGATCGCCGCGGAGGGTCTCTCGCTCCTGAGGGCGCACCACGAGATCGATGAGCGGCCGGGTCTCGGGCGCGATGAGCTGTGCGCGATCATCGGCGACTACGACGCGCTCGTCGTGCGCAGCCAGGTCCAGGTCGACGCCGAGCTCATCGCCGCTGGGACTCGCCTCATCGTCATCGGGCGGGCCGGGGTGGGCGTCGACAACGTCGATCTCGACGCCGCCACGCGCGCCGGGATCACCGTCGTCAACGCGCCGACCGGCAACACGATCGCCGCCGCGGAGCACACCCTCGCGCTGCTGCTGGGTCTCGCCCGCCGGATCGCCCCGGCCGACGCGTCGGTCCGGCGGGGCGAGTGGCAGCGCAGCCAGTTCACCGGGCTCGAGCTGCGCGGTCGGACGCTCGGCATCGTCGGGCTCGGCAAGATCGGGCTCGCCCTCGCCGATCGGGCGCGCTCCCTCGAGATGCCCGTCCTCGGTGTCGACCCGTACGTGACCGCCGAGCAGGCCGCCCATCACGGCGTCGAGCTCGTCGACCTCGAGACGCTGTTCGCCCGCGCCGACGTCGTCACCGTCCACGTGCCACTGACGCGAGCCACACGCGGGCTCATCGGCCGCGACGCGATCGCGCGGATGAAGCCGGGCAGCCTCGTCATCAACGTCGCGCGCGGCGGCATTCTCGACGAGGCCGCCGTCGCCGAGGCGCTGGCCGACGGTCGCCTCGGCGGGGCCGCGGTCGACGTGTTCGAACGTGAGCCACCGGCCGGGTCGCCGCTGCTCGACGCGCCGAACACGTTGCTCACGCCGCACCTCGGCGCCTCGACGGCCGAGGCCCAGGTCCTTGTCGCCGAGGAGGTCGCCGCGCAGGTCCTCGACGTGCTCGACGGACGCAGCGCCCGCTACGCGGTCAACGCACCGTTGCTCACGCCGGAGACGGCCCAGGCGATCGCGCCGTACCTGCCGCTGGCGGAGACGCTCGGGCGCTTCTTCGCCCAGTTCGTCCGGACCGGCGTGCGGACGCTGACGCTCGAGATCGCCGGCGAGCTCGCCGCATACGACGCGACGCCGCTCACCGCCGCGGTCCTCCGGGGCCTGCTCGAGACGGCGACGACCGAACGGGTCAACCTCGTCAACGCCGGCGCCCTCGCGCGCGCCCGCGGGATCACCGTCGTCGAGCGCAAGACCCCGAATGCGGGCGCGTACGCCGCCCTCGTCACGCTGTCCGGTGAGACCGACGGCCGGACGACGACCGTCGCCGGGACGGTGGCGAACGCGGAGTCGCGGCTCACCCGGCTCAACGACTACTCGATCGACATGGCGCCGTCGGAGGTCATGCTCATCACCCGCCACCAGGACAAGCCGGGCACGATGGGCCGGATCGGCCTCATGCTCGGCGACGCCGACGTGAACATCAGCGCGATGCACCTCGCCCGTTCCGAACGGCGTGCCGACGCGCTCATGATCCTCGCCCTCGACGACGACGTCCCGTCCGCCGTGGCCGACGCGATCCGGGCCCACGAGGCGGTGCTCGACCTGTGGACGATCCGCCTCGGCGGCGACCGGTGACCGACGGGCGCGGCGGCGACGCGCTCGTCCCGGAGGGCCTCGACGCGACGCTGGTCCTCGTCCGTCACGGCGAGTCGACCTTCGTCGCCGAGGGCCGCTTCCAGGGGCAGGCGGAGACACCGCTGTCGGAGGCCGGCCGGACGCAGGCGGCGCTCGCAGCGGCACGGTTGGCCGAGCCCCACGCGTCGCCGTCGCTGCCGGTTCCGCTCGGCGAGGCGCGCGAGATCGTCCACTCGCCCCTGCGCCGGACGACCGAGACGGCCGATGCCGTCGCCCGCGCGATCGTCGAGCGGCGAACTGTCGCTCCGGCGCTGCGACCGGATCCGGCGTTCCTCGAGATCGGCCAGGGCGAGTGGGAGGGCCTGCCGCACGCGGAGATCGCGGCGCGCTGGGGCGACGTCCTCGCGACGTGGCGGCGACGCCCGCTCGACGCGTGGGCTCCCGGAGGCGAGTCGCTCCCGGAGGTCCAGGCGCGGGTCGAGCCGGGGCTGCGGCGCCTCATCGCCGCGCTCGCCGCCGGTCGGACGGCCGCCCCTGTCGAACGGGACCAGGTGCTCGGCTACCGCGACCCGGTGTCGGACCAGCCATGGTCGATCCTCGTCGGACACGACGGGGTGTTCAAGATCGCCCTGCTTACGCTGTTCGAGCTGCCACTCGCGCGGTTCTGGACGTTCTCGTTCGCGCTGTGCGGGATCAGTGTCGTCGAGTTCCGCTCGGGCCGGGCGACCCTCCGCGCGCACAACCTGACCGAGCATCTCGCCCCGCTCCTCGACGAGCGGTCGCAGGCGCTGACCGAGGCGCGCCAGCGGGCCGGGGCACTGTGACCGGCGCGGCGGTCAGCGCCGCGGGCGCTCCCGTCGACGGAACGCGAGGCGGAGGAGGCTGACCCGCAGCCGACGCTGCGCATCCCGCAGCGCCCGGAGACGCGCCTCCGACAGGACCGTCCGCCCGTACGCCACCTCGACCTTCGCCCGGGCGACCGTCTGGAGTTCCGGCCGGGACGCGGGCAGCACCTCGCCGAGCGCCCCGGCGTACTCGTAGACGGTCTGCGTCGGCCGTGGCCCGAACCCGAATCGCCCGGCCAGCCGCCCGATCCCGCGCCATGCGTCGTCGGGACCGGTTCCGCCGCGCGGTCCGCGCTGCCAGGCGATGAAGGCGAGGCCACCGACGACGACGGCGAGCAGCACCGCGATCACCGCGTAGGCGAGCGGCGAACCCGTTCCGCCCGGGCCATTCGGTGGCAGCACGACGTCGCCCGGGTCGCGGGTTCGCCCGATCGCCCCGCCGTCGTCGATCCCCGACGCCGGCGGGATCGAGACCGACGGGCGCGGGCTGAGCGGCGCACCGGACGGGATCGGGACATCGACCGCGACGTTACCGCCGGTCGGATCGAACCGGACCCAGCCGAAGCCGGGGAACCACGCCTCCACCCAGGCGTGCGCGCCGGAGTTCCGGACCGTCTCCACGTTGCCGTCCCGTTCGCCGGGCAGGAATCCCTCGACCATCCGGGCCGGAATGCCGTCGGCGCGGAGCAGCGCGGCCATCGTCGTCGCGTAGTACTGGCAGTACCCCTGCTTGAAGCGGGCGAAGCACTCCACCACGCTCAGGTCGCCGCACGCCAGGTCCGTGACGTCCGTGTCGTAGTCGAAGTTCGAGCCGGATCGGAGGTACGACTCGATCGCCCGGGCGAGGTCATACGGGTTGTCGTCGCGCGCCCGGGCCTTGACGGTCGCGAACAGCTCCTGGGCCGACGGACCCATGATTCCGGTCGGCAGCGCGAGGTACGGAGCGAGCGCCGCGGGATAGTCGCGCCCGGCGACACGCAGGCGGTTCTGGGTCAGGCCGTTCGGGTCCGCCTCGTCGCGCACGGCGACCAACGCGGTCACCTCGTACGTGCGCGGGTTGCCGTCGAGCGAGATCGATCCGAAGTGCGCCGCGTCGCCGATCGCGGTCACGACCCCGCCCGAACTGGCCGACACGGGCGTAGCCGGGCCGATCATCTCGCTATCGGCGTACGCGAGCCGCTCGACGCTGACCGTCACCGCGCGCGTCCCGGCGGCTATCGGCTCGTCGAACAGCCCGGACACGAGCGCGTCGGCAGCCCGCTCGACGGTTCGCGGGTCGCTCATCGTCCAGTCCGTGAACCCGATGGTGTCGTACGCGACGATGCGCCAGTAGAAGTCCTCCGTCTCGCCCTCGGGGAGACGGACGATGAGAGCCGGGTCGCCGTTCGTCGTCCACGAGCCGCTGATCGTCGTGCTCTCGCCGAAGGTGACCCCGAACGGCCTCGACGCGCCGCCCAGCGGGAGGAAGCGCTCGATCCGACGGCTCAGCTCGATGATGAGTCCGGGCGCGTCCGCCCACACCCCGGCAAGCGGAGCGGACGACGCGGCGCTCGTGAGGAGGATCGAGCCCGCCACGGCCGACACGATGAACACGGTCCCACCGCGCAGGTAGAGCGCGCGAACGGCCGCCGGGTCACCGATCCGCCGACGGATCCAGGCCGTCTGCTCGTCGAACGCGTGACTCCGTGCGAGCAGGAACAGCCCGGCGAGGCTGAACAGGATGAGCTGGCCGAGCTGATCCTTGCCGGTGATGGCGAGATTCGTGAGGAGGAGCAGGCCGACCACGACGACCGCGTCGAGCGGCCGCCGGTGGCGGAACACCGCGAACGCGGCGAACTGGCCGGCCGACCAGCAGACGATGCCGAGCGCGAGGAGGTAGTGGCCGAACTCCGTCGTCCGCGGCCGCCCGAGGATCGCGAGGTCGTACCAGGCCGCCACGGTCGTCTCCGCCGTGGCCCGGAAGAACGTGACCGGGTCACCCCCGTCGCCCACGACGATCGAACCGACGATGACCGGCAGGACGAACGCTGCCGCGATCGCACCGGCCAGGTGGGCGACCCATCGCGGCCACGAGCTCTTGGCGACGAGGAACCCGGCAACCGCCCCGAACGCCGCAGCTGCCGGCAGGAAGTCCGTCCACTCGTCCCGCCCGAGGACCCAGCGCGAATCGTCGATCGCCCAACCGACCGCCGCCACGAGCAGCGCGACGAACACGACCGTGGCCCAGCCCTCCGACGGGGAGAGTGGAATCCGTCGCCGCAGCGGGGCGGCCGCGCGACCCGCGACGCCGACCGATGCTGCGGTCATGAGATGAGCACCTCGCCGAGGGGCCGCCCCGGACCGACAGCGAATGCCGGCAGTTCGTACTCGGCGAGCGTGTGGCGGAGGGCCCGCACGCGCTGGGCGCGCAGCTGGGTGGCCGGATCGTCCGCAACCAGACCGGACTGACCGGCGGCACCGTCGGCGCGGGCTCGCTCCGCGGCCGCGACCTGCTCGAACGCCGGCCCGTCGAGCGTGACGGCGACGCACCCGACGCCGCGCGAGCGAAGCGTTGCGACGGGCTTGACCCACGCGGGGTCGGTCGAGGGCGTGATGACGACGGCCGTCATCCCGCGCCGCAGGCGACCGACACTCCCGATGAGGACCTCGACGAGCGGGGCCGTTCCGTCGGCCTCGACGGCGGCCAGGAGCTGCATGATCTTGAGGTGCTGGCGGGCTCCGCGGTCGGCCGGAAGGACGACCGTCCGATGTCCGCTCACGGTCATCCCCACCGCACGGTTCTCGGCGATCGCCTTGTCGGCGACCGCCGCCGCGACCCGGATGGCGGCCTCGACGCTCGACTCGTCACCACGTCCGGTATGGATCCCGCGCTCGAGGTCGAGCACGATCCACGCGTCGGCCGTCTGTTCGAGATCGAACTCCTTGACCTGGATCTCTCCCGTCCGCGCCGTCGTCCTCCAGTGGATCCGGTTGAAGCTGTCGCCCGGCGCGTACGGGCGGACCGTCGTCGCCAGGGGTGTCGTCTGGAGCGTGCGCTCCGGTGACGAGTGGCTGCCCTCGAGGTTCGAGGCCGGCAGCTTCCACAGCGGGATCGGCTCGAGTCGCGGGTAGACGATGAGCGTGACGCCCTGGCCCACCGACGCCGACGCCTCGAAGAACCCAAACGGGTCGCCGGTCCGAATCTGGAGTGGCTCGATCCGGAAGTGGCCGCGCCGGATGAGCGGAGCGCGGATCCGCCACGACCGTTCCGACGTCGCGCCGAGCGATAGTGCCCGGCCGGGCAGGCCACCCGGGAGGCTTGTCGGGTTGTGGATCTCGAGCCAGAACTTCGGCACCCGGCTCGTGTTCCGCAGCGTGTACGTGACCTGCAACCGGTCGCCGACGTGACCGTTCAACTGGCTCACCGCGTAGCCCGCTTCCAGGTCCGACAGGCCGAGGCGGGTCAGGACATACGAGCCGCCGACGACGAGGATGCCGAGGTAGACGAGGTAGAACAGGAACGGCTCGCCGGTCGAGAACGCCGCGACGACGAGGACCGTGGCGAGGACGAGGAGCTGGAGTCGTCGGAACACGGGGTGTCGGTGCTTCGTCGATCCGCCGCCGGTCGACTACGCCCCGGCGCCGGCGGTGCCGCCCGCCGGCGAGCGCAGGTCGCGCGGTCCGCCGCCCTGTCCGGTCGGGTGGATGTTCTCGATCGAGGTCGCGTCGAGGAGTTCGCGCACGACCTGGCCGGCCTGCACGTCGTGGATCGACGAACCGGTCTTGATGATGATCCTGTGGGCGAGCGCCGGCTCCGCGAGCGCCTTGATGTCGTCCGGGATGACGTAGTCGCGACCGAGCAGGCCGGCCAGCGCCTGGCCGGCGCGATAGAGCGCGATCGACCCCCGTGGCGACGCCCCGAGGTACACGTCCGGGTGCGTCCGTGACGCGTTGACCAGCCGGACGATGTAGTCACTGACCGTCGAGTCGACGTAGATCTCACGGACGGCCGCCTGCATGTCGCGCAGCTCCTCGAGGGAGCACACGACGTCGAGGGAGTCGAGCGGATGGACTCGCTTCTGCTCGTCGAGGATCACGATCTCCTCGATCGGCTGGGGATAGCCGAGTCGCAACCGGAGCATGAACCGGTCGAGCTGCGCCTCCGGCAGCGCGAACGTGCCCTCGTACTCGATCGGGTTCTGGGTGGCGATGACGAGGAACGGATCCGGCATCGCGTAGCTCGTCCCGTCGATCGTCGCCTGGCGTTCCTCCATGCATTCGAGGAGCGACGACTGCGTCTTGGGGGTGGCCCGGTTGATCTCGTCCGCGAGGACCACCTGGCTCATGATCGGGCCTGGCCGGAACTCGAATTCCTGGGTCTTCTGGTTGTAGATCGACAGGCCGGTCACGTCCGACGGGAGGAGGTCCGGGGTGAACTGGATGCGCCGGAAGCTGCAGCCCAGGCTCCGGGCAATGGCCTTGGCGAGGACGGTCTTGCCGGTCCCCGGGACGTCCTCGATGAGCAGGTGTCCGCGGCACAGGAGGGCGACGAGCGCGAGCCTGACCTCGTGATGCTTGCCGACGATCACGCGCTCGACGTTGGCGATGACCTTGTCGCCGGTCTCCTGGATCTTCGTCACGGGTCCTCCACGGTCGCGCCTCGGGATGTCGCCAGATAGTACGTCCGAGACGGAATACGGGTTCGCAGCGTGACGGACGGGCGTCTAACTCGTGTCGCGGGACGCGCGCCAGGCGCGGAAGACCTCGACGAGGGTGGCTCGGTGCGCGGTCGCCTCCGGATCGCCGTCGGCGACGCGGCGGAGGAGCGTGATCGTGCGCTGCATCTGGTCGAGGTAGGCGCGGCAGCCGGCGCACCCGGCAAGGTGCGCCTCCGTGCGCAGCCGCTCCGTCTCGGCGAGCGCGGCCTCGATGTACTCGCTGACGATTTCGACGAACTCGCGACAGTCCATCGGGGCCGGGGTCGCGTGCGGGGCGGTCATCGATGCGTCTCCAGGTGCTGCTCGAGTGCTGCACGCACCCTCGATCGAGCGCGGTGGAGGAGAACGCGCTGGTTGACCGCGCTCAACCCGAGCGACTCGCAGACCTCGTCGGACGACCAGCCCTCCACGTCGCGCAGGGTGATGACCTCGCGCTGGGCCGGCGGAAGCGTGTCGATCGCGCGACGCGCGACGTCGAGCGTCTCGGCCGACTCCGTCACCACCTCGGGCACCTCGTCCCAGTGGCGGGGATGCGAGATCCAGTGGTTCCCCCACTCCGTGCCCGGCGGATTGAAGCGTTCCGGGTCGACCGCCGGGCCCGCATCCGCGGACGGGTCCGCGAACGCCGAAAACGGGATCTGGCGATGCTCGCGCTCGCCGCGGGTGCGGGCGATGTTGGCGAGGATCCGGAAGATCCAGGTCCGTAGCGACGCCCGGCCCTCGAACCGGTCGAGGCCGTTCAGGACGCCGATCCACGTCTCCTGGACGACCTCCTCGGCCACCGACGCCGTGCAGTACATGCGGGCGACGCGATGGAGCGCCGGGCCGTGGCGGTCGACGAGCTCGACGAAGGCGGCCTCTTCCCCGGAGCGCAGGCGCGCAAGCAGCGGCTCATCGGATCCGACGGCTGCCTCGGTCATCGAACCTCGGGGACTCCCATCCGGCCGAGGCGCGGGGACTGACGCCCGCGCCGGCGGCATCTCGCGAGCATATCCCAGAGGATCGGGTCGAGAGCCCGGCGCGATTGCCAGGCCCACGGGCGCGGTCAGGGTCATGGACATCGTCATGGACCCATCGTCTCGGGACCCGTCCGTCGCGTTTCACTCCGTCGGTGGTCGGCCGCGACCGTAACGCCGGCCCGACCGGGACAGACGAACGGCCCAGCACGTCCCCGCAGCGGAGTACCCGATGACCTGGCTCGACATCAGCGTCCCCATCCGGCCCGGCATGCCCACCTTCGAGGGCGATCCCACGGTCACCCTCGAGCGCGTCGCGGCGATCGCCGACGGTGCGGTGTGCAACGTGAGCCGGCTCGACTTCGGCGTTCACAGCGGCACCCACGTCGACGCTCCGGTCCACTTCCTCGACGGGGCGGCCGGGATCGAGGCGGTCCCGGTCGACGCGCTCATCGGGCCGGCGGTCGTCGTCGAGGCGCGCGCCGAGTCCGGTCCGATCGACGCCGCGGCGGTCGATCGCCTGGCTATTCCGCCCGGCACGGAACGCATCCTGATCCGCTCGCGCAACTCGGAGCTCTGGGCCACCGCCACGTTCCAGCCGACGTTCATCGGCTTCGATGGATCCGGAGCGCGGCGGCTCGTCGAGCTGGGCGTACGGCTCGTCGGCGTCGACTACCTGTCGGTCGCCGTATTCGGTGACCCCACGCCGACCCACACGGCGCTCCTCGAGGCCGGCGTCGTCATCGTCGAGGGCCTCGACCTCCGCGCAATCGATCCCGGCCGCTACGAGCTCGTGTGCCTGCCGCTGCTCATCCCAGGGTCGGACGGCGGCCCCGCCCGCGCGCTCGTCCGGAGGATCGAACCGTGACGCCGCTCGTCTCGTTCGGCGGCCTCGTCGTCGTCGCGGCCCTCGCGTTCGTCGCGCCGCTGCTCGTCGCCTCGGGACCGGCGCGGCGCCTGCCCGCCGTCGTCCTCCTCATCGTGTCCGGGATCGTCGTCGGACCGTCCGGGCTCGGGATCGTGACCCTCGACCTGCCCGTCCAGATCCTCGCCCTGATCGGTCTCGCCTTCCTCCTCTTCCTCGCCGGGCTCGAGGTCGAGGTCCACGATATGCGCGGCCGCCGGCTCCGGCTCGCCGTGGCGAGCTTCGGCCTGTCGTTCGCCCTCGCCCTCGCGATCGGCGCCGGGCTCGGCGCGATCGGCCTCGTCGACGCCCCGGTGCTCGTGGCGGTCATCCTCGTCGGCACGTCGCTCGGCGTCGTCATCCCGGTCCTCAAGGACGCGGGCGAGATCGATGGCGACTTCGGCCAGCTCGTCGTGGCGGCGGCGTCGGTGGCCGACGTCGGCGCGATCGTCCTCCTGTCCGTGCTGTTCACGCGCGACGGCGACCCGGCCGCGGCCGCGCTCCTGTTCGCCCTGTTCGCGTTGCTGGCGGTCGTCCTCGTCGTCGCGATCCTGCGGGCGGAGCGCGCGGGGATCCTGGCGCCGGTCCTGCGCCGGCTCCAGGACACGACCGCGCAGATCCGGGTGCGGGCTGCGTGGCTGCTACTCGTGGGCATCGCCGCGGTCGCCGAGGCGCTCGGGCTCGAGGTCATCCTCGGCGCGTTCGTCGCCGGAGCGATCCTGACCATCGTCGACACGGACACGACCCGCACGCACCCGTTGTTCCGGCCGAAGCTCGAGGCAATCGGGTTCGGGGTGTTCGTGCCGGTCTTCTTCATCGCCACGGGGCTCCGATTCGACCTCGGGGCGCTCCTCGCCGGGCCGGAGGCCGTCGTCCTCATCCCCGTCTACGTCGCGGCCCTGCTCCTGGCGCGGGGCGTCCCGGCCATCGTTCTGGGCAGATCCGCGGGTCCACGCCGACTCGCCGCAGCGGGCCTTCTCCAGGCCACGCTCTTGCCCATCGCGCCGGCGCAGATCGGGCTCGAGCTGGGTCTGCTCGACGCCGCCACGTCGGCGGCGCTCATCACCGCCGGTCTCATCGCCGTCGTCGTCTTCCCGAGCGCGGCCCTCGCCCTGCTCGGCCCGCGGCCGGATTCCTCGCCGCGGAAGCAATCGCCACAGCAGTTGGAGCACGCACGATCATGACTGTCACCATGCCGACCGATACGCACGCCCCCGTCAACGCCGCCAACCCACCGACGACGATGCAGGCCATCGCCGTCCGACCCGGGGAACCCGGCTCAATCCACCTGCGCGAGATGCCGACGCCGTCGCTCGACGACGTCCCGGGCGGCCGGGGCGTGCTCGTCGAGGTCCTCCGCGTGGGCCTCGACGGCACGGACAAGGAGATCAGCGAGGCCCTCTACGGCATGGCCCCCGACGGTGACGACTACCTCGTCATCGGCCACGAGAACCTCGGCCGAGTGATCGCGGCCGGACCGGACGTACCGCCGGAGCTCAGGCCCGGCGCGCTCGTCGTGTCAACCGTCCGCCGCCCGGGCACGAGCGTCTATGACCGGCTCGGCATGCAGGACTTCACGACCGACACGACCTACTACGAGCGGGGCATCAACCTCCGCCACGGCTACCTGTCCGAGTACTACGCGGAGGACGCCGCCTACGTCGTGCCGCTGCCGGCGACGCTCGAGCGGGTCGGCGTGCTCCTCGAGCCGCTCACGGTGGCCGAGAAGGGCATCAACCAGGCCGACGAGATCCAGCGGCGGCTGCGCGTCTGGCGGCCGGAGCGGGCGGCGGTGATCGGCGCGGGCACGATCGGCCTGCTCGCCACGCTCGCCCTGCGGCTGCGCGGGGTCGACGTGACGGTCCTGTCGCGACGGCCGGCGCCGTACCGCAACAGCGACCTCATCGAGGCGATCGGCGCACGCTACCGCTCGACGTCCGACACGACGGTCGAGGCCGCCGCCGCCGACCACGGGCCGTTCGACCTCATCTTCGAGGCCAGTGGATTCAGCCCCCTCGCGTTCGAGGCGGCGGCCGCGCTCGGCACGAACGGCGTGCTCGTCCTGTCCGGCGTCACCGGTGGCGAGCGGCGGGTCGAGATCGATGCGAACCGGATCAACCAGGGTTTCGTGCTCGGCAACAAGGTCATGGTCGGGACGGTCAACGCGTCGCGCGACGACTTCGTCCGCGGCGTCCGCGACCTGCTCGGCGCCGAGGCGCTCTACCCGGGCTGGCTCGATCAGTTGCTCACGACGCCGGTCCGCGGGCTCGACCCACCCGCGGTCGCCCATGCCCTCGAGGACCGCGACGCGATCAAGGCCTACGTTGAGGTCACCGGCACGCTGTACGCGCCCACGAAGGAGGCCGTGCGATGACGGTCCACGCGACGATGGCGGCGACGGGGCGTGAGCCGGCCGAACCCGCGCCCACGGATGCTCCCGTCGATCCGGGCGCGGAACGCGCCCGCCTGGCGGAGGCGAAGGCCGGAACGGCCCGCTGGTACCGCTTCGGGCCCTACCTGTCCGACCGCCAGTGGGGCACCGTCCGCGAGGACTACTCGGAGGGCGGCACCGCGTGGGACTACTTTCCGCACGACCACGCCCGCTCGCGCGCCTACCGCTGGGGCGAGGACGGCCTGCTCGGGATCAGCGACGACCAGGCCCGGCTGTGCTTCGCCGTCGCCCTCTGGAACGGCGAGGACCCGATCCTCAAGGAGCGCCTGTTCGGCCTGACCGGATCGGAAGGCAACCACGGCGAGGACGTCAAGGAGCAGTACTGGTTCCTCGACGCGCTGCCGAGTCACGCGTACCTCAAGGCGCTCTATCGCTATCCGCAGCGGGCATTCCCGTACGACCAGCTCGTCGACGAGAACCGCCGACGCGGCAAGGGCGACCCGGAGTTCGAGCTGCGAGACAGCGGTGTATTCGACGAGGATCGCTACTTCGACGTGCTCGTCGAGTACGCCAAGGCGGACGCGGAGGACATCGTGGTCCGCCTGTCGGTGACGAATCACGGCCCGGAGGCGGCTCCGCTCCACCTCCTCCCGACGCTCTGGTTCCGCAACACGTGGTCGTGGGGCCGGAACCCGGACCGGCCGGCGATCACCGCCGCCGGATCCGTCGCCGGCGGGCGCACGGTCATCGCCGAGCACCCACGACTCGGGCGCTACCGCCTTGTCGCCCAGGGCTCGCCGAGCCTGCTGTTCACCGACAACGAGACGAACCTCGAGCGGCTGTACGGCGTCCCGAATGCGACGCCCTACGTCAAGGACGGCATCGGCGAGGCGGTCGTCAACGGCCGGGCCGAGGCGGTCAACGCGGATCGGACGGGCACGAAGGCGGCCGCCTGGTACCGCCTGACCGTCGCGCCGGGCGCGACGGAGACGATCCTGCTCCGACTCTCGAAGGACGAGCAGCGCACGCCGTTCGAGGGCGCCGAGGCCCTGTTCGATCGGCGTATCGCGGAGGCCGACGCGTTCTACGCGTCGCTCGGCCGCGACGGCCTGACCGACGACGAGGCGCTCGTCCAGCGCCAGGCGTTCGCCGGGATGATCTGGAGCAAGCAGTTCTACCACCTCGACGTCGGCCAGTGGCTCGACGGCGATCCGGCCCAGCCCACCCCGCCCCCGAGTCGACGGAAGGGCCGAAACCACGAGTGGCGGGAGCTCAATAACGCCGACGTCATCTCGATGCCCGATGCCTGGGAGTACCCGTGGTACGCGGCCTGGGATCTCGCCTTCCACTGCCTGCCACTCGCGCTTGTCGATCCCGAATTCGCCAAGAACCAGCTGCTCCTGCTCACCCGCGAGTGGTACATGCACCCCAACGGACAGCTGCCCGCGTACGAGTGGGCCTTCTCCGACGTCAATCCGCCGGTCCACGCCTGGGCGACGTGGCGCGTCTACAAGATCGATCGGCGCATCTCGGGCACGGCCGACCGGGCGTTCCTCGAGCGCGTCTTCCACAAGCTCCTGCTCAACTTCACGTGGTGGGTCAACCGCAAGGACGCCGACGGCCATAACGTCTTCCAGGGCGGGTTCCTCGGCCTCGACAACATCGGCGTGTTCGACCGCAGCGCGCCGCTGCCCGTGCCCGGCCATCTCGGCCAGGCCGACGGCACCGCATGGATGGGCTTCTACAGCCTCCAGATGCTCCAGATCGCGCTCGAGCTCGCTCGCGAGGACCCCGTCTATGAGGACATCGCGACGAAGTTCTTCGAGCACTTCCTGTTCATCGCGGGCGCCCTCAACGGGCTCGACACGGACGGTCCGCCGCTGTGGGACGAGGCCGACGAGTTCTTCTACGACGTGCTCCACCTCGAGTCCGGCGAGTTCATCCCGCTCAAGGTCCGCTCCCTGGTCGGGCTCATGCCGCTCCTCGCGGTCGAGACGCTCGAGCCGGAGCTGCTCGAGCGGATGCCGGCATTCCGCCGCCGCCTCGGCTGGTTCCTGCGGAATCGACCGGAACTTGCGGCGCTCGTCGCGTCGTGGGAGGAGCCGGGCGTCGGCGAGCGTCGCCTGCTCGCGCTCGTCCACGGCCATCGGATGAAGGCGCTCCTGCGGCGCATGCTCGACGAGTCCGAGTTCCTATCGCCCCACGGCATCCGGGCCCTGAGCCGGGTGCACCGGGACCAGCCCTATATGCTCCAGCTCGGCGGCCAGGAGCATCGCGTCGAGTACGAGCCGGCCGAATCGCGGTCCGGCCTGTTCGGCGGCAACTCGAACTGGCGCGGCCCGATCTGGTTCCCGATCAACTACCTGCTCATCGAGGCCCTCCAGAAGTTCGATCACTACTACGGGCCGGACTTCCGGGTGGAGCTGCCGGCCGGGTCCGGGACGCTCGCCACGATCGGCGACGTCGCAGCCGAGCTGTCGCGGCGGCTCGAATCGATCTTCCTCGTCGGAGCCGACGGGCGACGACCGGTCTTCGGCACCGACGAGGCGGTCCAGCGCGACTCGCGCTGGCGGGACCACGTCCTGTTCTACGAGTACTTCGACGGCGACACCGGGCGGGGCGTCGGAGCCAGCCACCAGACCGGCTGGACCGGGCTCGTGGCGAAGCTGCTCGAGCAGACCGGGCGGGGCCGGGCCGCCTCGTGACCGGCGTCGTCCTCGGTCGCGACGCCGCCGGCGAGCTCGAGCCCGCGCTTCGGCGCGAGTGGCTGGTCGCGAACGGCCTCGGCGGATACGCCTCCGGAACGGTCGCCGGCGTCGCGACACGGCGCTACCACGGTCTTCTCGTGGCCGCGCTCACGCCACCGGTCGACCGGACCGTCCTCATCGGCGGGCTCGTCGAGTGGCTGACCGTCGACGGCGAGCGGGTCGCCCTCCACGCGCACGAGTACGCCGACGGGACGATCGACCAGCATGGCTACCGGCGGCTCGAATCGTTCCGCCTCGACGGGGCGCTGCCCGTGTGGCGCTACGCCGTCGGCGACACCGCCATCGAGAAGCGCGTCTGGATGGAGCATGGCGCCAACACGACGTACGTTCGCTACGAGGTCGTCCGCGGGTCGCGGGCGGTGGACCTCGAGGTCGTCCCCCTCGTGACCCGGCGCGACCACCACGCCCTGACCGGCGAATGGGCCGGGATCCCGACCGGCGAGCCGGGCCTCCGCGTGATCGCGGGCGGAGGAACGGAAACCGCGCTGGGATCGTGGTTCCGCGGCTTCCGGCATCGCGAGGAAGAGGCGCGCGGACTCGATGCCCGCTCCGACCTGTACGCGCCGTGCGCCTACCGGGCGACGATCCCCCCGGGCGAGTCGTGGACGCTCACGCTGACGAGCGAGGCGAACGGGCCGACCGACCCGGAGGCGGCCCTCGCGGCCGCGCTCGTGCGCCAGGCGACGCTGCTCGAGCGGGCCTCGGCTGCCGACGCGCCACCGCCGATTCGCCAGCTCGTCCTGGCGGCGGACCAGTTCATCGTCGATCGGCCGATCCCGGCGACTGACGGCTCCGCAGAACCCGGCCGGACGATCGTCGCCGGCTATCCCTGGTTCAACGATTGGGGCCGCGACACGATGATCGCCCTGCCGGGGCTCACGCTCTCCACCGGCCGACCGGAGGAGGCGGAAACGATCCTTCGCGCGTTCGCCCGGTTCGTCCGTGACGGCCTCCTGCCGAACAACTTCCCCGACCGGGCGGGCGACGACCCCGGCTACAACACCGTCGACGCGTCGCTCTGGTATCCGCTCGCCGTTCGCGCCCACGCGGACGCGACCGGCAGCCGCGAGCTCGTCAGCGAGCTCCTGCCAACGCTCCGCGCGATCCTCGACCATCACATCGCCGGAACCCGCTACGGGATCGCGGTCGACCCGTCCGACGGGCTCCTGCGGGCCGGCGAGCCGGGCGTTCAGCTGACCTGGATGGACGCGCGGGTCGGCGATCGGGTCATCACGCCGCGGATCGGCAAGCCGGTCGAGATCCAGGCGCTCTGGATCAACGCACTCCGAACGGTCGGCGGCTGGCTCGTCGACGCCGCCGAGGCCGATGCCGGCCACGCCTTCATCTCGCTCGCGGACCGCGGTACGGCGTCGTTCCGGGCGCGCTTCTGGGACCCGGGCCGCGGCCACCTGGCCGACGTCGTCGACGGCCCCGACGGCGACGACTGGTCGCTCCGCCCGAACCAGCTGCTCGCCCTGTCCCTCCCCCACCCGCTCGTCGATGGGCCGGTCGCGGAAGCCGTCCTCGACGCCGTCGGGCACGCGCTCGTCACGTCGTTCGGCCTGCGCTCGCTCGCGCCGTCGGACCCTGCCTATCGCGCCCGGTTCCAGGGACCGCCGCCGGAGCGCGATGGCGCCTACCACCAGGGCACCGTCTGGTCGTGGCTGCTCGGCCCGTGGGTCGACGCGGTGCTGCGCGTGACCGGCAACCGCGAGCTGGCCCGCTCGTACCTCGAGCCGATGGCACATCACCTCGCGGACGCGGGTCTCGGCTCGGTCTCGGAGTGCTTCGAGCCGGAGCCGCCGCACGAACCCCGCGCGTGCATCGCCCAGGCCTGGGGCGTCGCCGAGATCCTCCGCGCGTGGCGCGCGGTCGAGGGCCTCCCGGCGGTCGCGCCACCGGCCTGACCGCCGCTCAGCCCCGCAGCAGCGTCAGCGCCCCTACCCACAGCGTCATCAGGCAGCCGATCGCGCCCATCGCCGCGAGGAACACCTCGCCACCGAGCCAGGCCGCTGCGGCGACGCCGCCGAACAGGACGGCGAGAAACGCCGCGATGGCGGCCATCCCGACCCGTTCGACGAGCGGGCGCGGCCGACCGCCCCCGGCCGACGGGCCCGGCCCCGGTACTCCCTGCCCACTCATCGGCCCACGCCGTCGACCAGGTACGCGCGCATGAGCGCACCCGCGAGCGGCGCAGCCCGCGCCCCGCCTCGGCCGCCCCGTTCGACGAGCACGGCGATCGCGATCTGCGGATCGTCGGCCGGGGCGAAGCCGATGAACCACGAGTGCGGCTCGCCGGTCCCACCGAGCTCCGCCGTGCCAGACTTGCCGGCCGTCGGGATGCCCTGGATCGCCGCGCCGCTCGTGAACTGGCGCCCGAGCGTCCCCTCCACCGCCTGGCGCATCGCGGCGACGATCGCGGCCGCGTCGTCGGCGCCGAGCACCCGCCGGACTTCGTCGGGGCGCACCGGTCGGACGCCGCCTTCGGCGCTGCTGAACGAGGCGACGAGGTGCGGTCGCATGAGCACCCCGTCGTTGGCCACCGTCGCCGCCACGAGCGCCATCTGGAGCGGCGTGACAAACGTCTCCGCCTGCCCGTACCCGGCATTGGCGAGCTCGACCGCGTCCTTGAACCCGCCGCCGAAGTCGCCGCCGCCGTTCGTGACCTGGGACACGGCGGTCGGCAGCTCGAACGGCAGGGCCGCGTCGAAGCCCAGCCTGCCGGCCCAGTCCGAAAGCTCGTCCCCACCGACGGCGAGCGCGGCGAGCGCGTAGTAGATGTTCGACGACACCTCCGTCGCGCCGGCGAGGTCGTACGAACGGACCGGGACCCCGGCGTGCTCGCGGATCCGGAACCCGGACACCACGAGGCCGTCCCGCTCCCCGGCCTCCTGCTCCGGGAAGATCGTGTCCGGCGCGAACGCGTCGGAACCGAGGCCGGCGATCGCGGTCACGATCTTGAACACCGAGCCCGGCACATAGCGACCGAGCGTCGCTCGCGGCAGGAGCGGCTGGACGGGGTCCGCGTTGAGCGCCGCCCATGTCGCGCGGCTCGTCGCCGGATTGGCGATCCCGCCAGCGTCATAGACGGGCGATGAAGCGAGCGCGAGGATGCCTCCCGTTCGCGGGTCGAGCATGACCACCGCGCCGCGATCGGCTCCGAGGCCGGCGAGGGCCGCGCGCTGGAGGTCGAGCGAGAGGGTCAGCGTGAGGTCCTGCGGATCGGCCGGTGTCGGGTCGAACTTGCGGAGCAGGTCGGCCACGGGGTCCCGCCGCAGCCCCACCAGGTCCGCGGCATACGTCCGCTCGAGCCCGGCTGACCCGAACAGCAGCGACGCATACCCGACGACGTGGCTTACGGCCTGGTCGGCGTAGACACGGAAGACCTCGCCGTTCGCATCGCGCTCGTTCGACGCGAGCACGATGCCGGCCCGGTCCACGACCTGGCCGCGCAGCGCCGTCCGCGCCGTCGCGATGACGAGCGGGTTGTCGGGCGCCGTCGTGAGCCGCCCGGCCTCGACCACCTGCCACCAGCCGGCGCCGCCGGCGAGGACACCGAAGGCAAGGGCGAGCCCGACGCCGACGGCGGTGATGTTGGCGCCGACCGGCCGCCGGGTGATCGGACGCCCGATCGGCAGGTCGCTCACCGTGCTCCCCGATCGACGATCCGCGCCAGCCGCGAGCGCGGCGGCCGGGGCGGCGGCGGTTCCACGCCGCGATCCGACAGGGCGAGCAGGAGGCCGACCACAAGTGCGTTTGCCAGGAGCGACGACCCGCCGTACGAGATGAACGGCAAGGTGATGCCGGTGAGCGGGATCAGCTTGAGGTTGCCGGCCGCGATGATGAACGCCTGGACCCCGACGACGAGTGACAGGCCGGCGGCGAGGAGGGCCCGGAAGTCGTCCGCCGCCGAGGCCGCGATGCGCAGCCCGCGCTCGATGACGACGAGATACAGGCCGAGGATGGCGAGGACGCCGATGAGTCCCAGCTCCTCGCCGAGCGCCGCGAGCGGGAAGTCCGTGTGGATCTCCGGAATCGGCAGCCGGCCCCCGACCACGGGCAGCCCGTTCCCGAGACCGGTCCCGAGGATGCCGCCGCGCCCGAATGCGTAGAGCGCCTGGACGACCTGGTAGCCGGCGCCCTGCGGATCGGCGAATGGATCCAGCCAGATATCGACGCGCTGCGCCACGTGCCCGAACAGGCGGTACATGACGGCACTCCCGGCGATGAACAGGCCCAGGCCGATGACGACGTAGCTCGCCCGGGCGGTCGCCACGTACAGGAGGGTGAGGAACACGGCGAAGAAGAGGAGGGCGGCCCCGAGGTCGCGCTGGATCACGACGATGCCGAGCGCGATCGCCCACATCGCGACCATCGGCGCGAGGTACGGCAGCGGCGGCAGGCGGAGCGGGCCGAGCCTCGTCGACTGCTCGACGAGGAGCGGCCGGAACTCCGACAGGTAGCCGGCCAGGAAGACGACGAGGATGACCTTGAGCAGCTCGGATGGCTGGCCGCTGATCGGACCGAGGTCGAGGGTCAGGCGCGCCCCGTTCACGTCCCGCCCGAAGATGAAGGTGAGGACGAGCAGCCCGACGCCGACCGCGGCCCACGTGTACTTGTAGAGACGGAGCCAGCTGTCGGACCGAACCCCGACCGCGAGCACGGTGATGACACCGAGGGCGAGGACGAGCCAGATGAGCTGCGTCTGGGCCAGCCCGCCGAGCTGGCCGGCGAGCGACTGCGGCAGCCGCTGCATGAGGAGCAGGCTCAGTCCGCCGAGCAGGCCGACGGCCGGCAGGAGGACCTGGTCCGTGCGCCGCCCGGCGAGGACCTGAATCAGGTGCGCGGCGAACAACGCCCCGAGGTAGACGAGGAGCGCAGTGAGGTCGTGCGGGGCCAGCGCCCCTTCCGGCAGCGGAGCGTCGGCAGCCACGGCGGCGCGGGCCCGCACCGTGGCACCGAGGGACACGCTGCCGACGAACAGGGCGATCGCGGCCAGGACGAGCAGCTGGAGCTCCCGCCACCGCGGGCGCGGCCGCAGGCCCGGGACGATGGCCGGAAGCGGGCGGGCCGTCGCGCCGGTCACCGAAGGGCGGGAGGGCGGTTCGCCCCGGCCCGGATTGTCCACGCCACGGTCACCGCCGCGCTCGATCGAGGCGGAAGCGAGCCTGGCCAACCTGGATCTCGTCGCCGAACCCGAGCGGCGCGACGCCCTCCACCGGGCTGCCGTTGACGTACGTCCCGTTCGTGCTGCCGAGGTCCTCGACGTACCACGCCCGGCCGCGGAACGTCAGCGCGGCGTGGTCGCCGGAGGCGAACGGATCGTCGACGACGACCGTGTTGTTCACGTCGCGCCCGATCGTCGTGACCGCATCGAGGGCGAAAACGGCACCCGGCGGCGGATCGCCCGTCGAGGCCACGACCACGAGCCGCCCGAGCTCCGCGCCGGGCTCGCGGGCGGCTGCGCGGAGGTCCCGCAGCAGCGCCCGGACCACCGTGTAGAGGAAGAGGTAGAGCACCGCGAGGAAGGCCAGCCGCACGAGCCACAGGGCGAGCACGAAGAAGTCCACCGCTCAGCCCACCGAGACCGACTCGACGACGAGGACCGTGCCGCCCAGCTCGAGCCGGTCACCCTCGCCGAGCACGACCTCGGTCACCGGCACCCCGTTGACGAGGCTGCCGTTCGTGCTGCCGAGATCGGTGTAGACGAGGGCGCCGCGGCGCGCCTGGAGTCGGCCGTGAAAGCGGGACACGCGCGAGTCGCGGAGGACGAGCCCGTTTTCGCTTGCCCGGCCGATCGACAGCGGCCGCCCGTCGAGACGCACCTCGCGCACGCTGCCGTCGGCCCGGATCTCGCGCAAGGTCGCGAGCGGCGCATCGACCGTTGGCACGGAAAAGACCATCGTCCGCCCATCCGGCGGCACCGCGGGCCCGACACCGCTCCCGCCTGTGCCGCCCGGCGCGCCCGACGGTCCGACCTCGGGATCCTCGAAGGACGCGTGCACGGCGACCTCGCCGAGCACCACCTGCGGATCGGCGACCAGGTCCACGCGCGGCCGATCCGCGAGCGTGAACCGGTGGGCGCGGGCGAACGACAGCGCGGCGTCGGCCAGCTCGGCAGCGAGCCCGCCCGTCATGCCGGCGAACGCCTCGAGGTCGGCGGGGTTGAGCGAGACGCGGAACCGGTTCGGGACGAGCGTGCGCTCCGCGCCGGACAGCCGCCCGTGCTCCATCGCCCGTTCGATTCGACGCTGGATCTGGACCGGCTGGAGGCGAGCCCGAAACAGTCGCGCGGACGGTCGCTCGAATAGCCGTTCGAAGAACCGCTCCACGGCGGTCAGGAGGCGCATTGTCGGGGGCGGAGTCTAGCAGGTGGTCTGAAACGGCTCGGCGCGCCGAACCCACGATCTGCCCGCGGGACCATCGGGCGCACCGGCCGGTACCCTCGTCGGAGGGCCGGATTCCACCCTGCGCTATACTCTCGGTCCCGTTCGGGCGGCCCGTCCGTTCGAACGTGTCCAGCGACCATCGGGGGCCCGATGCCGGAGATCCTGACCGAATCGTTCTGCGAACGGTGTGGCACGCGCTACACCTTCGAATCGAGCGCGCCGAAAGGCCGCCGCCTCGGTCGGTTCAAGACGATCTCGAAGGGCCTGCGCAACTTCGTCATGAGCGACGACACGTCGCTCGACGAGGCGCTCGCCGCCGCACGCAACGACGCGGAACGCGAGGCGACCGCCCACCAGCTCGACGCATTCCACAAGACGTTCAACTTCTGCATGTCGTGCCGGCAGTACACGTGCGCGAACTGCTGGAACGAGCCGGAGGGGCGCTGCCTGACGTGCGCCCCGCACCTCGGCCACGAGATCCTGCCCGCGCCGTTCCCCAACCTCGCGCCGGAGTCGATCCTGCTCGACGCGACGAACGGTGCGGCGACGAACGGGCACGCGGCGGCGATCCCGGAGGCGCTGAGCTGGCCGGTCAGTGACCTGGTCCGGGATGAGCCAGCGGCCGAAGCCGTGGCCGAGGTCGCGGTGGAGCCGGAGGCCGAGGTCGCGGCTGAGGTCGTGGCCGCGCCGGAGGCCGAGGCTGATGTCGTGGCCGAGGTCGCGGTGGAGCCGGAGGCCGAGGTCGCGGTGGAGCCGGAGGCCGAGGCCGAAGCCGTGGCGGAGCCCGCGGTCGCGGTCGCGGCGGAGGCCGAAGCGGTAGCGGACGTCGTGGCGGAACCGATGGCCGAACCTCTGTTGGCGGCCGCACCGGACGAGCCGGCGCCCGCGGCCGATGTCGAAGCGCCGCCCGCTCCGATCCGACCCATGACGGTCCATCCGACCCACGATGCCGTCGACGACCGGGCGGCCGCCGCGGCGGCCCAGACCGCGGCCCTCCTGGCGCGATTCCGGCCCGGCCAGAGCATCGACGCCGCGCTCGACGCCTTCGAGGCCGCCCAGGCTGCAGACGAGGCCGCCACCGAAGCGCCGGCGCTGCCGCCCGTCCAGGCTGCTCCCCCACTGCCGACGCCCGCACCCGAACCGGCCCCGGTCGACGTTGCGCCGGCGGCGACCGCGGAGCCGGCCGTCGCGCCCGAATCGACCGTCGAGCCCACGGCCCTCCCCGTCGAGCGGGTCGGCCAGCCGGCATGGCGCCTCATCGCTCCGGACGCCACGCCGCGCGCTGCCGACGGACACCCCGCCGACTCGGCGGCAGGCACCGCTCCGGCGGTGCGGGAGGCGCCCGCGCAGCGTCCCGCGGCCCCGCAGTGGCCGGCCGTGCCGCAGTGGCCCGGCCAGACGAGCGAGAGCCTCGACAACCTCGCCTTCCTCACGGCGAAGCGCACACCGGACGACGTCTGGGCGGCATCGAGCCGCGACGTCCTCGCTCCGGCTCCGCCGGCCGGCGCCACGACGAGCGGCGTTCAGTCGTGCGTGAACTGCGGGTTGTCGCTGTCCGCGACGGCGCGGTTCTGCCGTCGCTGCGGGACGCGCCAGGGCGGCTGAGGCTACCCGCCCGCCGACGGCGGAGGCCCAAGGCGCTCGCGGACCCACGCCGCCCCGACCAGCAGCAGCTGGAACACGAGCGACATCCAGAGCATCGCCGCGAACACCGCGACGAACGCACCGAACAGCGCGGCCGTGCCGATCAGGCGCGGCGCCACGAGGCTGAACGCCTGCGTGAGCGCGGCGACGAGCGTCCCGACGATCAAGGCCGGCGGTCCGGCCGCGCTCCACGTCACGCTGCGGGCCGGCACGATTCGGTAGACGGCGAGGGTTCCGGCGATGAGCACGACCGCGGCGAGGACCGGCGACAGAAGGCCCCGCGCGTCGAACGGCACGCCAGCCAGCCCGCTGCGCGCCTGTTCGAGGAGGAACGAGAGGACGCCGGTCAGGGCGAGCGCGAGCAGGAAACCGGACAGGATCACCGCCACGCTCACGACGCCACGAAGGGTCCGCGCGACGAAGCCCCGCCGCGGCGCACCAGAGAAGATGCGGGCGAACGCGTCGTCGAGCGAGGCGTAGAACCGACTGGCACCCCAGGCGAGTCCGACGACGCCGACCAGACCGAATGTTGCCGCCCGGCCGGCGAGCTCGTCCATGCTCGCCTCGAGGAAGTCGCGCAGGGGTGGGAGCCCGCGGCCGAGCGCATCGAGGATCGCGCTGCGCCGTTCCGGGTCGTCCACGACGAGACCCAGCACCGCCGTGAGGAGCAGCAGCGCGGGCAGGAGCGCGAACAGCGCGCTGTACGTGAGGCCGCCGGCGAGGAGCGCACCGCCGGCCGCCGAGTACCGGTCGAGCACGGCTCGTCCAACCACGACGGGTCGCCAGGCCAGGGCGCGGTCGACGACCGGACGGAGCCTCCCCGCCGAGAACCGGCCGGGCCACCGACCGCCTGTCAGTCCCGAAGCTCCTCGAACAGGCCCGGCCCAAGGTCGGAAGCGCGAACCCGCCGCGGCGGAGCCACGAGGGCCTTCACCTCGCCGCGTCGGACGAACCGGCGACCGCCGAGCTTGATGCTCTGGAGCCGGCCGGATCGGGCCCAGTTGCCGATCGTCGTCGGCCGGAAGTGGATGTTCGCCGCGCGCAGAATCTCCGCTGCCTCAGCCAGGGAGATCCAGTCCGCCGCGGCCATCCGGTCAGTCGTCGCTCGACGAAGCCGACTTCGCGGGTGCCGGCGTCGACGACCCGGCCTTGGTCCCCTCGCCCGCGGCCGTCTTCTTCGTGGCGGCGGACGACGATTCCGAGCCGGACCCGCCGCCCTCGGACCCGCCGCCCTCGGACCCGCCGCCCTCGGGTCGGCGCGACCCGGACGACGCCGAGCGCCGCTCCTTCTTGGCCCAACCGGTGCCCTTGAAGTGGATCGTCGGCGGCGCGAACGCCTTGCGCATCGTCCCTTCCGCACCGCACGACGGGCAGAACGCCGGCCCGGCGTCATGGACGCCGTGGAGGATGTCCAGGCGATGCTGGCACGCGCTGCAGACGTACTCGTAGATCGGCACGCTCGGGAACCCTGGAGCTAGCCGCGCAGGAGGCGCATGCCGCACTTCGGGCAGTAGAACGCCCGCTCGTGCGCGGAGGCGAAGCCGCAGTGCGCGCAGACCACGCCGCCGCGGCCAGCAGCCGGGACCGGTCGCTCGACCGCCGTGAGGCCCATCGAGTACTGGCTCGCGAGCACGTTCGTGAGCAGCCCAGACAGGATCCGCGAGCCGTTGCGGTCCGTGTCGCCCCGGACGCCCCGGCCTCCCCAACCGACGACCGACCGGACGATCATGTCCCCGGTCGCCTCGTCCCAGTGCGAAGCGACGCCGCCGACGATCGCGTTGTACTCGGGATAGCCGGATGTGTCGACCTCGCCGTCGAGCAAGGCGCAGACGAACGTGTCGAAGGCGAGATCGATCGCGTCGATCGACTCGAGCACGACGAGGGCGTGGCGGGTCACGGGCGAGTGGACGTGGTGGGCGTTGAGCCACTGCATCGCCTCAGACGGGCGGGCGATGACCGGCGTGGCCTGGCTGAACTCGATCGGCAGCGGCTCGACGACCTCGATCTCGCTCTTGGCGAGGCCGACGAGCATCGACGGCAGCTCCGCCATGGCGTTGGGACCGGCGGTCATCCGGACCCCTTCGCTGCTCTTGCCGGCGTAATACAGCTTGAGCTGGTACTCGTGGGCAATGACCTCCTCGGGCAGCGCGCTCGACAGGGTCTGCCCGGGCGCGGACGGGGCGGCAGCGGCAGCGTCGCCGGCACCGGATCGGCGCTTGAGGAAGTCGAGTGGCACGAACGCACTCCACTGACAGGAACGGTCGCCGGTCATGGTAGCAGCGTGTCGTCCGACCCGGCGGAACCCTCGCTACGGGTTGCAGAATCCGTCTTGACGGATTCCGGACGAGGCGCGTTAATACGTGTTACTGACGCGGGTTAGTGCCCCTCCCTCGTCGGATCCCCGCCATTGAGGCCGTGCTCAGCGCATGTCTGCGGAGTCCGCCCGACCGATGAAACCCCGGCGTCCCACGAGTGCCGATGTCGCCGCCCTCGCCGGCGTTTCGCGAACGACGGTGTCGTTCGTGCTCAACGATCGGCCGGACGTCGCCATCCCGGCGGCCACGCGCGGCCGGGTCCTCGAGGCGGCGCGACGGCTCGGCTATCACCCGCACGCATCGGCACGCCAGCTGGCGGGCGGTCGGAGCCGCACGCTCGGCCTGATCCTGCGCCAATCACCCGAGCACGTCGCCGGCGACGCCCTGCTGGCTGAGACCCTGCGCGGCCTGGCCGGCGCCGCGCGGGCGGTCGACTACCGGGTCATCGTCGAGCCGCTCGCACCGGGCAACGGTTCGTACGACGAGCTCCTTCGGTCGCACCGAACCGATGGCGTCGTCGTCTCGGGCCCGCGCGTCGACGATCCGGCCCTGCCGCGCCTCGTGGCGGATGGCTTCCCGATCGTGCTCCAGGGTTCGCTTCCGGGGCTCGACAGCCCGAGTGTCGATGTTGACAATGTGGCGGGCGCGCGCCTGGCCATCGAGCACCTCATCGAGCTGGGTCATCGAGTGATCGGCTGCATCACGAACGCCCCTCTCGCCTACACGGCGGCTTCCGAGCGCCTCGACGGATACCGCGCGGCCCTCCGGGCGGCGGGCCTGCCGAGCGACGACGAACTGGTCGTCGAGGCCGAGTTCGACGCGTCGAGTGGCCACCGCGCGATGGCCACGCTCCTCGCCCGTGCGCCGGTCACCGCCGTATTCGTGGCGAGCGACGTCGTCGCCCTCGGTGCATTCGCGGCCCTTCACGACGCCGGCCTGCGCTGTCCCGACGACGTATCGGTCGTCGGCTTCGACGACATCCCGCTGGCCGCGTTCTTCGATCCGCCCCTGACAACGGTTCGCATCCCGGCGCATGACCTCGGCCTTGCCGCGGGTTCCGCGCTGCTGGATCGAATCGCGGGCCGGCCCGTGCCGTCCCGGACGCTCCTGCCGACCGAGCTCGTCGTGCGCTCGTCGACTGCCCCACCGCGGTCGGCGACGGACGCCGAACGCGGACGGCGGGAGCGGAGGGGGTCCATGGAGGAGACGGATCGCGGCACAGGCCGCGGACCGGAGAAAGGAGTCATCGAATGAATCAAGGGTCCAGGCGGTGGCGAGGGATCGCCGCACTCGCGGGAGCCGGGCTGCTCGCCGTCGTGGCGTGCACGCCGGCGGCCGAAACCGGTGGCACGGAAGTCAGCGTGATCGGTACATGGGGCGGCTCCGAGCAGGAGTCGTTCCTCGCGATGGTCGCTCCGTGGGAGGAGTCGACCGGCAATACCGTCAAGTACACCGGAACGCGTGACATCAACGCGGTCCTCACGACCGGCGTCGCCTCGGGCATCCTGCCCGACCTGGCCGGCCTTCCCGGTCCCGGCCAGATGACTGCGTGGGCGCAGGCGGGCGCGCTGAAGCCGCTCGACGAAGTGCTCGACCTCGAGACCTACCGGGCCGATACGTCGCCCGCCTTCGTCGACCTCGGAACGGTCGACGGCAAGGTCGTCGGCGTGTTCATCAAGAGCGCCCTCAAGGGCCTCATCTGGTACAACCCGAACGTCTTCTCGGGCTCCGCCCCGACGACGTGGGAGGCCGTGATGGGCACGGATCCGGGCTCCGCCGATTCGCTCTGGTGCGTCGGCATCGAGTCCGGCGCCGCGTCCGGCTGGGCCGGCACGGACTGGATCGAGGACTTCGTCCTGCGCCAGTCCGGCCCGGACGTCTACGACGCGTGGGTCAACGGGACGCACGCCTGGTCGTCGCCGGAGATCAAGTCCGCGTTCGAGGCCTTCGGCGAGGTGCTCGACGCCTCGTTCGGTGGTGCCGACACGGTCGTGAGCACGAACTTCGGCGCTGCCGGCAACCCGCTCTTCACCGACCCGCCCGGCTGCCTGTTCCACCATCAGGCCAGCTTCATCACCGACTTCTTCAAGGAGCAGGGCGGAGCCGCCGACGGCGACTTCGACTTCTTCCCGATGCCGGACATCAACCCGTCGTATGCGGGCGCGTTCACCGGCGCGGGCGACCTGTTCGGCATGTTCAACGACACCCCTGCAGCACGCGACCTCCTCAAGTACCTCGTCACGGCCGAGGCCCAGCAGATCTGGGTCAGCCGGGGTGGCGCCCTGTCGGGCAACACCAAGGTGACCGAGTACCCGGATGAGGTGTCGGCACGCTCCGCCGCGGCCCTCGGAAGCGCGAAGATCTTCCGCTTCGACGGCGGCGACCTGATGCCGACGGCCCTGCAGTCCGCGTTCTTCAAGGCAATGGTCGATTTCACCCAGGATCAGAGCGCACTCGACTCGATCCTGGCCGAGCTTGACGCCGCCAGCGAAAGCGCTCGCGGAGGCTAGTTTGCCGAGCCACGGGGAGCCGGGAGACCGGCTCCCCGTGTCGCGATGGGTGGAGGGATCGATGGACCAACGCCTCATCACAGCCGCGATCGTCGTGTTCGGGGTTCCGGCCGTCCTGGTCGGGTACATCTGGCTGACCGAGCGGATCCTGCAGGTCATGCCGGAACAGCGGCAGGGCCGGATCCGGCCGTGGATCTGGATCGCACCGGCCTTGCTGTTCCTCGTCGTCTTCCTCGTCTATCCGACGATCAACACGCTGGTCCTGTCGTTCCAGGATCGGGCGGGATCGGCGTTCGTCGGTCTGGCCAACTACGAGTACTTCTTCACCAGCTCGAGCACCCTCATCTCGCTCCGCAACAGCGTCCTGTGGGTGATCTTCATGACCGCCGGCGTGGTAGGCCTGGGGCTGATCATCGCGATCCTCGTCGATCGCGTGCGCTACGAGCCGATCGCCAAGTCGGTCATCTTCGTCCCGCTCGCGATCAGCTTCGTGGCGGCCTCGATCATCTGGACGTTCATGTACCAGTTCCGGGCGCCGGGGACGGCCCAGACCGGAACGCTCAACGCGGTGCTCGAACTGGTCGGCGTCGCGCCGTCCGCGTTCATCCAGACCGCGCCGCTCAACAACTTCTTCCTGATCATCGTCGGGGTCTGGATGTGGACCGGCTTCGCCATGGTCATCCTGTCGGCCGGCCTCAAGGGCATCAGCACCGAACTGCTCGAGGCGGCCCGCGTCGATGGGGCGAACGAGTGGCAGGTGTTCCGCGGGATCATCCTCCCGCTCCTGCTGCCGACGATCTTCGTCGTCGGGACGACGATCGTGATCACGGCGCTGAAGTCATTCGACATCGTGTACACGATGACGAGCGGGAACTTCGAGACCGACGTCATCGCCCACCGGATGTACCAGGAGATGTTCATCAACGGACACTTCGGCCGGGCGAGCGCGGTCGCGATCGTGCTCCTCGTGGCGATCGTCCCGTTCATGGTCCTCAACATCAAGCGGTTCCGTGAGCAGGAGGCGATCCGATGACCGCGGCCGTCAAGCCCGCCAGCGCGGTCGCCAGCAAGTCCCGGGGCCGCATCGGGACCCGGTGGCCGCTCCACCTCACGATCATCGTCCTGATGGTCATCTGGCTGGTGCCGACCGTCGGCCTGTTCGTCAACTCGTTCCGGCCCGCGTCGGACGTCGCCGGCTCCGGCTGGTGGACGGCCTTCGTTCCGCCGTGGGAGTTCACCCTCTCGAACTACGAGCATGTCCTCGCCCGCCAGGGCCTCGACCAGGCGTTCATCAACAGCCTGTTCATCACGATCCCGGCGACGGTCATGACCGTGCTCGTGGCTGCGTTCGCGGCATATGCGTTCGCGTGGATGAACTTCCCGTTCAAGAACGTCCTGTTCGTCATCGTCGTGGGCCTGCTCGTCGTGCCGCTCCAGTCGACCCTCATTCCGGTCCTCCGGCTGTTCGCCTCGACCGGAATCGCCGGGACGTTCCTGGCCGTCTGGCTGGCCCACACGGGCTACGGGCTGCCGTTCGCGATCTACCTGCTGCGCAACTACATGGGCGGCCTGCCGCGCGAGGTGTTCGAATCCGCGGCGATCGACGGCGCCAGCCCGGCGACCGCATTCTTCCGGCTGGCGCTCCCGATGAGCGTCCCGGTCCTCGCCTCGCTGGCGATCTTCCAGTTCCTGTTCATCTGGAACGACCTGCTTGTCGCGCTGATCTACATCGGCGCGGTCAACTCGGAGAACCTGCCACTGACCGTCGTCGTGGCCAACCTCGTCAACTCGCTCGGTGGTGAGACGCACTTCCTGACGGCCGCGGCCTTCCTGACGATGGCCCTGCCGCTCATCGTGTTCCTCGCCCTCCAGCGCTACTTCGTCCGAGGCATCACCGGCGGCGCCGTCAAGGGCTGACCGCTCGTCCCTCGCTCCTCCACCGCCCTGCGGGCGGGTCGGCATCGCCGGCCCGCCCGCTCGGTTTCCTGCGCTCCCGGTTTGTACAGTTCACGCATGAGCGGCGATCGGGTGCAGTACGGCGGGATCGAGTTCGGCGGCACGAAGGTCGTCTGTGCGATCGGAACGGGATTCGACGACATCCGCGCGCTCGAGCGCCTGCCGACCGAGAGCCCGGCTGCGACGCGCGACGCGGTCGCTGGATGGTTCAGGCGCGCCACGGCGGCGGAAGGGCCCGTCCGCGCCGTCGGCCTGTCCGCCTTCGGTCCGATCGAGACGCGCCCGGACCGGCCGGGTTTCGGCCGCCTCCTCGCGACCCCGAAGGCGGGCTGGTCGGGGAGCGATCTCGTCGGTCCGCTGCGGGACGCACTCGGCGTCCCGGTCGGGCTCGAGACCGATGTCGTCGGTGCCGCGCTGGCCGAGGGTCGTTGGGGTGCCGCGCGGGACGTGGGGTCATTCGTGTACCTGACCGTCGGGACCGGCATCGGCGGCGGGGCGATCGCGGACGGCCGACCGATCCCCGGAGTGCCGCATGCGGAGATGGGCCACCAATCGGTCGCGCGCCAGCCCGACGATCCGTTTCCCGGCGTCTGCCCCTACCACGGCGACTGCCTCGAGGGACTCGCGGCGGGCCCGGCCATCCAGGCGCGCTGGGGGGCGCCAGGCGAGACGCTCCGCGACGAGCGCCTCGCGGCTGCGGTCGACCTCGAGTCGCGCTACCTCGCCGACGGCCTGCGCACGATCGTCTACGTCCTCGCGCCGGGACGGATCGTCATCGGCGGCGGCGTCGCCGACCTGCCTGGCCTGCTGCCGCGCCTCCGCGAGCGGCTCCGGGAAGCGCTGTCCGGGTACCCGGGGATCGCGGAGCACGCGGAGGCCGACTTCGTCCGGCCCGTCGCGCTCGGGGGACGTGCCGGCGTCCTCGGCGGGTTCATCGTCGCCGAACGGGCGGCGACCAACGACCCGACCGGCGGGTCCCCTACTCCGCCAGCCGGCTCCTGAGCCGCTCGACCTGGTCGGCCAGCTCGGCCTCCCGCGCCCGGGCGCCCTCGACGACGGCGGCCGGGGCCCGCGACATGAACGATTCGTTCGCCAGCCGAGCGCGGGCAGTGGCGAGGAACCCCTCCGCCTCGGCGAGCTCCCTGGCGAGTCGTGTGCGATCTGCGTCGCGGGGCTCGCCGGCCGGACGGCGGACGAGCGCCTCGAGTGACCCCGCCACGACGGCGAGCCCCTCGGGCGGCGTGCCCTCCCGGCCGCCCAGCCCGTCGCGTGAGGCGTGCAGCGTGAGCGGCCGAACGCGCGCCAGGCGGGAGATCGCCGGTTTCAGCGCGCCCACCGTCGATGCGAGCGCCCGCGGCACGGCAACATCCGCGGCGAGCCAGGCAGCGGCCTCGATGCCGGCCTCCGCGCGGGCGTTGCGGACGGCCCGGACCAGATCGAGCACTGCCGTCAGGTCCCGTTCCGTCGCCTCGTCGCGAACGCCACCGGACGGCGACGGCCAGCGCGCGACGATGAGCAGATCCGGATCGTCGGCGGCGTGGGGCAGTGCTCCCCACAGCGTCTCGGTCACGAAGGGCATGACCGGGTGGAGCAGGCGAAGGTACGTGTCGAGCGCCTCGACGAGGGTCCACCAGGTCGCCTCTCGTTCGCCGGGCGAACTGTCGTCATCGGCCAGTCGGACCTTGGCCAGCTCGATCCCCCAGTCGCAGAACTCGGTCCAGATGGCGTCGTACAGGACCCGCGTCATCTCGCCGAAGGCGAGCTCGGCGAGCGCGCTATTGGCCGCCTCGGTGGCAGCCGCTGCCCGGGAGCGGATCCACCGCTCGGTCGGCCCCAACCGGTCCGGATCGGGAGCCCGGCGCCGCGCATCGGGCGCGATCGTGGCCGGGCGTGCGCCGACCACGAAGCGGGTCGCGTTCCACAGCTTGTTGGCAAAGTTCCGGGCGTTGTCGAGCTTCGCCGGCCCGAACCGCTGGTCCATTCCCGGCGCCGCTCCGTGGATGAGCGCGAAGCGGAGTGCGTCGGCCCCGCTCTCGTCGATGACTTCGAGCGGATCGACGACGTTGCCGGTCGTCTTCGACATCTTCTTGCCGTATGGATCGCGCACGAGTCCGGACAGGTAGACCGTGTGGAACGGCTCCGCGCCGGTGAGGTGGAGGCCGAGCATCATCATCCGGGCGACCCAGAAGAACAGGATGTCGTAGCCGGTCTCCATGACCGACGTCGGGTAGAACCGGCGCAGGTCCGGCGTGTCGTCCGGCCAGCCGAGGGTCGAGAACGGCCACAGGCCGGAGCTGAACCACGTGTCGAAGATGTCCGGGTCCTGCTCGAGCTCCGCCGCCGGCCGGCCGCACGCCTCGCACGCCGCCGGCCCGCCCTCCTCGGCCGACACGGTGATGTGACCGTCCGGGCAGTACCAGGCCGGGATCCGATGGCCCCACCAGAGCTGGCGCGACACGTTCCAGTCGCGGATGTTCGTCAGCCAGTGCTCCCAGGTCTTCTCGAAGCGGGCCGGCAGGATGCGCGTCCGGCCGCTCCGCGTGCTGTCAAGGGCCCGCGCCGCGAGCGGTCCGGTCCGGACGAACCACTGGGTCATGAGCCGCGGCTCGACGACGTCGTTCGAGCGCTGGCAGCGACCCACGATCATCTCGTGGGGCCGCTCCGCCTCGAGATCGCCGCGCCCCCGCAGGTCGTCGACGATTCGCGCCCTCGCCTCGTACCGGTCGAGACCCTCGTAAGGCCCGCCCTCTCTCGTGACCCGGGCGGCCTCGTCGAGGACGGTGATCGCGGGGAGTCCGTGGCGGAGGCCAGTCGCCCGGTCGTCCTGGTCGTGGGCGGGGGTGATCTTCACCGCCCCGGTGCCGAAGGCGGGATCGACGACGTCGTCGGCGATGATCTCGACGGTGCGCTCGACGAACGGGATCCGCACCCGACGGCCGACCAGCGTCGCATACCGCCCGTCGTCCGGGTGGACGGCCACCGCGGTATCGCCGAGGATCGTCTCCGGCCGCGTCGTGGCGACGGTGATCGTCTCGCTCGCGGACGGCTCGCCGGTCGCCTCGTCGACGAGGTGGTAGCGGACGAACCACAGGGTGCCCGTCTCCGGCGTGGGGATCGTCTCGAGGTCCGACACGCTGGTCCGGCATCCGGGGCACCAGTTGACGAGCGCCTCGGTCCGATAGGCGAGGCCGTGCCGGTAGAGCCGCTCGAACGCCACGCGGACGGCGCGCGCCGACCCGTCGTCCATCGTGTAGCGGAGGCGGCCCCAGTCGGCCGACGCACCGACCCGCCGTTGCTGGCCGAGCATGACCGGCTTCGTGCTGTCGCTGAACGCGCGCATCCGCTCGAGGTAGCGCTCGCGGCCCAGGCTGCCGCGCGTCTCGCCCTCCGCCGCGATGATCCGGTCGAGGACGACCTGGGCGGCGATGCTCGCGTGGTCGAGGCCGGGCAGGAACAGCGTCGGCCGGCCCTGCATCCGTGCGTGACGGATGAGGAGGTCCTCGACCGCCGTCCGCTGGGCATGGCCGAGGTGGAGGCTGCCGGTCACGTTGGGCGGCGGCTGGATGATGACGAACCCGGGCTTCGCGTCGTCCGCGCGCGAGCCGGCGCCGTCCGGGGCGAACACGTCCGCCGCCAGCCAGCGCTCGTAGACGGCGCCCTCGAAGTCGATCGGCCGGTAGGCCTTCGGCAGGTCGGTCGTCATCGGTCGTCGTCGCGGTTCATCGGTCCTTGTGGTGCTCCTCGTCCGCCGCGCGTTTCGGTCGGGCGCGCTTCGTACAGCAAACGCCCCGCTCGTCCAGCGGACGAACGGGGTCGTGGTACCACCTGCTGGTTCGGCTCCGGAATCCGTCGGTTCGTCGCCGATGGTCGGTCGGCTCGTCGCCGACGTCGTTCCGGGGCCCTCTCGGCGCGCTATCGGGCGCCGCCCGTCACGACTCGCTGGCGACCTTCGCGCCGGACCGCCCGCGCGGCTCGCACCGTCCCGCGCTCGCTCCGTGGCCGTTCCCGACGCTACTCTTCCGGGTCCTCGCCGTGAGGGCGGGAGTGTAGCACGGGGCGGTGAGCGCAACGAGGAGCAGCTCGCCCGCGGACAGGGAGACCGACGCGCGTGAACCCGAAGCGGGACAGGGCCGCGCGATCCGCTCAGCCGGCTAGGCGGTTTCGCCTCGCTCGGCGAGCCACTCCGCGTAGTTCGTCTCGTCGACCCCCTTGTCGACGTCCGTCTTCGTCAGGAGCAGCGGGACCCGACCCTCCCGGATCGTCTCCTCGGTGATGATGCACTTGCGGACTTCGGCTCGCTCCGGGATGTCGTACATGACCTCGAGGAGCGCCTCCTCGACGATCGAGCGGAGCGCCCGCGCGCCGGTCTTTCGGTCGAGTGCCACGTCCGCGGCGGCCTCGAGTGCGCCGGGCGTGAACACGAGCTCCACCTTGTCGAGCGAGAGGAACTTCTGGAACTGGCGGGTGACCGCGTTCTTCGGCTCCGTCAGCACCCGGACGAGGTCCTCCGCGGTCAGCGCGGAGAGCGTGACGATGACCGGCAGCCGGCCGATGAACTCCGGGATGAGCCCGAACTTGAGCAGGTCCTCCGGCATGAGCCGCTCGAGCACCTTGCCCCTGTCCGCCTTGCTCATCACGGACTCCGACCCGAACCCGATCGACCGGCGCCCCACCCGTTCCTCGACGATCTTCTCGAGCCCGTCGAACGCGCCGCCACAGATGAACAGCACGTTCGTCGTGTCGATCTGGATGAAGTCCTGGTGGGGATGCTTGCGCCCACCCTGCGGCGGCACGTTGGCGACCGTCCCCTCGAGGATCTTGAGCAGCGCCTGCTGCACTCCCTCACCGGACACGTCGCGGGTGATCGAGGGGTTGTCCGCCTTGCGCGCGATCTTGTCGATCTCGTCGATGTAGATGATCCCGCGCTGGGCGCGGGCAACGTCGAAGTCGGCCGCCTGGATGAGCCGCAGGAGGATGTTCTCGACGTCCTCGCCGACGTAACCGGCCTCCGTCAGCGAGGTCGCGTCGGCAATGCAGAACGGCACGTCGAGGACCCGCGCCAGCGTCTGGGCCAGGAGCGTCTTGCCGGACCCGGTCGGGCCGACGAGCAGCACGTTCGACTTCTGGAGCTCGACGTCGTCGACCTGGTGACCGGCGTTGACCCGCTTGTAGTGGTTGTAGACCGCCACCGAGAGGACCTTCTTGGCCTTCTCCTGGCTGATCACGTACTGGTCGAGGGCGAACTTGATCTGGCGCGGGTTCGGGAGCTTGGCAGCCTGCGGTCGGGCCTTCGGCTGCTCGAGCATCTCCTCTTCGATGATTTCCTGGCAGAGGTTGATGCACTCATCGCAGATGTACACGCCCTGCCCGGCGATGAGCTTCCGGACCTGCTCCTGGCTCTTGCCGCAGAAGGAGCACCGATACGGGACCTTCGGCCCCTTCGTGCTGCTCGTCGCGCTCACGCCTTCGTCCGTCCCACCGTGCGGGTTATTCCTTCGCCTTCTTCGGGGCCGGAGCATCTCCCCCGACATCGCCCGCGTTCGTCACCGACGAGCCCTCGCCGCCGGTGAGGCCGGCGTCATGGGCCTGGGCGATGAGCGAGGCACCCGGCACCGAATAGACGGCGTCGATGATGCCATAGTCCTTCGCCTGCTCGGGAGACATGAAATAGTCCCGATCGGTGTCCTTGATCACCTTCTCGAGCGGCTGTCCCGTGTGGCGGGCCAGGATCTCGTGGTTGACCCGAACGAGGTGCTCCCACTCGCGCATCTGGATCATCGCGTCCGGCGCGTTGCCGCGGAAGCCGCCGGACCCCTGGTGGATCATGATCCGGCTGTTCGGCAGGCCGTAGCGCTTGCCAGGCGCGCCGGCCGCGAGCAGGACCGCCGCCATCGAGGCGGCCATGCCGATGCAGATCGTGCTCACCGGGGCGCGCAGGTACTGCATCGTGTCGTAGATCGCCAGCCCGGACGTGACCTGGCCGCCGGGCGAGTTGATGTACAGGCTGATGTCCTTCTCCGGGTCCTCCGACTCGAGGAACAGGAGCTGGGCGATGACGAGATTGGCCAGGTGATCCTCGATCGCGTCGCCGAGGAAGATGATCCGCTCCCGCAGCAGCCGGGAATAGATGTCGTAGGCGCGCTCCCCCCGGCTGGAGGACTCGATCACCATCGGTACGAGCATGTGGGTCTCCCTCGTCTGGGACGCTTTCGGGGCGTGGGATCAGCCGGCGCGCTCGGCGACCGGCGCGTCGGGCTCGAGATCAGGATCGGTCGCGTCGATGGACGCGTTGGCCTGGGCGGTCGAGTCGTCCACCGCGGGTGACCCGCCTTCCTCCGCGTGCGGGATGGGCGGGTGGTCCGGGTGGGCGGCCAGCCAGTCATCGACCTGCTTCTCCACGACCCGGCTCCGGCGCAACGTGCTGCGGATGTAATTGCGCCCGCGCTCCGAATCGAAGTAGCGCATCAGCTTGGGGTCGCTGCCGTAGCGTTCGCGCGCCCGGGCGACTTCCGCGTCGACGTCCGCATCGGAGATGGACAGCCCCTCGGCCTCGGCAATCTTCGTGAGGGTGAGGAGGACCTTGACCCGCTTTTCGGCGTTCGGCCGGAACTCTGCGTGGAGGTCCGCGTCGGTCTTCTCGACGACCTTGAGGTAGGCCTCCTCGCTGATGCCCTGGCGGGCGAGCGAGGAGCGCAGCTCGTCGTGGAGGACCTCCACCTCCTGGTCGACGAGGACGTCCGGCAGCTCGATCGTCGCGTTGGCGACCGCGTACTCGATGATCCGGTCGGCGAACTCGTGACGGGCCCGGTCGAGCGCGTTCCGCTCGAGGCGCTCGCGGATCTCGACCCGCAGCGCCGCCAGGTCCGGGTACGCGCCCATCGAGCGGGCGAAGTCGTCGTCCGCGTCCGGCAGCACCTTCTCGCGCAGCTCGCGCAGGTCGACCTGGAAGTGGGCGACCTTCCCGGCGAGCGATTCGTCCGGATATTCGGCCGGGAAGGTGATGTCGAACTCCGTCGATTCGCCGACGCGCAGCCCCACGAGGTGATCCTCGAACCCGGGAACGAGCCGTTCCTCGCCGAGGATCAGGGGCATCCGTTCGGTGGTGCCGCCCTCGAACGGTTCGCCATCGCGCGTGCCGACGAAGCCGATCACGGCGTAGTCACCGCTCTGCGCGCCGCGGTCCTCGACCGGCGCGAGCGTCGCGTTCTGGTCACGCAACTCCTCGACGACCTTGTCGACCCGCGCGTCGTCGATGGTCTCGATCTCCGGCCGGAAGTTGAAGTTGCGGTAGTCGCCGAGCTGGACCTCCGGGCGGACGGGAACGGTCGCCGTGAACCGGAGCGGCTTGCCCTCCTCGGCCTGGACCACTTCGACGTCGGCGTTGGCGAGGGGCAGGATGCCCTGCTCGACGAGGGCCTCGCGATATGCGCGATCGACGAGGTGCTCGACGGCATCGTCGAGGACCGCGCCGGCGCCGAGAACGCGCTCGAGGACGGCGCGGGGCGCCTTGCCGGGCCGGAATCCGGGCACGCGGGTCCGGCGCGACAGGTGGCGCACGGACTCGTCGACGGCACGGGTGAGGCGCTCCGGCGGGAGCTCGATCTCGAGCTTGACGGTGCTCCGGGGAGCGGGGGTGGCGGTGACCTGCATTGCCCGCGAAGTATACGGGCGAGGGCCGTCACGGGGGCGGGCGAGGGCCGGGCGGCCGGGCCTGCGACCGGGGGCGGGCGGGCGAGGGCCGGGCGGCCGGGCCTGCGACCGGGGGCGGGCGGGCGAACGGGCGTCGGGGTCGCGGGCCGACCGGGATCGGTCGACCGACGACTGCCCGACTGGTAGGCGAGGTCGGGGTCGAACCGACACGCCGCTCACGCGGCACCGGCTCCTAAGGCCGGCGCGTCTGCCATTCCGCCACTCGCCCAGATCCGATGCTACACGAGGCTGCGGCTCGGTCGACCGTTTCGTCGTTCGCTCATGGGGTGACCGTTCGTCAGTCCGTTCGACCCGGCTGTCGTCATTTGCGTCACCCGGTGACCGCCACGCGGGTGATCGTTGTCATGTGCTCGCGGAGTGAGCGTGTCGGCGGAATCGTTCACGCGCGCGCTCACTGCGCGAGAATGTGACGAAAGCTGGCGCCCACCAGCCTCCTGCCCACGCTCGCGCCCGCCTCGCCGTCGTCGACCAAATCCATTGTCACGTGACGTACGCTCACCCCGCGAGCGTGTGACACATGGCGGCGCCCCACCGGGCGATGAACGGGTATCCATCGGGGCGATGAACGGGTATCCATCGGGGCGATGAACCGGAGCCGTCCGCCGCTCGGCGACTGACTCGGGCACTGCCGGGCATCGCGGATCGAGCCCGAATTACACTGCCCGGCATGGCGACGATCCGGATCGCGGTGGCCTCGACGCCGCTGACGGCGAACCTCGACGAGGCCGTACCGGCGGCGATCGCCGCGATCCGCGAGGCCGGCGGGCTCGGCGCTCAGCTCGTCTGCCTGCCCGAGACGGCGCTGCCCGGCCACCGGAGCCAGGCGCGGCCCGTGCCGAACGTGACAGCGGCCGAGATGGACGAGGCGCTCCAGGCGGTCGCGGACGCGGCGCGGGACGCGCGCGTCGCCGCCGTCGTGGGGTTCGAGCGGCCCACCGAGGCCGGGCGCGAGATCGCCGCCGCCGTGTTCGCCGCGGACGGTCGACACCTCGGCACCCAGGCCAAGACCCAGATCGACCCGACCGAGGAACCGAACTACGTACCGGGCATCGGCCGGCGCACGTTCAGCGTCGACGGCGTCACGTTCGGGATCGCGATCTGCCACGAGGCGTTCCGCTACCCCGAGGTTGCCCGCTCGCTCGCGCTCGCCGGCGCGCAGGTCATCGTCGTGCCGCACTACGTCACGACGGACGACGGCTCGCTCCCGACGCGCTGGGGCGACCCGGCCAACCCGTACAACGAGAAGGCGCTCATGCTCCGCGCCCTCGAGAACACCGTCTTCGTTGCCGCGGCCAACGTCGCCGCGCCGGACCAGGGTTCGATCAGCGGGATCATCGATCCCGGCGGTCGGCTCGTCGCGAGCCTCGACTACGGCCGCGTCGGGGTCGTCGCGGCCGACCTCGACCTGGCGGCGGCGACCCGCCTCCTTGCCTTGCGCTGGGCCCCGGATCGGAACGTCACGGTGCAGGAGCCCTTCGCCGGCGGTGCGATTGGCTAGGAGGCCGAGGAGGAGTCCGTGTCGCGCCTTGCCTCACGGCGGGCGCGGATGCGGTCCATCGCCTCGCCGAACGACGATCCCTCCGGGCTGAACAGCTCCTCGACGAGCCGGCGGCCGGCGCGCTCGGTGAGCGGCTTGGCGAGGTTCGACAGGAGCAGCGCGGTCACCGCCCCGAGATCGCGCTCGCGGCGCTCCGCGGCGTGCTCATCGAGGTACTTCGCGAACTCGCGCTCGAGCGTCGCCCGGACCGCGTCGCCGTCCGATCCCAGGCGGCGCAGGGCGCGGTCGACCTCCGTCGGGAGCATCGACTTCGGCAGGTCGGCGCCCGGTCCGCGGACCGCGCGTCGGACGCGCCGGAACAGCCGCTTCGGACCCCCGGCGACGAGGAAGGCGGCCCCGGCCGCGACCCCGGCCGTGCGGAGCGGGTCGCGCCGAATCTTGGCCGGGATGTCGACCGCGGAGCGGCCGGCCGCCTCGAGGCGCGCGACCTCGTCGACCAGGCCCTGCCGAGCGGCTAGGACTTCGGCCCGAGCGGCGTCTGTGCTCGCACCCATTCGATCGTCTCCCTCGTCATGTCGATGGTCTGCCGCGGCGTGAACCGCGCCGCCAGCGCCTCGCCGTCGACGCCGCGACGCGACAGCGTCCAGCCGACGAGTGCCGGCCAGGCGATGAGCGCGACCGTCACGCCGATTGCGGCGCCGACCTGCGGCCCGAACGTAATGGCGCTCATCGCCCCGACGCCGGCGCCGAGGATCGCCCCGCCAACGAGCCCGGCGACTGCGCCGCCCATGCCGCCGCGCGCCCCGAGCAGCACCCCGAGCAGCGCCCCCACGATCGCCATCACCGCCGTCCCGATCGCGAGCGGGCGGATCTCGCGGGCCAGGTTCGGCGCGATCTGCTCCCCAAGCGTCGCCCAGCCGCGGTTCGCGAGGTCGAGCCCCAGGAGGAGCCCCACGACGATCCCGAGCAGCACCGCCAGGCCGAAGTCGCGGGCGACCGCCCCGCCGCCGACCCCGAGGGCGACGACGACCGCCGCCACCGCCACGCCGACCAGCAGCACGGTTCCGTGGAGGATCCCCCACCCGAGCGACCCGAAGAGCCAGTCGCCGAGGAACAGGAAGGTCCCGATCGGCAGCAGGAACCCGATGAGGATGAACGACCCGACCGCGACGAGGCCGAGAAGGGCCACCCGGCCGATCTCGCCCATGATCTCGCCCAACTCCGCGCGGGCGAGCCCGACGTGGGCCGCGACGAGTCGACGGCCGGCCGCGACGGTCGCCGCCAACTGGGCGCGCAGACCCGGCGGATCGTCGGTCGAATCCGCTCCGGGCGCGTCAAGGGTCGGCGGCAGGTCGTCCAGGGCTGGAACTCCGGCGCTGTGGGTCGTCGTGGGGAGCGCGCCGATCATACCAGTGCCGTCAGGCGGCGCCGAGGAACGCCCTCAGGCCGAGACGATCCGCCACGTCGAAGAACCCGTAGGTCCGTCGGAAGGCGGGCTCGAGCGGCGGCACGATTCGCCCGGAGGCCATCTGCCACAGCTGGGCCTCGAGCTCCTGGAGCCGTTCCGCCAGTTCCGCGGGTCCGCGCGGCGTCGGAATGTCGGCGTACGTGCGCCGGCCCAGCCGGAACCGCACGGCCTCGTCCGGCGCGCGGGGAATGAGCGCGAGCACCACCCGCGCGTGACCAAGTGCGGCGAGGTGCCACGGCTCTGCCCGGAGCAGCGCCGGTCGCCGTCGATCGGTCCCCGCCCGGTCCGCGACGGCACGCTCGAGCGCCGCCTCGAGATCGGCGGCGCGTCGCTCCGCCGCCGACTCCGGAGGGCCGACCCGGAGCGCGGCAACCTGTCGGATGAGGTACTGGAGCTCATCGACTCCCGCGGCGTCGGAGCGGAGCCAGCCCTGGAAACCGGACTGGATCCCCTCGAGGTGGGGCAGCGTGCGCTCCTCGAGGAACGCGGCCCCGCCGTCCGGCAGGCCGCCCCCGTCGACCACCGCGTCGAGCAGCTCGCGGGTGATGCGGACGAGCTCAAGCAGCCGATCGATCTCGGTGAAGCCACTCCGTTCGAAGTCGTCCATCGCCAGCCTCGTTGGAGCCCGGCCACCCGGGCCGCGTGTCGCCTCCGTCCAGCGTGCGCCCCCCGATCGTGTCCGTCCCCCGGTCCGATCGGGCCTTCCGGTCTGTCCCGATGGTACCGGCCGGAGGTGACAGCGGTACGTCGCCCGGCGCACGTCGTGCGCTACCCTGCATCGCATGCCGCGCCGGTTGCTCACCGCCGAGATCCTGTCCGTGGGCTCGGAGCTGACCGTCGGCGAGACGCGCGACACGAATGCCGCAGAGCTCGCCGCGGCCCTCACGGCGGCCGGCGTTCGGGTCAACCGGATCACCGCCCTGCCGGACGAGTTCGGCACGGTCCGCGAAGCGTTCACCGCCGGCGTCGCGCGGAGCGACCTCGTCATCTCGACCGGCGGCCTGGGCCCCACGCCGGATGACCTGACCCGCGAGGCGATCGCCGCCGCCGTCGGCGAGACCCCGGCCGTCGATCCTGGGCTCGAGCGATGGCTGCGCGACCTGTGGAAGCGCCGCGGCGTGCCGTTCCCCGAGTTGAACCTCAAGCAGGCGTGGCTGATCCCGAGCGCGATCGCTCTGCCGAACCCGAACGGGACGGCTCCCGGCTGGTGGGTCGACGTGCCGGGCGACCGGGTCGTCCTCGCGCTGCCCGGCCCGCCCCGCGAGATGCGGCCGATGTGGCACGACGAGGCAATGCCGCGTCTGCGCCGGCACGGCATCGGGGAGCCGGTCGTCATTCGCACGCTGCGCCTGACGGGCATCGGCGAGTCACAGGTCGCGGACCTGCTCGGCGAGACGCTCCTTCGGGCCCCGAACCCGGTCGTCGCGACGTACGCTCGTGCCGACGCGGTCGACGTGCGGATCTCCGCCACGGCTCCGACGGCGGACGGCGGAACGGCCGACCCGCGGGCCGACGGACTCCGGGCCGCATCGGCCCTCGCCGACGCAGCGGAGGAACGCGTCCTCCAGGCGGTCGGCCGGCACGTCTGGGCTCGCGGCTCCATCGGCTGGTCGGATGCGATCGGCGCGGCCCTCGAGACCGCGGGCTGGTCGATGGCCGTCGCGGAACACGGCACCGGTGGTTCCCTGGCGGCGCTCCTCGGCGACGTCGCCTGGCTGCGTATCGCGGAGCGGCGCGCCGATCCGCTCGCCCGCACGGCCGACGTCGAGCGGGCCGCCGCGAGCATCCGCGAGCGCGGCGGGGCCGACGTCGGGGTGGCCATGTCCGCACGACCGCGTGGCCGCGACACGGCCGTGTCCGTCGTCGTCGTCATGCCGGCCGCGTCGCACCGGGAGCGGCGGGTCGCGTTCCTCGGCGGGAACCTCGGCCGTCAGCGTGCGGCGCTCGCAGCGGCCGACGTGATCCTGACGACGCTCAGAGGCGGAAATCGGTCGCTCGAGGCGGTCGGTGCGCTACCATCGGACGGCCGATGACCGCGCGTTTCGTGTCCAGCGACGATCTCGCGTCCCTGCCGCTGTTCCAGGACCTGCCGGCCGACGAGCTCGCGTCGCTGGCGGCCGTCGCGACCCGCCGCCACCTCGCCGACGGCGAAACGCTGTTCGAGGAGGGCGACCCGTCGACGACCCTGTTCCACGTCATCCGGGGAGGACTCGTGCTGCGCGCCGGCGGAGCCGACGGCGACGTCATCGTCGACACGCTCGCACCCGGGGACCTCCTCGGTTGGTCGGCCATCGGCGAGGGTGCGACGACCCTGTCGGCCGCCCGGGCGACCGGTGACACGGAGCTCATCGCGCTGCCGGTCGACCCGATCGTGCAGCTGGCGGCCGGTGGCTCTCGACGTTCCGCGCTCCTCGTCCGGCGGCTCCTCGGCATCGCGGCGGGTCACCTCCAGGCGAGCCGCCAGCAGCTGCTCCAGGTGGGACGCGAGGGCGTCATCAGCGGGGGCTGACCAACCCCGCTCGACGCTTGGACTCAGCGCTTCGAGGCGCGCTGGAGCCCGTCGAGGTCGACGATGACGATCGCGTCGCGTTCGAGCCGGATGAGGCCGTCGTCCACGAACAGTCCGAGCAGCTTGTTCACGCTCTGCCGGGTGCAGCCCACCATTGACGCGAGATCGCTTTGGGTGATCGGCGCCGCGAGCCGGATCGATCCACCATCGAGACGGCGGCCCTGCTCGTCGGCGAGGCGTGCCAGGACGGCCGCCAACCGCCCCGCGATGTCGAGGAAGTGGAGCTCCTCGACGTGGATGGTGAGGCGGCGCAGCTCGCGAGCGAGTGCCGCGAACAGCGCGTCGCGGATCGCCGGCTCGGCGGAGATGAGATCGCGGAAGCGATCGCGCGGCAGCACGAACGTCTCGGTCGGTTCGAGGGCGACTGCGGTCGCCGAGCGCGGTGCGCCGTCGAGGAGGGCGAGTTCGCCGAAGAAGTCGCCGGGCCGGAGCGTGGCGAGGATCGCTTCGTCCCCCGTCTCGGACGGCAGGGTGATCTTGACCAGCCCGCCGGCCACGATGAACAGCGCGTCTCCGGGGTCACCGAGATGGAAGATCGTCTCGCCCCGGCGAAAGCGACGCGACTTCAGGCCGTGCGCGACGCGCTCGAGGGATTCGGCCTCGAGCCCGCTGAACAGGGGCACGGCGGCCAGTGTGTCGGTAACTGCTCGCGTGTCGATCATCGGTGTCATCCTACCGCCGTTGCGCGAACGCAGGCCGAGGGTCGTCGGCCGGCCTGTCGGGTGTGCGACAGTCGGATCGTCGGGCGTGCGCTTTCGGACGCTTCGCCCGGGGCGGACGATCCGGCCGCTCCCATGGCAGACGGAGGTACATGTGCGCCTGACGGTCCTGGGCTCCGGCACGGCTCAACCGCAGCCGGACTCGCCTGCCTCCGGGCTGCTCCTGCGCGACGGCGACGACGCGCTTCTGCTCGATTGCGGGAGCGGCGCCGTGAGCCGGCTCCAGGCGCACCTCGATCCACGCGAGCTGAGCGCCGTGATCTTCGGCCACTTCCACGGCGATCACTTCCTCGATCTCGTGCCGCTGCGCTACCTCTTCCCGTGGGCCGGACCCGTCCCCCGACACCTGCCGGTGCATGTCCCGCCCGGCGGGCGACCGCGGATCGACGCGCTCGCGACCGCGATCAGCGAGCGCGCCGGCTTCTTCGACGACGCGTTCGACGTGTGCGAGTTCGACCCTGACGGCGATCTCCGCGTCGGAGGCCTTCGCCTCGCCTTCCGCCGGGCACGTCACTACGTTCCCGCCTGGAGCCTGTCCGTGACGGACGAGTCCGGGCACCGCCTCGTCTACCTCGGCGACACGGGGCCATCCGACGCCCTCGTCGAGTTCGCCGCCGGCGCAGATCTCATGATCCTCGAATCGACGCTCGCCTCGGCCGACGAGGACGACGTCGAGCGCGGCCACCTGACCCCGACGGAGGCCATTGCCATGGCGCGCGCCGCGCGGGCGCGGAGGGCGTGGCTCGTCCACTACCCGAGCGCCCGGCGGGCGGAGATCGCGGAGGCGTGTGCGGCCGACGGCGACCTGGTCAGGCCGGCCCAACCGGGCGACGAGATCGAGATCGGCGACTGAGGAGCGTTCAGTCCGTCGGCACCGTCGCCGGTGTCGCGGATGCCAGCGCGTCGGCCGCCAGGCCCCGATAGCGATCGGCGTCCGGTCCCCCACCTAGCAGCTCCGCGGCCGAGCGCCAGAAGCCCGCGGCCTCCGCGGTCGCCCCGAGCGCGAGGGCCTGCGCCGCCGCCTCCTCGAGCAGCGGGATCGCCCGCTCGAGGTCCGCAGCCAGAGCGCGATGCTGGGCGATCCGCCCGATCGCGCCACCTGGCCGACCCTCGAGCCGGTCGGCCAGCCGGCCATGGAGCTCCCGACGCCGGCTCGCGAGCAGCCCGGCGTAGGCAACGTCGCGGACGAGCGGGTGCCCGAATCGCCACGTCCCACCCGAGTCCACCGGCACGATGAGCGTGCTGTCGCCGAGCCGGCCGACCAGCGCGGCATCGACTACGCCGCCGGAGAGCTCGGCCACGAGCGCAGGCTGGAACGTCATGCCGACGACCGACGCGACATGGAGGAACTCGCGGGCATCCTCGTGGAGCGCGTCGATCCGGGCGCCGAGCAGCGACCGCAGGGTGAGCGGCACGCGACCGCCTCCGACCCCATCGTCGAGTGGCAGCCGACCGTCGAACGCGAACCCGCTGTCCTCCAGGCTGGCCCGCAGCACCTCGCCGATGAACAGCGGGTTGCCCTCCGTTCGCTCATGCAGCCGCGCGCTGTCGCGCGGGTGGAGCGGCGTTCCGGCCAGCTCGCCGGCCAGCTGGTCCGTCTCGTCGGGATCGAGCCCGGACAGGTCGAGCCACGTCACGTGGGGATACTTCGACCATGCGGGACGCCGGCCCGGGCGCGTGCCGATGAGGACGAGGAATCGCAGACCGGGCGCCTCGCGCACGAGCTGGTCGATCATCGGCCGGCTCGACTGGTCTGCCCAATGCACGTCGTCGACGACGACGACGCGGGGGCCCAGGTCGGCCGATAGCCGCCGACTGTACTGGAGCGAGACCTCGAGCACGGCCGACACGACCTCCGCCGGGTCGGTCGGGGCGAGCGCGGCCTCCGCCTCCCAGCCGGAGAAGGCCGCGTCACGCGCGACGGCCGCGATCGCGCCGGCGAATCGTCGTGCCTGGTCCGGCGTGAGCTCCTCGGTGAACAGGAGACGGCGGGCGAACGCGCCGGAGTCGACGCCCTGCTCGTCGGCGATGACCTGGGCGAAGTGACGGATGAACCGATACGGCTCCCCGGTGCCGTACGACACGTTCTCCGTCCACGTCCAGGCAAATCCGGCGGAGCGCGCGTCGAGCTCGAGATCGGCGAGCAGGCGAGACTTGCCCATGCCGGCATCGCCGGCCACCACGACGACGTGACCGCGACCGGACCGCGCGGCCTCCGCGAGGGCATCGCGCAGGACCTGCCGTTCCGATTCCCGCCCGACGATCCGGCCACGAGGCGGCCCCCACGGACGGAGCACCGACGCATCGCCGCGCAGGCTGTACAGCCGAACCGGGCGTGACTGCCCGCGGAGCAGCTCGTAGCCGCGATCCTCGACGTCGAGGCGATCCCGCGCGGCGCGGACCGTCGCCTCGTCGAGGAGGATGTCACCCGGGCGGGCAAGGTCCTGGATCCGCGCGGCATTGACGATCGCGGGGCCGGTCAGGGACACGTCAGAGCCGGATGCTCCGGCCCGCTCGGCCGCGACCACCTCCCCGGTGGCGATCCCGATCCGGACCTGGAGCTCCTCGCCCCCGCGCGACAGCTCCGCCAGTCCCTGCCGGATGGCCGCCGCGCACAGGGCCGCCCGGAGGGCGTCGTCGTCGTGGGCCCGCGGAAAGCCAAAGACCGCGAACACGGCGTCGCCGATGAACTTCTCGACCGTGCCCTCGTAGCGGTGGACTGCTTCCGCCATCGCCGCGAGTGCGGCGTCGACGCGCTGTCGCACCTCCTCGGGATCGTGCTCGGCGATCATCCGAACGTAGTCGACGAGATCCGCGAAGAGCGCGCTGACGACCCGGCGATCCGCTCCGGGTGTCGCCCGTCCGCGCGACCGGAGCCGGGTTCCGCACTGGTTGCAGAAGCGGGCGCCGTGGCCGTTCGGCACGCCGCAGGCAGGACAGCGCACGCTCCCTCCTCTCGGGGAGGGAGTTTACGTCACGAGATGGTCAGGACCGGCTGCTGATCGCCGGCTGCCGCCCGCACGCTCATCCGGGCGGCGACGATGCTCGCCAGGTGACTGAGGGCCCGCGCGGCCGGCCCGGGCTCGCGCTGGGCGACGGCCGGTACCCCGACGTCCCCACCCTGCCGGACGGTCACGTCGAGCGGGACTGCGCCGAGGAACTCGAGGTCGTGCTCCGCGGCGAAGCGTTCGCCACCGCCACGGCCGAAGATCTCGGTCAACTCGCCGCAGTGCGGGCAGACGAACGCGGACATGTTCTCGACGATGCCGATGACCGGCACGCTCATCCGCCGGAGCATTGCGAGCGCCTTCGACACGTCCTGGAGGGCGACCTCCTGGGGCGTCGTAACAAGCACGGTGCCGCTGATCGGGACCGCCTGGGCGAGGGTGAGCTGGGCGTCCGACGTGCCGGGCGGCAGGTCGATGACGAGATAGTCGAGCTCGCCCCAGTCGACGTCACGCAAGAACTGCTGAATCGCCCCGCCGATGAGCGGGCCACGCCACACGATCGGCTGTCCCTCCGGGACGAAGAACTGGATCGAGATGACCTTCACACCGTGGCGTTCGAGCGGCAGGATCTTGTTGGCCGAGCTGGCCGTGGGCTGGCCGTCGACCCCGAGCATGAGCGGGATGTTGGGCCCGGTGATGTCCGCGTCGAGCAAACCGACCGATGCGCCGGATTGGGCGAGCGCGACGGCGAGGTTCACGCTCACCGTGCTCTTGCCGACACCGCCCTTGCCGGAGGCCACGGCGATGATGTTCTTGACGCCCGGCACCAGCTGCTGGGGCTGCGCCGGCGCGGCTCGGCGAACGGTCGCGCCCCACGTGATGTCGATGCCGGTCACGCCGATCGGGTCGAGCTTGGACCGGACATCGGCCTCGATCTCGTCCTTGAGCGGGCAGGCCGGCGTGGTGAGCTCGATCGTGAACGCCACCGCGGTCCCGTCGATGCGCAAATCGCGGACCATGTTCCGGCTGATCAAGTCGCCGCCCAGCTCCGGCTCCCGCACCTGGCGAAGGGCATCGAGCACGGCGGTTTCGGGGATCGACGTCATCGGCCGGGGTACCTCTCGCTGGCCTGCTCCACGCCGCGGTCACGGAGGACACGCGGCCCCGACCTTCTGACAGTCGGTGCGTCGATATCGTAGCGCGCCCCTCCCGAAGCCGCCGCGGAACGACCCGGGGCCGACGACCGAGCCGGCATCCACGCGGTCGGTTGTACGAGTCACGAAGCTGCGCCGACTCCGGTGCACGAGATTCGTCGTGCCGAGGGGATGATCGTGCGGTTCGCCGCAAGTTGACACTCCCGGAGCCCCATCCTATTCTCGTCCCGCCGCTGCCTGTCTCGCGGCCGACCGGCGCCGTCACCGCGCCGCGGATCCCCACTGGGGCCCTCAGGACGCAGGGAGTGCGAACGAACGTGCCCGCGGTCGACGTCCGGCTCGTACAGGTTGTCAAGCGCTTCGGCGACGTCGTGGCCGTCGACCACATCGACCTCGAGGTGCGCGACGGCGAGTTCTTCAGCCTGCTCGGCCCCTCCGGCTGCGGCAAGACGACGACCCTGCGCATGATCGGCGGCTTCGAGGAGCCGACCTCCGGCCTGATCGAGCTCCAGGGTGAGGACGTGACGTGGCTTCCGCCGTATCGGCGGAACGTCAACACGGTCTTCCAGAACTACGCGCTGTTCCCGCACCTGACGATCTTCGAGAACGTCGCCTTCGGTCTCCGGCGCAAGGGCGTCGCCGACGCCGACGTGCGCACGCGCGTGGGCGAGATGCTCGAGCTCGTCGAGCTGCCGGGCTTCGAGCGCCGCCGGCCCACCCAGATCTCCGGTGGCCAGGCCCAGCGCGTCGCCCTCGCGCGGGCGCTCATCAATCGTCCGGCGGTCCTGCTCCTCGACGAGCCGCTCGGGGCCCTCGACCTCAAGCTGCGCAAGCAGATGCAGGTGGAGCTGAAGCGGATCCAGCAGGAGGTGGGGATCACGTTCGTCTACGTGACCCACGACCAGGAGGAGGCGATGACGATGTCGGATCGCATCGCCGTCATGAATCGCGGTCGGTACGAGCAGCTCGGCGACCCGGAGAGCCTGTACGAACGCCCGGCGACGCGGTTCGTGGCGGGCTTTCTCGGGGTGAGCAACCTGCTCCCGGGGCGCATCGACGGGGCGGCCGACGACTACGCTGTGTGCCGTCTCCATGACGGCTCTCCGGTCCGGGTCCCGCGCGCCATGACGAACGGCTCGGCGAGCATCGAGATCGGGGTCCGACCGGAGAAGATCCGGATGCACGGGCCGGGAACGACCCCGCCGCCGGGGTCCAACGAGCTGGTCGGCGTCGTCAAGGACGCCTCGTACATGGGGGTCTCGACCCAGTACATCGTCGAAACACGCCACGGAGACCGCGTTGCGGTCTACGAGCAGAACGTCGAGCGGACCGTCCACGGGTCGCTCCATCGGCCGGGTGAGGAGGTCCGCCTCAGCTGGTCGCCGGATCACACGTTCGCGGTGCCGGCCGAGGGCCCGGCGGCATCGGACGAGGTTGCCTGACGGCCGCGCCCGTCAGGTGGAGAGGAGTTCATGAGCGAGCACGCGACTTCCCGCATCACGGCCGAGTTGAGTCGGCGTCGGTTCCTCCAGGGGACGACCCTTGTCGGCTTCGGGGCCTTCCTCGCCGCCTGCAGCGGCGGTTCGTCACCTTCCCCGACCGGTGCGGCTTCGCCGGCACCCGGCGACACGACTCCGCCCTCGACCGGACCCCAGGAGCCGACCGGTCCGCTCAACTTCGCCAACTGGGATGCGTACATCGACGTCGAGGACGACGGCGTGACCTCGCCGACGCTCGTCGAATTCACCGAGACGTACGGCGTCGAAGTGAACTACGCGAATGCCCAAATCGAGGACAACGCGGGCTTCGTGGCCACGATCCGGCCCCAGCTCCAGGCCGGGGTCGATACCGGCTGGGACCTCATCGTCCTGACCGACTGGATGGCCGCCAAGATCGTCGAGGCCGGCTGGGCCGAGAAGATCGACGAGGCCAACATCCCCGACGCGGTCGCCAACCTGCGCGACGAGCTGAAGGGCCTGCCGTGGGATCCCAACCAGGAGTACCACTACCCGTGGCAGTCCGGTGCAACCGGCATCGGCTACAACAGCGTGTCGACCGGTCGCGAGCTGACCAAGGTGGCCGACCTGTTCGATCCGGCGTTCGCGACGAAGGTGACCCTGCTCAACGAGGTGCGCGACACACTGTCGCTCATCCACCGCATGCTCCAGGCGCAGGGTCTCGCCTCGGACAATCCGTCGGAGGAGCTGACGGTCGAGGACGCCCAGGCGGTCGTGGACTACGTCCTGCCGTTTGTCGACAGCGGGCACATCCGCGCGTTCACCGGCAACGAGTACCTGGCCGACTTCGGCACCGGGACGACGTGGGCGGCGATCGTGTGGTCCGGCGACCTCGCCTCGTCGGCCGGTCCGGACGACGTGTTCGTCTACCCGGAGGAGGGCTCGAACATCTGGACCGACAACATGCTCATCCCGAAGGGCGCCAAGAACAAGTACACCGCCGAGCTGATGATCAACTGGGTCTACGACGTCGAGCGCGCCGCGCGGCTTGCGAACTGGATCTACTACATCAGCCCGGTCAACGGCGTCGCCGACGCGATCACGGAGCTCGATCCGGAGGCCGGCGACAACCCGCTGCTGTTCCCGCCCGCTGACGTGGTGGCCAACCAGCATCCGCTTCCGAACTGGAGCGAGGCAGACGAGTCGGCCATCCTCGACCTGTTCTCGACCCTGACCGGCGAGTAACCGCCGGCGACTGACTCACGGCTGGGCGAGGGGCGCGATGCGCCGGCCGCGCTGGCTGATCCCGTGGCTGCTCATGGCCCCGGGCCTGCTGTGGCTGCTCGCGTTCTTCGTCCTGCCGAACATCCAGATGGTCGCCATGTCCCTCTCGTCGGGGACGATCGGGACCGGGTTTCAGCTCACGTGGGACTTTGACAACTACGTCGGCGCATTCGGGCGGTTTCCGGACAACTTCCGGAACTCGCTCGTCTACGGCGGCCTGGCGACGCTGCTGACCTTCCTGATCGGCTACCCGCTCGCCTACGGCATCGCCGTTCGTGGCGGGCGCTACAAGAACCTGCTCCTCTTCCTCGTCATCGCCCCGTTCTTCACGAGCTTTCTCATCCGGGTCATCTCGTGGCGGATCATCCTCGGTGACAACGGCCCGATCATCGCCGTCGTCCGTGACGCGCTGTCGCTCGTGCCGGCCAACTTCTCGATCATCAACACGCCGCTCGCGGTCGTGTCCGGTCTTACCTACCAGTTCCTGCCGTTCATGGTCCTCCCGCTGTACGTGTCGCTCGAAAAGATCGATCACCGCCTCATCGAGGCCGCCCGCGACCTCTACGCCGGGCCATGGCGACGCGGCGGGCTCGTGGTGGGCGGCGCCGGCGGGGCGGCCCTCGTCGGCGTGCTCCTGTTCGCCCTCGGTTACGCGGACCCGTCGCTCGACGGCCTCGTCGGCTCTCTGCCGGCCATGGTCGTCGGTGGGCTCGCCGGCGCGGCGATCGGCTCGCTCCTCGTGTCGGAGTCGTTCGTCCGGGTCACCTTCCCCCTCAGCCTGCCCGGCGTGTTCGCCGGCTCGATCCTCGTGTTCATCCCGTCCATCGGCGACTTCGTCAACGCCGAGCTGCTCGGTAACCCGAAGACGCAGATGGTCGGCAACGTCATCCAGGGTCGCTTCCTCCAGCAGAACGACTACCCCACCGCGGCGGCGCTGTCGTTCATCCTCATGGCCGCGATCCTCGTCGCGATTGCGATCTACGCGCGCGTCCTCGGGACCGAGGAACTGACCGGGGGTCGCGCGTGAGCACGACGCGCCGGATCCGCGCCTTCGTCGATCGCTGGGCCGTCCCCGCGTTCACGGCCCTCGTAATCGGCTACCTGCTCCTGCCGGTCGCGATCATGATCGCCTTCTCGTTCAACGACCCGCCCGGCCGCTTCAACTTCGTGTGGGGCGAGTTCTCGCTCGCCGCCTGGGGCAACCCGCTCGGCCGACCTCGCCTCGAGGACGCGATCACGACGAGCCTCGGCGTCGCGTTCGTGTCGACCATCGCCGCGACGTCGCTCGGAACGCTCATCGCACTCGCCCTGTCGCGGTACCAGTTCCGCGGCCAGGGCGCGACGAACCTGTTCATCTTCGTGCCAATGGCGACTCCGGAGATCGTGCTCGGGGCGAGCCTGCTCACGCTGTTCGTCGCGACCGCCCAGGAGCCGCTCCGGACGCTGACCGGCGGGGCGCTGTTCCCGCTCGGGTTCCAGACCATCCTCGTCGCCCACATCATGTTCAACATCAGCTACGTCGTCGTCACCGTCCGCGCCCGCCTCCAGGGCTTTGACCGGCGGCTCGAGGAAGCGGCCATGGACCTCGGGGCGAACGAGTGGTCGACCTTCTGGCGGGTCACGTTCCCGCTCATCTTCCCGGGCATCATGGCCGCCGCCCTGCTCGCCTTTTCCCTGTCGATCGACGACTTCATCATCACGACGTTCACGGCAGGCACGTCGAACACGTTCCCGATCTGGGTCTGGGCGAGCATTCGCAACAACCTGCCGCCGCAGATCCACGTGATCGGGACGATCATCTTCGTCGTCGCTGTCGGGCTCGTCGTGATCTCGACGATCGTCGGCAACCGGAACAACCGCGCCGCCGGCGCCGTGCTCGCTCCCCGCTGATCCGGAACCCGGAAAGGACCGTTCCCATGGTCGACACCGCCGAACCCGCCGCTGCCACCGCGTCTGCCGCTGAAGCCGCGTCCGCCGCCGCGCCGCTCCCCGACCGGTCCGTCGTGCCGGCCGTGTGGAGCCGGATCACGAACCTCATCGTCGAGCGCGGCGAGGGCTCGTGGCTCGTCACCCGGGACGGCGAGCGGTACCTCGACTACAGCTCCGGAATCGGGGTCACGAACACCGGGCACGCCCACCCCCGGGTGGCGGCGGCGATCGCGGACCAGGCGAGCCGGCTCATCCACGGCCAGCAGAACATCGTCTTCCACGAACCCGGGCTCCGGCTGTACGACCGGCTGGCCGGACTGCTGCCGGGCGGCCCGTGGCAGGCGTTCCTGTCGAACTCGGGGGCGGAGGCGGTCGAGGCGGCGGTCAAGCTCGCCCGGGTCGCCACGGGACGGCCGTCGGTCGTCGCCTTCCGCGGCGGCTTTCACGGCCGGACCGCCCAGGCGATGGCGCTCACGAGCGCCAAGGACGTTTACCGGGTGGCCTTCGAGCCACTGCCGGGGTCCGTCTATCACACCCCCTTCCCGTACTGCTACCGGGCACCCGGCGGCGCGCACGACCCGGCCGCCTGCACGTGCTCGTGGGAGGCGGACCTCGAGCTCCTCTTCCACCAGCTCGTCGACCCGGCCCGGGTGGCGGCGGTCATCGTCGAGCCGGTCCTCGGCGAGGGCGGCTACGTCGTCCCGCCGCCGACGTTCCTGCCCCGCCTGCGCGAGATCACTCGCCGCCACGGCATCCTCCTCGTGGCCGACGAGATCCAGACCGGCTACGGCCGGACCGGTCGGGTCTTCGCGATCGAGCACAGCGGGGTCGAGCCGGACATCCTGGTCATGGCCAAGGGCATCGCGTCGGGACTCCCCCTGTCGGGCATCCTCGCCCGGCGCGAGCTCGTCGAGCGCTGGACGCCGGGCTCGCACGGCGGGACGTACGGCGGCAACGTCGTCGCCTGCGCCGCCGCGCTGGCCACGCTCGACGTGATCCGCGACGAGGACCTCGTTGCCAACGCTGCGGCGCGCGGGGCGCAGTTCCTGGCCGGGCTGCGCGAGTTCGCGGCCGGCCACGACGTGATCGGCGACGTCCGCGGCCTCGGGCTCATGCTCGCCCTCGAGTTCGTCCGACCGCGCGAGGGCGACGGCCGCGTGCCGGACGCCGCGCTCACCAAGCGGGTCATCGCCGAGGCGCTCGAGCGCCGGCTCATCGTCCTGTCCGCCGGCACGTTCGCCAACGTCGTGCGGATCATCCCGCCGCTCGTGACGACCACGGAAGAGGTCGGCCTCGCCCTCGGCATCCTCGAGGAGAGCCTCGCCGCGGCCGTCGCCTGAGTCGTGGACAGCCATCGTCTCGACGCCTTCGCCGCCGCGCTCGACCGGATCCGCGTGGAGGACCTGTTCAGCCTCGCGGCCCGCCCGGCAGACCCGGACCTGCGCGTCGCCGCCCGCGAGGAGGCGGCGCGACTGGCGGAACAGGCCGGGCGGAGCGTGGAGCTTGCCGCCACCCACGAGCGGATCGAGCGCTACGTCCTCGCCCTGTTCAATGCCTCGACCCTCCAGCCGGGCTGGATGGAGGCGAATTGGGGCCGGCCGGGCAGCGCGGCCGACCGCGCGCACCTTGCGGCATCCCTGCGCGACGCGGTCACCGCCCTGTCCGTCGAGGATCTCGTGCCGTCATGGATCGTCGACGAGCTGCTCGGCCCGTGGGCGACGCTCCTCGAGGACGATACGGTCAGCCGTTGACGAAGCCGGTCGTGTCGACGACCTCGAAGTTCGCCCCGACGATCGCGTGGAGGTCGTGCAGCTCATCGTCGTCCCAGCCGGAGCTCGGGGCGCCGGTGATGTACCAAGCGGCGCCGTTGTCGGCGAGGATCGCCCCGTAGCGCTGGAGCGCGACGAGCACGACCCGCGCCTGGGGGCCGAAGCCGGAGAGGTCGACGTCGCTTCGGAGGCGCACCCGCAGGCCCATCGGCGGATACGTCGCGCACGACCCGGAGCCGGCCTCGTGGCGGGCGGGGTACACGTACCCGTCGCACGTCCGCGAGGCGGTGAACCGGATGGCATGGCGGATCTCGCCGGCGGCCACCTCCTCGTGGCGGACGAGGCCCGGGAAGATCGGCAGGCCGGCAGCGTCGGCGCTCGTCCACGTCTCCGGGCGGAGGGCATTCGAGCGGAGATCCCACGTCGCCCCAGAGCCCGCCGTCCAGGAACCGCCCGTCGAGGACGCGGCGAACAGCTCGTACAGGCGACACTCGTTCGTCTCGACCATGAGCAGGTGCCGGTCCGATCCGCCCTCGATGCGCGGGCTCGCGGGGATCGGATACCCGACGTGATCCGACTCATCGTCGTACTCGAACGACACCGTCGAGCGCGGCGTCGACGCGCCGACGACGTTGTACGGGATCCCGTAGCCGCCGCCGTTGCTGAAGTCCGGGTGGAGCGGCTTGTCGAGCCCGATCGCCGCGACCATCGTCGCCGAGTTGGCCGCCACTGGGAGCGTGTCAACGGGCCGGTTCCAGACGTTCGACGCGGGGAAGATCGGGCAGGCCGACAGGGGCGGAATCGCGGGTGGCGGCGTGACCGGCGCCGCCGTCGGCGTCACTGCGCTTGGTGCCGCTGTGGTCGGCGCCGCCGTGGGCGTCGCCGGTGTCGCGGAGGTCGCGGACGGTTTGGCGGACGACGGGACGGCTGAAGCCGCGGCGGCCGACGGCGACGGGGCGACCGATGTGGGCGGGACGGCCGACGACGATGGGGCGGCCGACGACGCGGCGGCCGACGACGATGTCGGCCGTGGCAGGCCCGACGCCGGCGCGCCGGCGGTGGCACCCGGCAGCGCGCGCGCCGTCGCGGGATCGCGATCCGGGTCGGCCGGACCGGCCACCGCGTCGGACGCGAGCGTCACGAGGACGACGAGCGCCGCGAGATCGACGAGCCGGAGCCTTCTCACCCGGCCAATCTAGGTTCGGCCCGCCGGCACAACCCCGGCCCGATGGTCCCGGACGGGTCAGCCGATCGCGCCGGTGCGCGAACGCGACGTCACACGCTGACGAGGCGTCGCCGAACCTCCTCGTGCAGGTGACCGTTGGTGGCGAGGAACGTCCCGCTGTCGATCGCCCGGTGCCCGTCGAAGTCGGTCACCCGTCCACCCGCCTCCTCGATGAGGAGCATCGGCGCGGCGGCGTCCCAGGGCGACAGGCCCACCTCGACCATCGCTTCGGCGGCACCCTCGGCAAGGAGCGCGTACCCCCAGAAGTCACCGAACCCTCGCTCGCGCCAGACGTCGCCGAGGAGGGACGGGAAGCCGGGTGCGCGGCCGGATCGCTCGATCTCGTGGCCGGAGCCGTACAGGACCTGCGCGTCGGGCAGGGCGATGATCTCCGATACGCGAATCCGTCGCGGATCCGGCTCCCAGGGCGATCGCGCCCACGCTCCCCCGCCCCGCCGCGCCCACCAGCGCTCGCGCAGCGCCGGCGCGGACAGGACGGCGGCCTGCAACTCCCCGTCGCGCTCCACGGCGAGGAGCGTGCCGAACAGCGGGATGCCACGGATGAAGTTGTGGGTCCCGTCGATCGGGTCGATATACCAGCGGGTGCGTGCCGAGGCGGCCTCGATGCCGTACTCCTCGCCGACGAGTCCGTGATCGGGGAACGCGGCCAGGATACGGGCCCGGATCTCGCGCTCGATCGCCGTGTCGGCGTCGGTGACGAACGTCCGATCCGGCTTCGTCGAGACGACGAGGTCGCGCCGGAAGTGGCGCTGCGCGAGCACGTCCGAGGCGTCGCAGGCCTCGTGGGCCACCGCGAGCCAGCGCTCGAGCTCCTCGGCCGGCGCACGGGCGAGCGAGGCCGACCACGCGGCGCCGAAGCGCGGCACCTCGGTCACGATCGGATCCGTTCGCCGGTCGGATCCCACAGCGGCTCGCGGACCACCTCGAAGCCGATCCAGTCTCCGAACACCTCGACCTCGCCCCGCGTCCCGAACGCCGCGAGGTCGGGAGGCAGGTACGCGAACGCGATCGATCGCTCGACCGCGAAGCCGTATCCGCCGCTCGTCACCCGTCCCACGATCCGATCCGCGATCCTCACCGGCTCGTTGCCGAGCGCAACGGAACGTGGGTCGTCGAGGACGAGGCAGCGCAAGCGCTTGCGCGGCCCGGCCGCCTTGGCCGCTACGAGCGCGTCACGGCCGATGAACTCCGCCTCCTTGTCGAGCCGGACGGCGAAGCCGAGGCCGGCCTCGAACGGCGTTTCCTCCGGCGTGATGTCGGACGACCAGACCCGGTAGCCCTTTTCGAGACGGAGCGCGTCGATCGCGCGGTAGCCGCCGGCGACGAGCCCGTGGGGCCGGCCCGCTTCCCACACGAGGTCCCACAGCGCCGGCCCGTATTCGGTCGGCGGATAGAGCTCCCAGCCCAGCTCGCCAACGTACGTGACGCGCAGCGCGAGAAGCGGCACGTGCCCGATGGTGATGGCGCGCGCGGTCAGGTACGGGAACGCGGCGTCGGACACGTCGTCCGTCGTGAGCGGGGCGAGCATCTCGCGCGCCCGCGGGCCCCACAGCCCGAAGCAGGCCATCGACGAGGTCACGTCGGTCACCGACACGCTGCCGTCGCGCGGCGCGTGGGCGCGGATCCACCCGAGGTCGTGGTTGCCGAACGCCGTGCCGGTGACGATGAGGAAGCGGTCGCCGGCGAGCCGCGTGACGGTGAAGTCGCACTCGATCCCGCCGCGCCGATTGAGCATCGAGGTGTACACGATCGACCCGACCGGCCGGTCGATCTCGTTCGCGCAGAGCATGTCGAGCAGGCGCAGCGCTCCCGGGCCGGCGACCTCGATCTTGGCGAAGCTCGACTCGTCGAACAGCCCGGCGGCCCGGCGCGTCGCGAGCGCCTCCGCCCCGATGGCCGGCGACCAGTGCTCGCCGGCCCAGCCGCGCGGGCGGAGCGCCGCGAGCTCGGCCGCCGTCGTCACGCCGGCGCCGTCGGCGTTCGGATCGAACCAGTTCGGGCGTTCCCAGCCGGACTTCTCGCCGAACGACGCGCCGAGCCCGACGAGCCGTCCGTACGTCGGCGAGACCCGCAAGGGGCGACCGGCCTGGCGCTCCTCGTTGGGGTAGTGGATGTCGTAGTACGTCTCGTAGACCTCGCGCGTGCGGGCGAGGGTGAACGCGCGGCTGCGGTACTGGGCACCGAAGCGACGGATGTCCATCTTCCACAGGTCGAGCTCCGGCTCGCCGTCGACGATCCACGACGCGACCTGTCGGCCGATCCCGCCCGCGCCGGCGATCCCGTGGGCGCAGAACCCGGCCGCCACGAAGAACCCGCGGACGTCCGACTCGCCGAGGATGAACTCGTTGTCCGGTGTGAACCCCTCCGGACCGTTGATCATCCGGTTCACCCCCGCGTCGGCGATGGCCGGGACGCGCCGCACGGCGCCGTCCATGATCTCCGCGAAACGCGGCCAATCCGGGGCGAGGAGCTTGCCGTTGAAGTCGGCCGGGATGCCGTCGAGCGACCACGGCATCGGATTCCGCTCGTACCCGCCCATGCACAGCCCGCCCACCTCCTCGCGGAAGTAGCACAGGTTGTCCGGGTCGCGCATCGTCGGCAGGTCCGGCGTGACGCCCTCGATGGGCTCGGTGAACAGGTATTCGTGGGCCATCGGGATGATCGGCACGGTGACGCCGGCAAGCCGGCCGATCTCCGGCGCGAACATGCCCCCGGCGTTGACGACGACCTCGGCCGCGATGGTCGATCGCTCGCCGCGCCGGTCCACGTCGACGCCGGTCACCCGGCCGTCGCGCACGCCGATCCCGACGACCCGGGCCTGCGTCCGGATGTCCACGCCGCGCGCGCGGGCGCCGGCGGCGAGCGCGTGGGCGAGTCCGGACGGATCGAGCCAGCCGTCGGTCGGCAGGAACACCGCCCCGAGGACGCCGTCGGTGGTCATGAGCGGGAAACGGGCCCGGGCCTCGTCGGCGGTGATCAGCTCGAGCGGCAGCCCGAACGTCTTGGCCCAGCCGGCCTGGCGCCGAAGCTCCTCGAACCGCGCCTTCGTCGAGGCCAGGCGGAGCGATCCCACCTCGTGCCAGGCGGGGTCGACCCCGGTCTCCTCGCGCAGGCGCCGGTACAGCTCGACGCCGTACATCATCATCCGGGTGAGCGTGACGGTCGACCGGAGCTGGCCGACGAGCCCGGCCGAGTGGAACGTCGAGCCGGAGGTCAGCTCGGCACGATCGACGAGGACCACGTCCGTCCAGCCGCGCTCCGCGAGGTGGTAGGCGATCGACGTGCCGCCCACGCCGCCGCCGATGATCACCGCCCGCGCGTGCTCCGCCATCCAGCTCCTCCGCGTACCCCGACGCCCGCAGCGTAGCGACTCACGGGACGCCTCCGCCGGACGTTCCCGCTGGCGTATCGTTTCGGCCCGTCACGCCGTCAGCACGGAGGGCACCCGCAGGTGGGACCGACCATCGACGAGATCGTCGCGTCGATCGAGGCGTGGCGCGGTTGCACGGTGACGGTCGAGCCGCTGGCCGGCGGGTTGACGAACCAGAACTGGGCGGTCACCGTCGACGGTCGGCGCCACTTCGTCCGGCTGCCGGGGGCGAACACCGGGCTGCTCGCCGTCGACCGGGCGAACGAGCTGCACAACACGCGCGCGGCGGCGACGACCGGGGTGGGTGCGCTTGTCGTCGACGCGCTGCCGGAGCACGGGGTCATCGTCCTCGACTGGATCGACGGGGTGACGATGTCGAACGAGCGGTTCGCGGCGGACGGGATGCCGGAGCGGGTCGCCGCCTCCCTGCGGCGCCTCCACGCCGGGCCACGGTTCCTCCACGACTTCGACATGTTCCGGCTCGTCGAGTTCTACCTCCGCGTCGTCGACGAGCGCGGGATCACCGTACCTGCGGGGTACCGCGACGGCATCGCACGGATCCCGGCGATCGAGGCGGCCCTCGCCGTCCGGCCGCTCGCGCCGGTCCCGAGTCACAACGACCTCCTGGCCGAGAACTACCTCGACGACGGGGCGGCGCTGCGGATCGTCGACTACGAGTACAGCGGCAACAACGACCCCACGTTCGAGCTCGGCAACACGTGCCAGGAGCTGGGCTGGGACGACGCGCGTATCGAGGCGCTGTGCGCCGCGTACTTCGGGTCGGCAACCGAGCACCTCGTCGCCCGGATGCGACTCCAGATGATCATGAGCGACGTGGGTTGGACGCTCTGGGCGGCCATCCAGGCGGCGATCTCGACGATCGACTTCGACTTCTGGGGTTGGGCGGAGGAGCGCTGGGCCCGCGCCGCGGCGAAGCTCGACTCGCCCGATCTCGCCCGCTGGGTCGCCGCGGTCGGCGGCTCCTGAGTGAAGAAGGACCCGGCGGCGGGGCCGACCGGGTCCTTCGATCGCACGATGGATCAGGCGATCACTCGGGCGGAATCTCCTTGAACGCGTAGTCGACGTTGATGCCGCTCGACCGTCGCGCGAACTTCGTCACGAGGTACCAGCCGAGGGCGAAGACGAGGATCCCGGCAACGACCTGATACGCGAGATCGCTGGTCAGGCCCAGCGCGTCGTTGGTCAGGAACATCCACAGGAAGAACACGCCGGCCACGGTCCCGATCAGGCCGACGATCGTCACGAGCGGGATACCGGCCACGGTGTACTTCGCGCCGGGCGACGCCTCGTAGAGCGCCTTCGCGCGGAACGGCAGGAGCGCGCCGGCGAGCGCGGTCCCGACGAACACGTAGCCGCAGGCAAACGTCACGCCGAGGGTGAGCGATCCCCACGACGTCTCCGTCCCGTCGCCCCCGACCAGGACGAAGTTGTTGTAGAGGTAGATGACCGGCAGGCTCGCCACGAAGTAGATGACGTGCGCGTTGACCGGCGTGTGGAGCCGATCGGACACGCGGCTCACGAGCTCCGGCAGGACCCGGTCGAGCGACATGGCGACCATCACCCGGGTCATGCCGATGTAGCAGTTGTGGACGATCTGGTGGCCGTTGAGGATGAACCCGGCGGCGATGAGCAGGGTCACGATCGGGTTGTTGGCGATCGCCGTGGCGAGGATGTTCGGCCACAGGTACGAACCGGCCAGCGTCGCCTCGCCGACACCGCTCCAGTACCCGGACCCGGCGACGTACAGGAACTCGCTGCCGACGGCCCGTTCCAGGACGAAGGCGAGCACCGCGAGGAGCACGCCGGTCACGATGAGCGCGCCGACGATGATGAACGCCTGGCTCCGGAAGTTGCCGGCCGACTTGATCTCGCCGTTCTGCTGGGACGAATACGTCGCCCATTGGAGCGACGTCCAGGCGATCGGCGCGATGAGCAGGGTCGCGAGCAGGCTGAACGGCGGGTTGAGATCGACCTCTGCCGCCTGGGCCGCGGCAACCGCGTCGGCGGTGAACGTCGACGAGCCGCCGATCGCGGCCGAGAACGCATCGAGGCGGCCGGCCACGTCCGCGGCCGCCGTCGTGGCGAGGACGACGAGCATCGTCGCGAACGCGACGAGGATCGCGATCCACATGACCCGCTGGAGGCGAACGTAGTTCTGGAAGCCGCTGACGAGGATGACGAGCGCGAGCCCGGCGTTGGCGACGCTCGTGATGACGATCCCCTCGGCGGTCGTGAACCAGGTCGACACGTCGACGAGGCTCGCGTTCCCGGTCGTCGCCGCGAGCCCCAGGAAGAGTGGCGCGAAGCCGAGCGTGGCGAGGAGCCAGCCGGACAGGGCCACCCACTGGAGGATCCAGATGACGAAGCCGGAGAAGACGAGGGTGAACCCGATGCCGCCTCCGAGCACGCGGCTCTGGAACACGTAGTCACCGCCGGAGCGCGGGAGCGCCGTCGACAGCCAGACGTAGGCAAGGGCGATGGGAATCTCGAGGACCATCGCGAGGAGGATCCCCCACACGAGCTGGCCGCCCGGCAGGGCACCCGGGGCCCACAGGTAGGTCCACGGGAAGATGAGCCCCATCGTCAGGATGTTGTAGACGAACGCGGACGACGGGGACATGACGCGCACGAGACCGGACGACTTCCGGACGAAGACCTCCGGTGTCGCCGCCACGGTGGCAGTCGCCATCCGAATCACCTCAAGTCTGCGAGTTTGGACATCACGCAGCGGAATCCGTTTCCCTCGGCGGCCGGGTGCCGGCCGCTCTCCCTCCAACCGTCGCTCGATCGCACCTCCCTCGCCGGCGGTCAGCCGGCGGTCATCTGGTAGCTCTCCACCGTGCCGTTGGCGATGGTCAGCAGGCAGCCACGCAGGACGCCCTCGCCGTACTCGCTGCCCGGATTGACGCACAGCGTCCGTCCCAGGCGGGCGGCGGCCTGGGACTCGTGGATGTGCCCGTGGAGTCCGAGCAGCGGCTGGAACCGCTCGATCGCCGCCCGAACGGACGTGCTCCCGGCGCCGTACAGCACGGGCTGGCCTCCCTTCACGATCTGGGACGGCGGATCCGTCGTCCAGTCGAGCATCGGGCACGTGTCGAGGGTCGAGTCGCGCGGTGGGGCGTGGAAGTTGAAGATCGCGTGGCCCGGGTCGGCCAGGCCGTCGGTGGCGCGTTCGATCATCTGCGCCAACTCCTCCTCCGGCGCCTCGCGGGGCGTGTTCCAGGGCGTCGGGTTGACGTACGGCAGGCTGACCATCACGTGGTGCTCGTCGAGTGGCACCACCCGGTCCTCGCAGGCGACGAACGCGCGGGTCCCCTCGCGCGGCAGCGACTCCATGACCTCGAGCAGGTCGTCGTTGCCGCCGGACACGTAGCAGCGCACGCCGGCCGGTCCCAGTCGGTCCTCCGCCAGCTCGATCCAGCGGGTCAGCCGCTCCACGGCGAGGTCGCGCCACAGCCGGTCGACGGCGCCCTCGTCGGCCTTCGTCGCTCGGTACTCGTCCTCGTCCATCACCACGTCGTAGAAGCCGAGCGACGCGATGAGCGATCGAGCACGCTCGACGTCCGCCGCCGTCTCGAGCGTCTCGACCCGCCCGTGGATGGTGGCCCGGTGGCGACCGCTCGCCTCCCGGATGACCGGGATGGCGAGCTTGCCCATGACGTCGCCACCCATGACCAGCACGTCGGCCCCGTAGAACTCGGCCGCGCGGAGGAACTTGCGCCACGTCCGCTCCGAGCCGTGGACGTCGGTCGCGAAGAAGACCCGTGTCCCCTTCGCCCGCGGGCGCCTCCCGAACAGCGGCACGTGGGCCAGCCCTCCGCTCAGCCGCGCATCCGGTCGCCCGATGGGTCGACGACGGCGTCGGCCACGACCCGGGCCGGAACCCGATCGCCGAACACGTCGACGGTCAGGTCCGCTCCCTCCCCGAGGTGGGACGGAAGATACACGTATGCGACCGTGCGCAACACCGTGAATCCGTAGGCCGCGCTGCGCAGCCTCCCCACGACGTCACCCGCTGCGTCGCGGACGGCCTCACCGCCGTAGATCGGCCGATAGGCGGCGTCGTCGCCCACGAGCACGGTCCGGATCCGCCTCGCCGGCGGCCCGGCCGCGCGGCGTTCGAGGAGCGCGGCGCGGCCCATGAACTCGCCCTTGTCGACGGCCACGAGTCGGCCCAGGCCGGCCTCGTCCGGCGTGTCGAGCATGGTCAGGTCCGTGCCGTAGTAGCGGTACCCCTTCTCCATCCGGAGCGCGTCGAGGGCGCGGTAGCCGATCGGCTCGATCCGGTGGACCCGTCCCGCGGCGACGAGCGCGTCCCACACGGCGACCGCCCACGCGCGATCCATGTACAGCTCCCACCCGAGCTCACCCGCGTAGCTGATCCGGGCGGCACGGACGGGCGCCGGGCCGACGTGGAGCTCACGCGCCGTGCGCAGCGGCAGGGCGTCGTCCGTGACCGGGTCGTCGGTCGCCGTCGCCAGGACGGATCGGGCGGCCGGACCCCACAGCCCGATGCAGGCCAGCTCGTCGCTCGTGTCGCGGAGGGTGACGACCTCGCCGTTCGCGGCGTGGAGGCGCAGCCAACCCAGGTCGGAGGCGGCGTAGCCGGCACCGGTGATTACCCGAAATCGGTCCGGAGCCAGTCGGGTCACGGTGACGTCCGCGACGATGCCGGCCCGCCGATCGAGGAACTGGGTGTAGATGACCGATCCGTCCGGACGGTCGACGTCGGCCGCCGCGACGCGCTGGAGGAGCGAGCATGCGCCCGGGCCGGCCACCTCGATCTTGCCGAATGACGACAGGTCGATCAGGCCGGCCCGTTCGCGGACGGCGCGAGACTCCTCCCCAACCCGCTCGAACCACGGCGGCTGCGTCCAGCCGTAGGCTCGCTGATCCTCGCCGGACCTTCGCCACGGCTGGCCGGGCTCGTGGTGGTCGGCCCGTTCCCAGCCATGCTTCGTGCCGAACACGGCGCCCGCGTCCTGGAGGCGCGAGTGGAGCGCCGACAGCCGTCGCGGCCGGCCCGCCTCGTCCGCGTCGTACGGGTAGCGCAGCCGGTAGTAGTAGCGGTACGCCTCGCGCGCCGCCGCCGCGGCGAAGCCGGGGTCCCGGTACGGATCGCCGAACCGCCACGCCCGATACGGGTGGACGTCGAGGTCCGGATCGCCCGCCGTCATCCACTCGGCCATCACCCGCCCGATCCCGCCGGCGCCACCGAAGCCGTTGAGCGACAGGCCCGCGGCGATCCAGAATCCGGGCACCCCCGGCCACGGCCCCAGGAGCGGGTTGGCGTCCGGCGTCATCGCGTCCGGATGGCAGATCAGGCGGATCGCCTCCGCGTCGGCGAGGAACGGGAACCGGCGGATCGCTCCGGCGAGGAGCGGCTCGAAGCGCGCCCAGTCCGGTGGCAGCGACCGGCCACCGTGTTCCCATGGGACACCGTCGATCCAGCGCGCGGCGGGATCCTCCTCGTAGCCGCCCAGGATCATGCCGCCCGATTCGGCCTTGCCGTAGACGAGGTTGTCCGGGTCGCGGAAGCAGGCCATGTCGCGCGGCAGCTCGTGGCCGGCGACGGCGCGCAACGCGACGTGCTGGTGGTCGACCGGGGTCGACGGGAGCCACGCCCCGACCATCGCTGCCACCCTCGGCGCCCACATGCCCGCGGCGTTGACGACCGCCTCGGTCCGGATCGGGCCCGCGTCGGTGTCGACCGCCGCGACCTCGCGCCGGCGGGACAGCGCGATGCCCGTGACGCGGACGCCCGTCCGGATCGTCACGCCGAGGGCGCGAGCCGCGTCGGCCACGGCGTGCGTCGCCGCGTGCGGGTCGAGGTGGCCGTCGCCGTCGACCCACAGCCCGCCGTGCAGCGAGTCGGCGCTGATCGCCGGCATCCGCCGGCGCGCCGCGTCTGGCGACAGGAGCTCGACGTCGAGACCGAGCCCGCGGGCCCGGCTCGCGCCGCGCTGCAACTCTCCCCACTGGTCGCGGCTCGACGCGATCCGCAGGCTCCCGACGGGCTCGAACGCACCGAGCTCGCGATACAGCTCGATGCTGTAGCGACGGAGGCGCATCATCGTCGCCGACGGGTTGTACATCGTGACGAGGCCGGCCGCCTGGCTCGTCGACCCGCTCGTGAGGGGACCCTTGTCGAGGAGCACGACATCGTGCCAGCCGGCGCGGGCGAGGTGCAGCGCGATGCTGCAGCCGGTGATCCCGCCGCCGATGATCACGACCCGCGCCTGATCCACGCGCGAACGGTAGGCGCGGCCGGCGCGTCCGGCAACCCGGTCCCGCCGGCCGGTCCCTACAATGCGCGGCACGCTCCTTGCATTCGGAGGCCCCGCGTCGTTGTCCCCGCGTCCGGACCAGACCGCGAACGTCCTCGACCGCGCCGTGCTCGAGCGCGAGGTGGATCGGATCGTGTCGGCCGCCGAGGCCGCGGGCGCGACCCTGCGCGTGCTCGGGTCGCTCGGCGTGTCGCTCCACTGCCCGGACGCCGCCGCCCTCCTGCCGAGCTTCGCCCGGACGTACGCGGACATCGACGTCGCCGGGTACCGGCGCGAGGGTCGGGTCGTGTCCGACGTGCTCGCGTCGCTCGGCTACGTCGAGGATCGGGCCCTGACCATCGCGACCGAGGGCCGGCGTGGCCTGTACGACCAGCCGTTCACCGGCGTCCATCTCGACGTCTTCTTCGACCGCCTCGAGTTCTGTCACCCGATCGCGCTCGACGGGCGGCTGGCCCGGGATCGGCCGACGATCCCGCTGGCCGAGCTGCTCCTGTCGAAGCTGCAGATCGTGAAGATCAACGAGAAGGACGTGATCGACGTGATCCTGCTTCTGCTCGATCACCCGCTCGGGTCGGACGACGCGGACACGATCGACGCCCGCCGCGTCGCCGGCCTGTGCGCGGCCGATTGGGGCCTGTGGCGCACGGTGACCCTGAACCTCGACAAGGTGGCGGCCCTCGCTCGCGGCTACGCGCAGCTCGACGAGCGGCAGCGCGACCGCGCCGCGGCCCAGATCGCCGAACTCGGCGAGCGACTCGAGGCGGAGCCGAAGTCGTTCGCCTGGCGGGCGCGCGCACGGATCGGCGAACGGCGCCAATGGTGGACCGATGTCGAGGAAGTCCGCTGAGGGAGGCCGGACCTCAGATCCCGGCAGCCTCGCGCAGGGCCCGTTCGAAGCGCGGCGTCGTGGCCGCCGCGAGGAGGCGGTCGAAGTGCTCCGCGGCGTAGGCCACGAAGTCCACGTCGAGCGTGCTGACCCCCTGCTGGAGCACGCTCCACATCGCCTCCCGAAAGTCCGACACGACGCGCATGAGCGTGAGCCGCGCGAGCCGTGACGGTTCCGGCCCGGTGGACCGGTCGTAGGCCTCGAGCAGGGCGGCATCCTCGTCGGCCTCGAGCTCGTGATTGACGCTGAAGTTTCCGAGGTCGAAGAACGGGTCGCCCATCCCCGCGTACTCCCAATCGACGATCCGGATGCGCACGCCGTCGTCGATGAAGTTCGCGTTGAGCAGGTCGTTGTGGCAGGGCCGGAGGTCGGCCGGAGCGGCCAGCAGGGCAAGCTCGATCCGCCGGCCGATCGCCCGCGCCAGCTCGTACTCCGGCGGAATCGACACGCCCCGCGCGAGCGCCAGCGCCCTGTACGCCTCGACGATCCGAAGTGGGACGAACAGGCCCGGGATCGCCGGCCCGTCGTGGATCCGGCGGAGCGAATCGGCCACGCGAATGAGCGTGTCCGGGGTGTGGACGGCCTGGCCGGAAACCGGCGAGCCCTCGATGAAGCGGGTGACGAGGTAGCCTTCCGGCCGGATGAAGGCGGTCACCTCCGGCCCGACGCCGACGCCGGCCGCGGCGACCGTGGCGGCGTGCTCGACCTCGCGGCTGATACCGAGCAGATGGGTGTCGTTGCCGGCCAGCCGGAGGACCCACCGGTCCCGATTGCCGGTCGCCTCGACGAGGAAGTTCCGATTCGTGATCCCGCCGGACAACGGATGGAGGGTCAACTCGGCATCGGCCAGCTCGGGCACGCGGCGCAGGACGTCGACGAGCGCGGCGAGGTCGGCCGACACGGACGCGGTCCCTGGGCTTCCGGCCGCGCCCGGTCAGCCGGCGGCGACGGCGGTGCTGAGCGACTCCGGGAGCGCCCGGTGGACCTCGACCGGGTGGATGTAGCGCTCGATCATCGCCCGCGAGTCGTTGACGCCAAGCTCCGTGAACAGGAACGCGACCTTGCGGCGCTGCGAGGCGAGGATCTCGTCCTTGGTCGCCAGCTCCCACAGCTGGCGTTTGAACGGCCCGATCGCCTTCTTGCGGGTCGTGTACACGAACTGCTGGTCGGTCTGGTCAGACTTGCGCTCGTCGAGCGCGTTCGAGTAGCACCACGACTCGATCTCGCGATGCAGCTCCTCCGGGAAGGCGGGGTGCTCGTAGAGCGCGTTCTGAAAGCCCGTCGCCAGGTGGATCTCGGCGGTCTCGACCGCCGGGAAGCGATGGAACAGCTCGTCGGGCAGTGTGCTCGCCCCGTGCTGGACCGCGCCGGCGAGGCCATACTCGCGGGCCGTCTCGCCGAGCCGGCGGAGGACCTCGAAGTCGAGCTTGACCTCCGCCACGCCGCCGCCCGGCAGCGGGACGCCACCGTGGCTCGTGCCGGTCTGGACGCTCACCTTCGAGATGCCGATCGCGCCCGGTGCGAGGGCGTCGAGCTCGCGGCGGTAGCCGTCGAGGTAGGCGCGCAGCTCCTCGACCGTCGAGTTCGACTTGCCGACCTCGCCGATCTCGCCGCCGACGCTGATCGTCACGCCGTCGGCCTCGAGGCCACGGATCAGCGCGGTGAGCTCCGCGGCGCGACGGTAGTTCTCGTGCTGCTGCTCCTCGACCGTCGGCTTCGAGAGGTCGACGAGCGTCGACGAGTCGATGTCGATGTTGCGGTAGCCCGCGTCGATCGCGAGCCGGCAGGCCCGCCGGATCTCCTCGGTCATGGCCTCCGGGTCCGCCGCGTACTTCTTCGCGTTGAACTGGTAGTGGTCGCCCTGGATGAAGACCGGCCCCTGCCAGCCCGCGGCGATGGCACCGGCGAGGACGCCGGTGGCGTAGTCGATCGGCCGCTGGTACGTGTACGTCTGCTCGCTGCGGGCGAGCTCGAGGATGACCGCCGCGACGCCGGTCTCGGCCGCCGTCTCGTAGATCGTGCGGGCCATGTCGAACGTCTGGGCCCGGATATTCATGGCGGGGACGGTGAACCCGGATATCTCGCCGCGGGCGCGCGCCGCGTACAGCTCGTGGATGCTCGCGGACCGCGCGCCGAGGACCTGGCTCGCCTCCCACACGATCCACTGGGCTGCCGCGGCGGCCCCGTCGTCGGCGGTGAACGCCGCGGTCCAGGCCAGATCGCGGATGCCGGATTCGCGGAAGGCGTGCTCGTCGTCGATGACGAGGCGTTCCCCGTCGAGGTGGGCGCTGCCCGTCAGGGTGGTGAGCAGCTCGGTGGCCGAGCCGGCGACGTGGGGCATGGGAGGATCCTCTGAGCGGTCGGAGGGCGCACAAACATGGTAGCGGTGGCCGCGCCCGATTGCCCGCGAGGATCGGTCAGAACTGCGGCTTGACGACCATGAGCAGGACGATCGCGACGAGCAGGACGCCGAGCGCCATCCCGCCACGCTGGATCCGGACGATGAGCGCGCGCAGCTCCGGCGGCGGTCCGCTCGCCCCGGGCGGGGGCGGCGTCGACGTCATCTCGATGACGCGGTGAACGAGCTTGCTCTGGACGAAGAACGAATATCCGTAGGCGATGATGTACAGCACGATCCCGAGACCCAGCCACCAGTAGGCCCGCGACGACAGGTCGATTCCGGCCACGAGGATCATGAGCGCGCCGGTGATCGGGAGGGTGATCCCGATCGGATAGACGAGCTTGTGGCTGATCGCGGCCGAGACGCGCGTCGCGAAGTTGGCGTGCTGCGGCTCACCCCCGCCCATCGCTCCGATGATCGAGAAGCCGAACGTGGGCCCGAATGCGACGATCGCGCCGAGGACATGGAGGAACAGCAGCCACGGGAACAGCCAGGCAAGGTCGGTCATGGTGAGCTCCATCTGCGCGTGCAGCGGCGTTCAGCGCCGCGAAAGATGCGACCGGAGCCTACGACACGCGCTTGGTCCGATGTGCGACGAAGTCGACGAGCACGTACTCGCCGAGGCGCTCCGGCGTCGCGTAGAACGCTCGGCCACGATTGAGGCGGGTCACGAGCGCCACGAACTCCGCGAGGGCGCGTGACCGTTCCAGCATGAACGTGTTGATCGTGATCCCGTCCCGTGTACAGCGCTGGACCTCGCGGAGCGTCTCGTGGATCGTCCGCCGGGTGGGTGGGTAGCTGAACTCGACCTGGCCGTCCTCGAAGTGGGCGGTGGGCTCCCCATCCGTGATCACGACGATCTCGCGGTTCGCCGCGTGCTGGCGGGCGAGGATCCGTCGCGCGAGCAGGAGAGCGTGCTGGAGGTTCGTCCCGTATTCGTAGCCGTGCCAGGTCAACTCCGGTAGCGTCTCCGGTCGGATCTCGCGGGCGTAGTAGGCGAAGCCGATCACCGACAGGTGGTCGCGCGGGTACTGCATCCGGATCAGCGTGTTCAGCGCGACCGCCACCTTCTTGGCGGCGACGAAGCAGCCGCGCAGGAGCATCGAGCGGCTCAGGTCGACGAGCAGGACCGTCGACGTCGATGTCAGCTGCTCCGTGCGATGGACCTCGAAATCGGACGGCTCGAGCCGAAGGCCGCGCGCGTCGGCCGGTCGAGCCGCGCGGGCCGCCGGGGCGTTCTCCTCGCGACCGAGGGCGTTGGCGAGCGTCCGGCGGAGGTCCAGGTGGAACGGGTCGCCGAACTCGTACGGCTTGGCGGTTTCCTCGCGCTCCCCTCCGCGGCCGGCCCGATCGAGCCGGTGCCCGCCGAATGCGTCGCGCCGCAGCCGGGCGAACAGGTCGTCGAGCACCTTCTGGCCGATCCGCCGGCTGCCGCGCGGGGTGAGCTCGAGCCGTTCGCCACGGCGGGTCAGGTAACCCGCCTCCTCGAGCCGCCGCGCCACCGCGTCGAGGTGGTCGAGGTCGCGCACGGCCTCCTCGCCGAGGAGCTCGCGGACCTGACCGCGATCGATCGCGCCGACGTCCGCCGCCGACTCGACGTCGCCGAGCGTGTCCTCGAGTGCGTCGAGTGCGTGCATCCGGCCGATCTGCGCGAGCGCCGCGTCGAGCCCCAGCGGCTCGTCGCCGGCGAACCGGAACCGGTCGCCCAGTCCACCGGGCAGCAGCTGGTCCATGTTCGCCGCCAGCTGCGCGAGATCCCAGCGTAGCCGGTCGTCTCGCAACAGCGCGTCCATCATCGACTGGAGCTCCGCCCGCTGCTCCGGTGACATCGACCGGAGCAGCGATTGGAGGGCGGCCATCCGGGCGGCGAGCTGCTCGATGATGTCGTCGAGCGTCTGGGCACCCGGGAAGAACCGGCCGTGTCGCTGCAGGAACGGCCCGGGATCCGGGTCGCGCCCGGCAAGGCGCTCCCGGAGCAACTCGTTGAGGTCTCGGACCATCTCCCGGTTTGCGGCGAGGTCCTCCGGCGTCACCCCGCTGATCGCGTCCGACAGGCCGGCGACGTACTGGTCGAGCACCTGCCGCCGCAGCCGCTCGACGAGCGCGTCGTACCGCTCGCGCGCAGTCGGCTCGAGGAAGTCGTAGTCCTCCAGACGGCGGATCCGCTCCCCGACGTCGGCAGGCAGGCGGTCGAGCTGGTCGAGGCGGCGGGCAGCGGCGTCGCGAAGCATCGCCTGGAGCTGATCATTCGCCCCAGTCGGCTCGGGCCCGTCCGCGTCGGTCGCGGCGGTCGGCTCTGGCTCCCCAGCGCCGGCGGCCTCGGCCAGCCGGCGCTCGACCCCCGCGCGCTCCAGCCCGACGATCTCGTCGACCTCGCGACGGATGTCGGCCAGGACGTCGCCGAGTCGGTAGCGGTCGAGCAGCTCCTCGCGCCGGCGCCCCAGCCGGTCGATGAGGTCGCGCAGCCCGGCGAGGTCCGGTCGCGTGGGGTCGTCGGAGCGCAGCCCGCGCTCGAGCAGCCGCCGCAGGGCATCGCCGACATCGCCGTCGGCCATGACGTCATCGGCCATCGCGGCCAGCAGCTCATCCGCGTCGAGGTCCGGGACGGCCTGCGTGCCGTCCCAGCGGGAGTAGCGAAACCGGTCGTCGAACGCGAGTGGGCCGGTCATTGTCGACGAGGAGCGCCGGTCATCGCGCGTAGCGGACGCCGCCCGCCGCGCGGTCCTTGTTGACCCGCCGGACGAGGTGCAGGCCCTCGAGCAGGAACTCCACGGCGGACGCGACGACCGCCGGCTCCTCCGCTCCGTCGGTGGCGTCGAAGGCGCCGAGCCGCCGGACCGACGCATCGAGGCCCGGCACCTCGCGCATCCAGCGCACGTACTCGCGCGACGGCACGCGCTCGCCCGCCTCGACGACGAGTCCCTCCTCGAAGGCAAGCACCACCTCGTCAAGGTCGTCGACGTCCACGAGCCGGCTGAACGTGGCATGGACGGCACGGGCCACGAGCCGTTCCACGACCCGCTCCTCCGGCGACTCGTCGCCGATGCTCTCCAGTTCCACCTTGCCGGCCGTCGACGCCATGACCGCACCGAGGTCGCTGACCCGCGGCGCACCGACCGGTTCGCCCAGCCGGATGGCCCGCTTGAGCGCCGCCGCCTCGAGCACCTCGGTGTTGGCGACGCTCACGCGCACGCTCACCCCCGACCGCTGGCTGATCTCCGGCGACCGCCGGGCCAGGTGGGTGAGCTCCGCGACGAGCTCCTCCATGAATGTCGGGACGACGACCGGGGGCACGCCGGGATGTGCGTCGAAGCGCTGCTTCTCCTGTCGGACGATGGCGATCTCGTGCTCGAGCGTGCGCGGATAGTGGGTCCGGATCTGGGAGCCCAGGCGATCCTTGAGCGGGGTGATGATCCGGCCCCGGCTCGTGTAGTCCTCCGGGTTGGCGCTGGCCACGACGAACAGGTCGAGGGGCAGGCGGACGACGAAGCCACGAATCTGGACGTCGCGCTCCTCGAGGATGTTGAGCAGACCCACCTGGATCCGCTCCGCGAGGTCCGGCAGCTCGTTGATTGCGAAGATGCCGCGGTTCGCCCGCGGGATGAGGCCATAGTGGAGCGTCAGCTCGTCGCTCAGGTAGCGCCCTTCCGCGACGCGCACGGGGTCGACCTCGCCGATGAGGTCCGCGATCGTGATGTCCGGGGTGGCGAGCTTCTCGGCATAGCGCCGGTCGCGCGGGAGCCAATCGATCGGCGTGTCGTCGCCGCGCTCCGCAACGATCGCCCGGGCGGCCGGCGAGATCGGCGCGGTCGGGTCGTCGTTGAGTTCGCCGCCGCGTACGATCGGCAGCCACGGGTCGAGCAGACCGACGAGCAGCCGGGCCATCCGCGTCTTGGCCTGGCCGCGCTCGCCGAGGAACACGAGGTCCTGTCCGGCGAGGATCGCGTTCTCGACCGCCGGGAGGACCGTCTCGTCATACCCGACGACGCCGGGAAACACGTCGCCGTCCTCGCCGAGGCGGGTGAGCAGGTTCGCCCGCAGCTCTTCCTTGACCGACCGGCTGCGCCAGCCGGAGTCGCGCAACTCGCCAAGGGTGGTGCTGCGCGGCGGGCGACGGTCGGCCGACGGTCGGGGCATCGTGGTGATCCTCAGCTGGGATGAGCGCTGGCGGCCCGATAGCCGTCGATCGCGGAACGGACGGCATCGCCATCGACGACCCCGGCGGCCGCGAGGCCGACCAGGTAGTCCCGCCGTCGGTCGTGTTCGGCCGTGAAGTCGCCGGCCTTCCGGCCGACGCGAGCCGCGAGCTCCGGCACGATTCCCCACGCGAAGTGCTCGAACCGATCCTCGTCGGGATCCCAGGTCGCGAGCACGGCCGGTGGCAGTCGCTGGACATGGCCGTGGAGGTCACGGAAGACCGGCCGAACGTAGTGGGCGGCCACGATGCGTCGGGCGGGTCCTGAGGCAACGTCGCCGGCCGGCGGCGCCACGGCCCGCAGGACGAGGACGACCCCGAGGCGCGACAGCTCGTCATCGGTCACCGCGACCGGCGGGCGGCGGAGGGCCCCGAGGACCTCTTCCAGCGAATCGGCGTGGATCGTGGCGCCGAGTCCGTATCCCACGCTGATCGCCCGGATCGCGACCCGGGCGGCGTCGCCCCACGTGTAGACCGGCAGGTGGTCGGACAGTTCTGCCGCAAGGAGGTACGTGGTCGATGGCGTCGTCCCGTGAGCCTGCGCTGATGCGGAGGGACCGGGACCCTGCCAGCCGAGCTCGCGGGCGTGGGGCAGCCAGTCGAACGTTTCGATCGCCCCGCTCAGCTCGACCCGCCGGGTTCGCGGCGGCAGGAACTCGAGGAGGGCGGCCAGGAGGGTGCTCTTACCGGTGCCGGATCGCTCCGCCGCGACGATGACCGGCAGCCGCGCCTCGAGGAGGAGCCAGAGGAGCGCGGCGAGCTCCGCGTCGATCGTGCCGACGCGAATGAGCTCGACGATCGAGAGCGGCCGGGACGGGCGGGGGCGGAGGCCCCACCAGACGGGCGACGGCGCGGCGACTTCCACGGACTCTCCGACGAGGGACGATTGGCCGGGACGGCAGCGTACGGCCGAGCCCGTGGAGCGTCAAACGTGACCAGCCGAGACATCGAGCCTTGCCCTGGCGCGTACAGTCGACCGACACAGCATGAGGAGGCAGACCGTGGCCGACCATCCGAACGTGACGCTCATCCGGGCCGCACTCGACAAGCTCGGTGGCGGCGACATGAGCGCGCTCGCCGACGTGATCGCCGACGATGTCGTCTGGTACGAGATCGGCAGCCCGGAGCCGGTCCGAGGCAAGGCCGCCCTGGCCGCCCGGATGACCGGCGGCGAGATGGACTTCGAGATCACCGCGACATCCCACGACGTGGTGGGCAACGACGAGCACGTCGTGGCGCTCGTCAACGCGACGGCAACCCGTGGCGGCCGGACCCTCCACTACCGAACCGCCGAGATCTTCCACGTCCGGGACGGCCAGATCGTCGAGCGCTGGGCGTTCTCCGACGACACCGCCGCGATCACGGCGTTCTTCGCGTAGTCGGTGGGCGGACCGGGGGCGACCGTCCGCATCGAGCCGCTCACCGCCACCACGTGGCCTGCCCTCGAGGCGTTCTTCCGGAAGGGCGGTGACCCACGCTGGTGCTGGTGCCAGTACTGGCGGCTTCGGTCGAAGGACTTCGCCGCCAGTCGGGTGCCGGAATTGCGCGACCGGCTTCGGGCGGCGGCCGACGGCCCGGTGGCACCGGGCCTGGTTGCCCTGCGCGATGGCGCGGCGGTCGGCTGGGTGAGCCTTGGCCCGCGCGACACGTTCGAGCGGATCGAGCGATCGAGGGTCATCCCGCGGATCGACGACACGCCGGTCTGGTCGGTCGTCTGCTTCGCGGTCGAGGCGTCCGCGCGCGGCGAGGGCGTCGGCGCCGCGCTCCTCGACGCCGCCGTCGCGTACGCGGCGGCCAACGGAGCCATGACCCTCGAGGCGTATCCGGTCGAGCTCCCGGCCGGCGGCGCCCTGCCCGCGGAGTCGGCGTTCACGGGCACACTCGCCATGTTCGAGCGTGTGGGCTTCACGGTCGTGGCGGACACGACCTCGTCGGCCGGCGGTCACCCGCGCGTCGTCGTCCGCCGTGCCGTACGTCATCTGTCGCGTTGACACGACCGCCGGCCGACCCGTACGATGCGCGCCGGCGTGCAGATCGCCCGCCCTCGTCCAGCTCAATGGAGGCCGGCTCCCGAATGACGATGCACGAACTCCTCCGACGCACGGTCGCACCGTTCGGTGCCGCCGATCGCGGGAGATCTGTGCCCATCTCGAGCTAGCCTGAGGCGGCGAAGCCGCCAAAGCGCGAACCACGAGCCGTGGGCCAGATCGGGCCCCCGGCTTTTTTGATGCGCTGACCCGTCCGCTCGGACGCCGGCAGCCATCGGAACCCAGAGCCGCGTGGCCCACGACGCGAAGCGTCGGATCGGAGCCCGCGGCTCTTGTCGTTTCAGCCGACCTGCCAGGAGAACCCGAAGTGACCGCCATCCTCGCCCCCGAACTGAAGAACGGACCGCTCGCCCGGGAGCACGTCCGGGCGGCGGCGGTCGAGTCCGCGACGCCTGCCCTGCTCGTCGAGCGTGTCACGAAGCGCTTCCGGGTCGACCGGAAGAAGGCACCCGTGACGGCAATCTCGAACGTGTCGCTCCGCCTCGAGCGCGGCGACATCCACGGGATCCTCGGTGCGAACGGGTCCGGCAAGTCGACGCTCATCCGCCTCGTCTCGGGTCTGCTGACCCTCGACGAGGGCCGGGTCGAGGTCTTCGGCCACGACATCGAGCGCGACGAGATGGCCGTCAAGCGGCTCATCAACCGCGTCAGCGTCGACGCCGCCTTCTTCAAGAAGCTGAGTCCGATGGAGAACCTCCTGTTCGCCGCCCGCCTGTACGGCCTCGACGCCGGCCGGGCGAAGCGCGAGGCAGTTGGGATCCTCGGCCGGCTTGGCATCGCGGAGAAGCGGGTCGGCCGCCCGGTCGAGCAGATGAGCCGCGGCATGCAGCAGAAGGTCGCCATCGCGCGAGCACTGCTGACGAGCCCGGCCCTGCTCCTGCTCGACGAACCGACGACCGGTCTCGATCCGCGCTCGAAGCTCGACGTCCAGTCGTTCATCGAGGAGCTCCGATCGACGCACGACGCGACGATCGTGCTCACCACGCACGACCTGGCCGAGGCAGAACGCCTGTGCGGCCGGATCACGATCCTCAACGACGGCCGTGTCGTCGCGGAGGACTCGCCGATCGGCCTCAAGGGCCTCATCCGCCGCGGGGACGGCGGGGCGTCGACCCTCGAAGACGTGTTCATGACCTACACCGGCCGCTCCCTCGACGACGACGTCGAGGACGAGGCCGACGAGTAATCCATGAGAAAGGAGGTGAGAACCGTGAACAACAGCCACGCCGACATCCGGATGTACATCGCCCGATCCCATCGGGCGCAGCAGATCGGCGAGGCCGCCCGCGAGCGCCAGTTCCATGGCGCGATCGGCCGGCAGTCGCAGTCCATCCGTCGGTCCATCGGCCACTCGATCATCCGGATCGGGCAGCGGATGGCCGCGGAATCGGCCATGTCGTCGGCTCGGTCCGCCCAGGGCTGAGCCGACGACGAACCTGGAGATCTCCGATGACCTTCGTCGCCCATGAGCTCAAGGCGTCGTACGCCTTCATCGAGCGCAACTTCTTTCTGACTCGCCGGTACTGGGGCTGGGAAGTCGCCTTCCTGGTCTATTCGGTCGCGGGCGCGCTCTCGATCTCGCTCATCGGTGCCGACCAGGGCAGCCCGCGGCTGCTCCTGACGCTGATGGTCGGGGCGATCTTCTGGAACTACCTGTCGGTCGTGTTCAGCTGGATCGCCGAGACGATCGCCGTCGAGCGCTGGGAAGGCACGCTCGAGTACACGATGATGGCGCCGATCCGGCGGTCGACCCAGCTCCTCGGATCGGTCGTCTACGCGATGGCCTACGGGCTCGTCCACACGGCCGTCATCCTCGTCGCGCTCGTCGCGTTCTTTCCGCAGCTCGAGCTCGCCAACGCGAATCTCGGGACCGCGGTCGTGTTCGTCCTGCTCGGCTCGTTCAGCATCGTCGGGATCGGGATGATGGCCGCCATCCTGCCGCTGCTGTACGTCGAGCGCGGCGCGCAGATGACGTTCGTCCTGCAGTCGTGCCTGCTGCTCGTCAGCGGCGTGTACTACTCGATCGACGTGCTGCCGGACTGGATGCAGGTGCTGTCGCACCTGTCGCCGGCGACGTACGTGCTTGACGGCGTCCGCGCCGCGCTCATCGAGGGCGCACCGGTGACGGCGCTGCTCCACGACGTGTGGCCGCTCATCGTCGCCGGGGTGATCCTCATCCCGGCCGGCGTGTGGGCGTTCGGGCGAGCCGAGCGCTACGCGAAGCGCACCGGCAAGCTCAAGCGAGTCGGGTGACGCCGTGACCGCCGAACGGGCGCCGATGCCGCTCACCGACCCCTCGGTCCCCGTCGAGGGCCTCGATCACCTCGAGGCCTTCGGCTGGGGCGAGCCGTTCGCCGGGGCGTTCCACGGCCACGCGGCGGTCGGTCGCGTGCCCGGGCGCGTCGTCGTCGAGGACCGCGGACGCTACCTGGTCCAGACGGCCGCGGGCGAGGTCACGGCCTCGATCTCCGGGCGATTCCGGTTCGATGCCGGCGACGACCCGGCGGCCTACCCGACGGTCGGTGACTGGGTCGCCCTCGACGCCCACGATCCGGGCAACGCGATCGTCCACGGCCTGCTCCCCCGCCGGACCGCCATCCGCCGCCTCAACCCGGGCCGCCGGACCGAGGCACAGGTCCTCGCCGCGAACGTCGACGTCGGGCTCATCGTCACCTCGATGAACCAGGAGTTCGAGCCGCGCCGGATCGAGCGCTACCTGGCCGCGGTCTGGGAGTCCGGCGCCCGGCCCGCCGTCGTCCTCTCGAAGGCGGACCTCGCCGACGACCCCGATGCGTATCGGCTGCAGGCCGAAGGCGTCGCGCCGGGTGTCCCGATCCTGCCGATCAGCGCCGTGACCGGGGCCGGAGTCGATGCTATCCGCGCGCTCCTCCCACGGGGCCGGACGGTCGTGGCGATCGGGTCGTCCGGCGTCGGCAAGTCGACCCTCGTCAACGCCCTCGCCGGGCGCGAGCTCATGGCCGTCCGCGAGGTCCGACTTGATGACGACCGCGGCCGGCACACGACGCGGCGCCGGCAGCTCATGGTCCTGCCGGGCGGTTCGCTCATCCTCGACACGCCGGGCATGCGCGAGCTCGCGACGTGGGACGGCGACGGTCTCGCGGCCTCGTTCGCGGACATCGAGGCGCTCGCATCGGCGTGCCGATTCCGTGATTGCAGCCATCGCGGTGAGCCCGGCTGTGCGATCTCGGTGGCCGTCGCGGAGGGTCGCCTCGACCCGCGGCGCCTCGATGGCTTCCGCAAGCTCAACCGGGAGGCCGCCCACCTCGAACGGCGCCAGGATGCGCTCGCGCGGAACGAGGAGCGCCGCCGCTGGAAGGTCATCCACAAGAGCGTTCGACGCCACATGAAGGAGCGGTACGGGGACTGACGATGCCGACCGACACGCTCCACTCGATTCGACTGCGACCCTTCCGCGATGCCGACGACTACGCGGTCATGGCCTCGCTCATCAGCACGGCCAACCTGGCCGACGGGATCGACGACATTCCGACGGCGGCGTCGCTGCGCGCCGACTACGAGGCGCGATCCGAGCTGGATCCCGCGCGTGACGTGGTGTTCGCCGAGGTTGGTGACCGCGTCGTCGGCTTCGGGGAGGCGTATCGGCAGGTACGGGATGGCGTGGCGATCTACTGGACGTTCGGGGCGGTGCTTCCGGCGTACCGAGGGCGCGGGATCGGGCGCGCGATTCTGGCAGCGAACGAGCGACGCGGTCGGGAGATCGCCGCGGAGCATGACGATCCGGGAGGCCGCGTCTTCGCGTCGTGGGTGAGCGAGCGCGAGGGCGGGGCCGACGGGTTGCTGCGCAGAGCCGGGTACGCGCCCGCCCGGTACGGGTTCGCGATGGTCCGCTCATCCCTCGATGGGCTGGCGGAGGCGGCCCTGCCCGCAGGGCTCGAGATCCGACCGGTCGAGACAGCGCATGCTCGCGCAATATTTGCGGCCGACAACGAGGCGTTTCGCGATCATTGGGGCCACCGCGAGGCGACCGAGGACGACTTCGCGGCCACGTACGCGTCGCCGGACCTCGACACCTCCCTGTGGCGCATCGCGTGGGACGGGGACGAGGTCGCCGGCGGTGTCCTGACCTGGATCTACGCCTCGGAGAACGAGGCATTTGGGGTTCGCCGCGGCTGGCTTGAGCACATCTTCGTACGGCGCCCGTGGCGCAAGCGCGGCCTCGCGACGGCGCTCATCGCGTCCGCGTTGGCCGGCCTCCGCGAGCGCGGCATGACCGAGGCGATGCTCGGTGTCGACGCCGACAACCTGACCGGCGCGCTCCGCCTCTACGAGCGGCTGGGCTTCACGGTCAAGGACCGCGCCACCCACTATCGCAAACCCTTCTGACCGAGCGCTGATCAGTAGGTTGACGCCCGCCCGTTCATCGTCCGTGGTAATGCCGCGGTGCGCCTGTTGACCCCGGCGCTACGCTGGTTCTCTGGCAGTCCAAACGCCTTCATCATGCCGGGCTCGGCGTCGGGGAGGCTTCGGTAGCCGATCAATTGAGCCAGGGGCCGGTGACGGACCGCGCGCCACTGGGCGACAGGGTGCGTGTCGGGCGCGTGCCCCGAGAATGGTTCGACGACGCGGCGCGGCTACTTGCGCGAGCGACCGCTGACGAAGCCATCATTTCGCATGCGCTTTGCGCGGACCGGGCCACCCGGGTCCGGGCCCTCGCATCCCTCTATCGCGCCTGGCTCGCCGCGTTCTCGCCGTACGCAGAGATCCACAGCGCGATGCTCGATGACCGCCTGGTCGCCGTCGGAGTGCGCCTGCCGCCGGGCAACTACCCACTCCGCCGTCGCTCGCTCCCGCGGGTACTCCTACGCATCATTCCTGGTTATCTCCGCATGGCGATGACATGCCGTGGAGCCATGGCCATGATGCGGGCGGGCTTTGCCAACGAGCCCTACCAACCGCGCGGGCGGCCTTACTGGTACCTCAATATCCTCGGCGTGGAGCCGGAGTTCCAGGGCCGGGGCATTGGTAAGCGGATGGCGCACGAGGTTCTCGAGCGGGCCGACGCCGCGGGCGTCGGCTGCTACCTTGAGACGTACGGCGAGGGAACGAAGGCGCTCTACCTCAAGCGTGGATTTGTCGTGTTCAAGGAGGTCCGTCCCTTCACCGATGGCCCCACCTGCTACTTGATGTGGAGAGACCCGCGGCCACCGACCGAGCCTGCCGACACTTGACCCCACGATGGCGGCGATCCTCCGGCCGGTGTCCTGTAGCTCTTCGGTCGGCCGGTCTGGGGCATTCCGCACGGCGCGCCGGCGGCGCGATTAGGCGAAGAGGCGGCCGCCGTCCCGGACGAGTTCCATCCACGCGCGGTCGCGGGCGATCGTCGTGGCCGGACCGTGGCCGGGGAGGACGCGCAGGAGGTCCTCGAGGCCGCACAGGCGCGCGATCGACTCGGCCATCTGGTCGGGATCACCGCCCGGGAGATCGACGCGTCCCCAGCCCCCCGCGAACAGCGTGTCGCCGCTGAACAGGGTTCCGCCGTCGCGGTCGAGGATGCAGACGCTCCCCTTCGTGTGCCCCGGTGTGTGGAGCACGGTGAGGCGCAGTTCGCCGAAGCGGATTTCGCCCCCCTCCGCGAGCTCGATCGCCGGCACCGACGGCGGGATCTCGAACGGCGCGAAGAGCGGCCGCGGGTTCGTCAGGCGTTCGCGGTCGAGCGGATGGACGGCGATGCTCGCCCCGGTGTGGTCGGCGACGGCGGCGTTGTCACCGATGTGGTCCCAGTGTCCGTGGGTCGACACGATGAGCTTGAGCGTCCATTCGCGGGCACGGAGCTCGTCGGCGATCCAGGCGAGTGACGGTGTCGCGGTGTCGATCGCGATCGCCTCGCGCGAGCGCGGGTCCGCGAGGATGTGCACGTTGGTCGCGACCGGCCCGACGACGCGCGAGATGAGATCCATCGCGTCGAATTGTGCAGTCTCCGGTCGGTGCATGGCGCGCCAGGTTCTCGATTCTCTGACTCGGCCGCGGGCGGGCGCATGCCGCGGGCGGGCGCATGCCGCAGGCTACGGGCCGCCCACGACCACCCCCGAACGCGGTGGCCCGCCATCGCCCGTCCGACCGGGGACCTCGCCGCCGTCTCGCGCGGCGACGTCGACGAGCCGGTCGAGCGCCGCGGCCTGGGCCTCCGTGAACCGCGCACCCGCCTCCAGGTCGAGGGATCCCCTCGCCGGGCCGAACCACGACACCTCGAGGAGTGTCGCCGCCGCCATCTCCGACAGTCGATGGACGGCTGTCAACCGTCCCAGGCCCGGCTGCTCGACCCGCCGAGCGAAGGCTTCGAACGGACGCCAGTCGATGATCTCCTCGACCGACGCGAGACGTCCGGCAACGCACGCGGTCGTGGTGCCGACCCCGCGACGCCCGGCGATCGACTCACCGACGATCGCAAGTCCCTCCCAGCGCGCCCGGCCCGCCGGGGAGGTGAGGAGGTCCCAGGCGACCGACGGGTGAACCGGCAACAGTCGCTCATGCCGGGCGATGAGTCGCCCGGCAGCGCGGCCGGAACGGCCCTCCGGCCGCATACCCGGTCGGGCGCCGTTCCACCACGCTCCCAGGTCGAGCAGTCCGGACGACACCTCACCGAGGGCCGCGTATGCCTCGACGACGGGCACGAGGCCGAGCGCCCCGCCGTCAAGTCCCAACGCGCCGATCGCCGCGTCGGTCAGCAGGACGTAACTGCTCGCCCCGGCGCGCTCGGCCGCCGGTCCCTTGAGCAGTCGGTGGGCGACGATCACGTCGCGTCCGGCGAGCTCGTCGCGGCCCGCGACCCGATGGCGAAGCACGTCGCCGACGTGGGCGACGAACTTGAGGTCGAGTCCGGGCATTCCGCGGCACGCCGCGCAGTCGCAGTCCGTGGCCTGGGCAACGCTCCGCAGCCGCTGCCGAAAGGCGACGTAGGCTGCCTCGATCGAGTCGAGCAGCGCACTGCCATCGATCTGATCGATGGGCGCCCACATGAACGCGGCGTCGCCCTCGAGCTTCGCCAGGCGGAACCGCCCGCGCAGGCGGCTGACGACCGTCTCGATCAGGTCGCCGGCGATGAGCGGGGCCTCGGCGGGTTCGGCGTCGGCAAGGTATGCCGTGTACCCGGACAGGTCCGCGATGAGCAGGCAGGCGCGGTCGAGGGTCGGCTCCGCCGATGTCGCCGTCACGACGCACCATGCCGGAGTGCGTGTCGGCGCTCGGCGAAGTGGGCGAGGTTGGCGAGCGTTGCCCGGCTCGTTGACTCCGCCATCAGCCGATAGCCGATGATCGCGACGAGCGGCCAGGCAAATGGTCGCAACCACCATGGGGCCGGGTCGTAGAACGCGGTCTGCCGGTCCGTTCGGACGATCCGGCTCCCGTTCGGCCGGGCGGCGATCTCGAACCGATGGATCCACGTGCTGCGGATGGCCGAGCCGTTCGGTCGCTCGAGGCGGGATTCGGTCACGAACTCGAACCGAGTCGGGCGCTCGGCCACCACGACCGTCGACCGGTCGACGAACGATCCGATTGACGTGTACCCGGTGCTCCGGAATGCCGTGCCGACGACGGCGGGGCCGACCGGGGCATCGATCGTCAGAAGTCGCTCCGCGCGATCGCCGAGGAGCCGGCCGCTCCACTCGAGGTGCGTCTCGAGATCGGCGAGCACGTCGTAGACGTCCTCCGCCGGCACCGCCGACGCCGCAGCCACGACGTAGTCGTGCCGCTCGATCCATCGCCGGCGCTCCGCACCCGCAGCCGGCACCGTGCCCGGCACGTCGGCGCTCTCGTGCATGTCCGGTTCCTCCGCTGAGTCCTCGACGCCCTCGCCGGACGTCGCGAAAACGAGGCTAGACGTTGGAGTCGCTCCAATGTCAAGCTGTTGGCCACGCGGCCGCGTCGGCCGCCTTCGGGAGCGACTCAAGATGCAGATCGGGCAGCTTGCGAGGGCCGTCGGCGTCACCCCGGATACGGTTCGCTTCTACGAGCGGGCCGGATGGCTCCCCCGGGCCGGGCGCGCCGAGAACGGCTATCGCGACTACACGGAGGCGGACGCCGAGCACCTTCGCCTGCTCATCGACCTCCGTCGGCTCGACATCCCGCTCGACGACGCCGCGCGGCTCGCGCGCTCGTGCCACTCCGGCCACTGCGCCGACACCACCGCGCAGCTGCCCGCGGTGATCGCGGAGCGACGCGCTGAGATCGCCGAGCGCGTCGCTGGCCTGCGGGCGCTCGACGCCCGCCTCGCGGACCTCGAACGCCACCTGTCCGGGCGCCGCCGCGCGCTCCCAATGGCCGCCACAGCCCCATGCTGCGACGCGGCCGGCGACGTCGTCCGCGTCGGCGAGGGCGCCTGCGACTGCTGTGCGCCGCCGGCCTGAACCGGGGCGAGCCTACGCTTCGAGCTTCGCCCGCATGCAGTCGAAGGTCTGGCCGATCATCTTGTTCGCCGTCCCCTCGATGAGCCGCGCACCGAGGCTGGCCATCGTCCCGGCCAGCTGAACGTCGGCGCTCCAGTCCATCGTCGTCGGTCCCTCGGCCGGGCCGGACAGGGCCATCTCGGCGGTCGCGTCGACCGCGCTGCCGGGCGCCTGGCCGTGGGCCTTGATGACCGCCCGATCCGGCGCGGCCAGCTCGGCGAACTCCATGTTCACGTTGAAGCGCGCGCTGATGAACCCGATCCCGACCTTTGCCGTCGCCTTGAAGTGCGATTCGTCGACGACCTCGATCGACTCGACCCCGGGGCCGCATTGGCCGACCTGGTCCGGGTCGATGACGAATGCCCAGACCCGGTCGCGGGGTGCGTTGATCTGGACCGTGCCGGAGAACTTCATGGAACCTCCGCGGGCTGGGCGGTGAACGGGGCGGCGACGCTCGGCGTCAGGCCTCGGATTCTACCGACGCGGCCGATGGGCGCAGGAACGCCGTCGGCTCCTTCATGAACGACGTCCGGCAGCCGACCGAGCAGAAGGCATACACGACGCCGTCGTGCTCGGCGAGATGCCGGGCATGCGCCCGATCGACCGTCATGCCGCAGACGGGATCGAGCAGCACGATGTCGTCGACGACCGGCGCGAGCGGGGCCGATTCGGCCGATCCGCCCGCGCCCGCGGCGACCCCGGCCAGCGTCGCGGGTCCGGGCGCCGCAACGAACGAGGCCCGGCCGTGCCGCACCTGGACGAGCTCGGCGAGGATCGACAGCGCGATCTCCTCGGCCGTCTCGGCGCCGAGATCGATCCCGGCCGGCGCGCGGAGCGCGGCGAGGCGCTCCTCCGGGACCCCGGCCTCGTCGCGCAGCCAGGCCCGCACGACGGCGGCCCGGGTCGGCGACGTGACGAGCCCGACGTAGGCGGCGTCGCGGCGGAGTGCGGCTGCGACCGCCTCCTCGTCCCACACTCCCTGCGTGGCGACGACGACATATGGGTGGGCGTCCGGATCGGACTTCGCGAGGTCGCGGTCGGAGCCGACCCGTTCGGCCCCCGGAAACGCGTCCGCGTCGGCGATCGGATCGAACAGGGAGACGCGCCAGCCGCTCGCCGCGCCGAGGGCGACGAGCGCCCCGGCGATCGGCGTCGTGCCGGCGACCCACAGGACCGGGGCCGGCTGATGGGGTTCCACGTAGATCTCCAGGGTCCCGCCGGAGTGGCAGGTCATGACGAGCTCGACGATGCCGCCGCCGCGACGGCCCTCGGCCGGGGCATCCTTGGACAGGCGCAGGAGCCGGGGCTGGCCGTCGGCCATCGCCCGCAGCGCCTCGCGAACGACGACGGGCTGGGCGCAGCTGCCGCCGACCCAGCCCTCGATCGATCCGTCCGGATGGACGATGCCGCGCGCGCCCGGTCGGGCGGAGGTGGGCCGCTGGACCGCCACGACCGTGGCGATCGCGAACGACCGACCGTCCGCCTCGAGCTCGGCGGCGCGGGCGTACAGGTTGCGCGGGGGCATGGCCGTCAGGACACGCCCTTCTCGTGGAGGATCGCCCAGACCTTCTGGGGCGTGATCGGTATGTCGATGTTGCGGACGCCGAGATGCCACAGCGCGTCGACGACGGCATTGGCGATCGCCGGCGGGGCGCCGACGGTGGCCGACTCCCCCACTCCCTTGGCGCCGATCGGGTGATGCGGCGACGGGGTGATCGTCTTGTCGAGCTCCCAGGCCGGCGTTTCGACGGCGGTCGGGAGCAGGTAGTCCATGAACGTGCCGGCGAGGTTGTTGCCGTTCTCGTCGTACGTGATCGCCTCGTACAGTGCCGGGGCAAGGCCCATCGTCAGCCCGCCGTGGATCTGCCCGTCGACGATCATCGGGTTGATGATGTTGCCGCAGTCGTCGACGGCGACGAAACGGCGGACCTTGACTTCTCCGGTGCCCTTGTCGATGTCGACGACGCAGATGTAGCTGCCGAACGGGAAGGTCAGGTTCGGCGGGTCGTAGTAGTCGACGGCCTCGAGGCCGGCCTCCATCCCCTGCGGGTGGTTCGTGTACGCGGCGAAGGCGATCTCCTGGATCGTCTTGACCTTGTCCGGCGAGCCCTTGACGCTGAACTTGCCGTTCGTCCACTCGAGGTCGTCCTCGGACGCCTCGAGCAGGTGCGCGGCGATCTTGCGAGCCTTGTCACGGATCTTGCGCGCGGCGACCGCGGTGGCCGCGCCGGCGACCGGCGTGGACCGGGACGCGTACGTGCCGAGGCCGTATGGCGCCGTGTCGGTGTCGCCGTACTCGATCTTGATGTCCGCCACCGGGAAGCCGAGCTCCTCGGCGATGATCTGGGCGAACGTCGTCTCGTGGCCCTGGCCCTGGGTCTGGACGCCGATCCGGGCGAGGACCTTGCCGGTCGGGTGGACCCGGATCTCGCACGAGTCGAACATCTTGAGCCCGAGGATGTCGAACGTGTGGGACGGCCCCGCGCCGACGATCTCGGTGAACGAGCTGATGCCAATGCCCATGAGCTCGCCGCGGGCCCGCTTCTCGGCCTGCTCGCGGCGCAGGTCGTCGTAGCCGATCCGGTCGAGCGCGAGTTTGAGCGCCCGGCCGTAGTCGCCGGAGTCGTACTCCCAGCCGGTCGGCGTCGTGTATGGGAACTGCTCCGGCTTGATGAAGTTCTCCATCCGGAGCTGAGCCGGATCCTTGCCGATCTCGTGGGCGAGGATGTCGACCATCCGCTCGATGGCGTGGACCGCCTCCGTGACTCGGAACGAGCAGCGGTACGCGACGCCGCCGGGCGGCTTGTTCGTGTACACGCCGTCGACCTCGACGAACGCGTCAGGGAAGTCATACGAGCCGGTGATGACGTTGAACAGGCCGGCCGGGAACTTCGACGGGTCGGCCGCGGCGTCCGTGTAGCCGTGGTCGGCGATCGTCTTGACCTTGAGGCCGGTGATCTTGCCGTCCTTCGTCGCGCCGAGCTCAGCGTGGATGTGGTAGTCGCGGGCGAACGAATCGGCCTGGAGGTTCTCGGAGCGATCCTCGATCCACTTGACCGGCTTGCCGATGAGGAACGACGCGGCGACCGCGAGCACGTAGCCCGGATAGACCGGCACCTTGCCGCCGAACCCGCCGCCGATGTCGTGGGTCTTGACCCGGATGTTGTGTTCGTAGATCGGCAGGCCGGCGCCGGCCGCGACGAGCGCCACCACGGTCCGGATCGCATGCGGCGCCTGACTCGTCATGTGGAGCGTCAACTGCTGGCGCACCGGGTCCCAGTCCGCCACGCAACCGCACGTCTCGATCGAGGCGACATGGATGCGCGGGATGTAGATGTCCTCGGCGACCCGGACCTCTGCGTTCGCGAGCGCCGCATCGGCCGCCGCCTTGTCGCCGGATTCCCAGTGCCAGATGTGGTTGGTCTGCTTGCCCTCGCCGCGGTCCGGCCGGAGGACCGGCGCGCCCGCTTCGAGCGCCTTGTGCGGGTCGACGACCACGGGCAGCGGCTCGTAGTCGACCATCACGGCGGCGACCCCGTCGGCCGCCGCGTAGCGGGAGGTCGCGATGACCGCCGCGACCTCCTGACTCTGGTACATGACCGTGTCGGTCGGGAGCACCATCTGCATGTCGCCCGCGAGCGTCGGCATCCAGTGGAGCTTGTAGCCCTCGAGGTCCTTGCCGGTGATCACCGCCAGGACGCCCGGGATCTTGAGCGCCTCGGACGAGTCGATCGACTTGATCCTGGCGTGGGCGTACGGGCTTCGGGCGATGTCGAGCCAGAGCTGGCCCGGCAGGTTGACGTCGTCGATGTACTCGCCCTTGCCGCGGATGAAGCGCGGATCCTCCTTGCGCTTTACGGAATGGCCCATGCCCCCGACTTCGGGGGTCGTCTGCAGCTCGGTCGTCATCTCGCCGCTCCCCTCAGCCGGCCGCGACCGACGCGTCGCTCGGCGCGGCTTCCGCCGCCCGCAGCTCGCCGGCCGCCTGCTGGATCGC
>DASTOB010000120.1:0-64237 GCA_035720425.1 Candidatus Limnocylindrales bacterium
ATGTCCCCGTCGATGACGCGCAATGCCGTATTCGTTCCGGCGAGGACGATCGACTCGACGTTTGCGGGACAGTCGGGGTGATTCCGTGGGCATAGGCCGATAACGGCCCAGCGGCTCGGCAGGTTGCCGGCGGTGGCCCAAGCTCTGATCTGGCGGCCGTCGATCTCGAAGAACCGCGCAAAGAACGCGGGATTCTGGCGCTCCACGCGGACGAAGACCGACGTCGAGCCACTGATTGACGTACTTCCGGGGTAGTCGCTGCCCGCTGCGCTCGGAGGAACATCGACCCAGATCGACCACCCATTCTCCTGGTATGGCGCTCCTTGGCCCGTGTCGCCAGTCGGTGGGTTGCCGGATGGCGCAAAGGTCAGTCCCATCTGCCGTCGCAGGGACTCCCAGGCAGCGGTCCGGGCATCCGCTCGGTCCTGGTTCGTAATGGGACGCGTCATGTGGACGCTGCCAGCCAGGGAGGCGGCATCGGCGATGTTTTGGTACTGACGACGGGCGAGTAAGTATGTGCCGTAGTCAACGGCAAGGGCCGTGAACCCGAGCAAGACGACAAGGAACAGCGCACCGATGGCGAGAACCTGACCGCGCTCATACCGGGGTTGGGCCAAAGCGAAGGCTGATCGCATGTTCAGGGACACGTGGTGAACCCTCCGCTCGCCGAGTTCGACCGATTCGGTCCCTCGACTCGCATTTCCTCGATCGCGGCGAGTTGCCACGTATCGCTGTTGCTGAATAGTCGACCGACGAGCGGAATGAACAGGGGATGTCGGTAGACGACGGCCACGCGAACCCGGACAGAGAAGGTGCCATCTCCATTGTCGGAGCGGCAATAGCCGACTCCAGTACCGGTTCCGGCGAGCGCCCAGCTACCGCAGCTCGAGAGCCCGCCGGTGCCAGACGTCAGATTCGACGCGCGATACCCAGGGAGGTACTGAAGCAGGTTGATGCCGACGAGCCGGTTGTACACGGTGGCCGCATTGGTCCCGGCCGTAGCACACGACCCGGAGACGAACGTGTCCGGCGTGGGGAGCGTCGATGCGTACCGCGCTGCTTCGCGTGCCGCATTCGTCATACCGTTCTGTCCGGCAAACAGGAATCCGAGCTGGATGATTCCGAACAAAATCAGGAAGAAGAGCGGAGCGATGAGCGCGAACTCGGGTAGGGCTTGGCCGCCCTCCGATGGCCGGCGCTCGCGCAAGCGAGTCATGTTTGGCATTGCGACCCGGTCACGTTCAGCGGGGGTTCGGGTGGATTATCGACCCGGAGCTCGATCGTGCTCGTTATCGAGTAGAGCCCATCCGGTGTCCCGTCGGCCGCATCGATGATCAACGAGATCAATGGCACCACTAACGGATGGCCGTATGTGGCCGTGACGCGGACCCGGACCTCGACCGGCAGGGTCGGGTCGCTCGCCGGTGCGTAACACACCTGCGCCGCAAGGTTTCCGGCGTTGTACGGGACGACATGGTCAGCCAATGAGGTTCCGAGGAAGGAACGCGTGGCTGTCGCGCTTGATGCAGCCGTCGCGTCAGTGTTTGCCACCAGCGTTGACCCGTAGCGGGCGGCGTCGCGTACTCCGTTGGTCAGGCCGATCTGCGCGTTATAGAGCAGGGCGAACTGCAGGATGCCGAGCAACATCAGCAGCAATGGGATCGCGGCGACCGCGAACTCTGCCAAGGCTTGCCCGTTCGCCGCGTGACGGGTGCGGCGGGCGCCGGGTCGGCGCCAGGTGATCTGCATATGTCGGAGCCAGCCCCCCGGGCGCGTGGATAGGACCATCCGACTATGCCGAGAGGACCTTGCCGACCACCTTGCGCAGGGGAGTCAAAGCGTCGACAGCGCGCACCGGTCCGGACGCCGCGCCAGCGCCAGTACGACTCTCCCATTCCCGCGGGCGCCAACGACACCGACACTCTTGCCATGCAGAAGCGCGTCGCGGCCGCCGTCCTCTGGCTCCTCGCAGGGTGGACGGCCGGATCGTTCCTCACCTTCACGATCGGCGTGAGCCCGCTGCTCGGACCCATCCTCGGCATCGCGGGCGCGGCGCTCTTCGCCGGTGACCCGCGCCGGATCATCTGGACTCAGCGTGCCGAGGCTGCCTCGGCCGAGTCGACCGCTGCAACGAGCCCGCGCCGGCGTCGGATCCCCGACCCGGCCTGACGCCACACGGCGCCGGCCAAGCGGCGCCGGCCGCAGCCGACCAGCACACAAAGAGGAAAACGGGGCGCGCCCCTTGAGGCAACGCCCCGTTTTCGCGATTCACGCGGGAGCCGGCGCGGCGTCCCGCAGCGAGCAATCGCCGGACTGAACCGGGCCTAGCGAACCAGGCCCATGAAGAACACGCTGTCCCCGGGACCCGGCGCGGAGCCGTACCCGGCGGGCACGGTCGGCAGCGGGTAGTACTCGACGAATCGACCGGTCAGCTCGTCGATCGCGGGCTGCGACTTGGCGGTGATGACGAACGCCGCGAGACCGACGACGCAGTACTCGAAGCTGTTGCCCTGACCCTCGACCCCGTCGCTGTCCGGATCGCCCGAACACCCGGGACCCCAGATCGGGATGAGGACGGTCGCCTGGTTGTCGATCCAGAACTGGACGCAGTCGCGAACGATGTTCGCGTTCGTCGCGCCCGGGTCGCCGTCGATCCAGGCCGGGAAGGTGATCTCGGTGTTGTCCGGCGTGCAGATGCTGTTGCCGAGCGTCGGCGCGTCGTTCGAGCCGGTCCACGACAGCCAGCCGAAGTTCCCCGGCCCGTCCTTGCCGACCGAAAAGGCGTAGACCTGGTCTGGCAGGAAGTTGGCCGGCGGATTGGCCGCGATCGGCAGGACCTGTCCCGGCGGCAGCACGTCGACCGATGCCGTCAGCGCAGTCGCCGTCGTTCGGACGTCCCACGCGGGCTGGTTGATGAGCGACAGGAAGAACGTACGCGGCAGCCGATTGACGTCGACCCGAACGCCCTGCGCGCCGTTGGCGATCGCGCCGCTGTCGACCACCGGCCCGAGGTCGAGCTCACCGGTCCCGTTCGGTCGGACGTACTCCGCCGTCCACGTGCACGGCGTCGGGCTCGACGGCGCACAGCCGTTCGCGGTGAGACTGGCGACGATCGCGTCGTACACGTCTGATCCGGTTCGGCCGCCCTTGATGTAGTGGTCGGCGATGACCTTCGTGCCGGCCATCGACGCGAGGTCGGACTGGTTCTGCGCGGTCCGCCGCTGGAGGAAGGCCATCCCGCCGTCGATGACAAGGCCGACGGCGATGAGCAGGACGACGAGACCGCCGGCGAAGATGGCGAGGATCTGGCCGCGCTCCGCCGATCGAGATCGGGACGCATTCATTGGTTCACCGTGACCCGTGCGGTTGAGCTGACGTTGACGGTGCCGACGAGCTGGCCGATGACCGGGGTGAACATCGAGACCGGGCTCGACACGGACACGAGGAGGAAATCGGTCGACCGGCACGCGGTGACGATCAGGCCGTTGCGCTCGCAGGCGACCGATACGGTGGGCTGGGGGACCGCGGCCATGATCGACAGGGTGTGTGCGCCCACGTCCGTGCGCGCCGCGGCGGTGGCCGATCGGCCCTGGACGGCGCCGTAGCGGGCGCCCTCACGGGCCGCCTGCGAGATGGCGTTGTTGACGTAGACGAGGCGGCCGATGTCGATGAGGCCGAACAAGAGGAGCAGGAAGATCGGGATGGCCAGGGCGAACTCGGCGACGGCCTGGCCGGGCGACCGATGACGACGGGGGGCGAACCACGACCGGCCGCTCATTTCGTCGTCACCGTCTGGGTGATCGTGTTCGAGCCGAACGAGTTCGTGACCGTCAGCGAGACCGAGTAGGCGGTCGCCTGGAGGGGGAACGCGTGACTGGGGCTCTGGGCGGTCGACGTCGTCCCGTCACCGAAGCCCCACGCCCACGCCGTGATCGTGCAACCGGCGGCGGTCGACGACGTATCGGCGAAGACGACCGGCCGATTCCGGTTCTGCTGGCTCCACGTGAAATTCGCCGCCGGCGCGATCGCGCAGCCGGGCGGAGGCGGAGGCGGCGGGGGTGGCGGGTTGCCGTTCGTCGGCATCGGGAACGGCGTCGCATTCGGGTCGAACGCCTCGTTGAGGACGACCGATGTGGCGATCGATGACAGGGTCAGCGAGCTGCCGAGGATGGGCGAGAGGAGCGGCGTGAGGAGCGCGAACTGATGGGTCACGCCAACCCGGTACCGGTCGTCCTCGACGCACGCGGAGAGCGCCTTCGTGGCCCCGGTGACGGCATCGAGGCACTCGATCGACGGGGTCCCGATCGTCACGCCCGGCAACTCGTTGCGGACGTGCCAGTCGACCGTGTTCGGGTCTGCGCAGCCCGTCTTCGGCACGTCGCAGAGCGGGTTTCGGGCGCCGTAGAAGGCGCCTTCCTTGGCCGCGTTCTCGATCGACACGTAGGCGTTGAACAGGCGCCCAAGGTCGATCGCCGCACCGACGATGACGAGGAAGACGGGCAGGACGATGGCGAGTTCGACGAGCGCCTGGCCGCGGGCGCGCCGAAGCCGCTCGCGTACAGGCGGACGTCCTCGCCCGGCGGCCCTCGGCCGCGGAGAGGCAGACATCGCTATGACCCCCGGCGGTATTTGTCCGGGCCTGGTCGGCCCACCCGGACGATACCGCATCCGACCTTGCGATGAACCTTGCAGTGGCGCGTTGCCGCACCGCGGTTGCCGCCGGTGCGCGGAGGTCAGGTGTGGTCAGGCCTCGTCCGGCGGCTCGCCCGGCAGGTAGATGCTGAACGCCGCGCCGCGACCGGCCATCGCCGGTTCGAGGACGAGGTCGCCGCCCATCGCGCGGCACAGCTCGCGCGACACATAGAGGCCGATCCCGCTGCCCTCGCCGGTCCGCTCATCCGCCCCGCGGACGAACCGGCCGAACAACCGCGGTCGGTCCTGATCGGCCACGCCCGGTCCCCCGTCCTCGATCGTCAGGCGCAGGCGATTGCCCCCGGTCACCGCGATCTCGGCCTGGATCGGTGTGCGGCCGCCGTACTTGACGGCGTTGTCGAGGAGCGCCCATAGGACCTGGTCGAGTTGGTCGCCGTCGGCCACGGCGAGCCAGCCACCGGCCTGGTCGTCGACGGTGAACCCGGTCTCACCGGCACCGAGCGCCTCCCACGCGCGTCGCACGCGCGGCGCGAGCGCGAGCACCTCCGCCCGTGGCTTGAGCGCACCCGATTCGAGGCGAGTCACGGTGAGGAGCTGGCGGACCATTCGGGACAGCCGCTCCGACTGCTCGGCGATGATCCCGAGGCGCCGGTCCGGGCGATCGCCGGCAAGCTGCTCGGCGTAGGCCCGGATGCTCGTCAGCGGCGTCTGGAGGTTGTGACTGACGCCGCGCAGGAAGTCGTCCTTGGCGGCGTCGAGCTCGAGCAGCTGGACGTTCTGCGCTTCGACCCGCTCGAACAGCTGCGCATTGCGGATCGCGATGGCGACCTCGCTCGCGAACAGCTCGAGCAGGTCCTGGTCGGCTCGTTCCCAAGCGCGAGTTGCCGGTAGCCGGCCGACGAGCACGCCGATCGACTCGCCCCCGGCCCGCAGTTCCGCCCGGACCGGGCGGGGATCGCCGGGCACGACCTCCTCGATCGGGATCTCGCGCGGGTCGACGAGGTGGACGGCGGCGTCGATCATGCCGAACGCCGCCCTGGCGTCGAGGGCGGCGCGACCGGCCAGGAAGTCCACGCCGTCGCGCGGCGACATCGTGGCCGTCGCCTCGAGGATGCGGCCGAGCTCGCGGTTGCGCCGCTCGAGGTCCGCGGCGAGGCGGTTGTGACTGTCGGCCAGGCGAGCCAGCTCGTCCTCGCCGGACACGACGATCGGCTGGGAGAGGTCGCCCGCCGACGCCCGATCGACGGCGGCGGCGATTGCCCGAAGTGGCGCGGTGAGGCTCGCCGCGACGAGATACGCGACGACGACCGCGAGGAGCGCCGCGATTGCGATCGCGAACAGGAGCAGGAGCCCGGTGACGTCCGGCGATACGCCGCCGGTCGACGTCGCGACGACCACGGCGCCGAACGTCGCGAGCGGCAGGATCGCGACGAGGATGAGGGCGAGGGTGAGGCGAGCGCGGAACGACAGCGGCGGACCGAGGCGGATCGGTTCCGGCGGCGCGTCGGCCGATTCGACGGGGTCGACGGGGGCGGGGTGGGCGGCCGTTTCGGCATCGCGGAGCGCCGCCGCCGCGGCCTCTCGCGACAGGAGCGGAGTCGGGTGGTCCGGACGTGTCGGCCCGTCGGTCACGAGTCGGTCATGAAGTCGGTCATGAAGTCGGTCACGAGTGGATCACGAGTCGGCCGCGGTCGAGATGAGTCGGTAGCCGATGCCGCGCACCGTGATGAGGTGGACCGGATGGTTCGGTTCGACCTCGACCTTTTGGCGGAGGCGACGCATCGTGACCCACACGTACGACGGATCGGCGTCCTCCGTCTCCGCCCAGCCGCGGGCGAGGAGGGTCTCCGTGGTCACCGTCTGGCCGAGGTTCGCGGCGAGGGCGTAGAGGAGGCGCGACTCCGTCGGCGTGAGCTGGACCGGCGTGCCACCGACGGTGGCCTCGCGCCGGTGGAGGTCGAGCGTGAGGTCCGGGCCGAGGACGAGGCTCTGGCGCGGGACGCGGTCGCCAAGGCGCTTGAGGACCCGGTTGATCCGTGCCCGCAACTCCGGGTAGTGGTACGGCTTCGTGACGTAGTCCTCCGCGACCTCTTCGAGGAGATCCGCCTTGGAGTCGCCGGCGTCAATCGCGGACAGGACGATGATCGGGAGGTCCGCCTGGCCCTTGATCTCGCGGGCGAGGGACAGACCGTCCATGCGGGGCATCATCATGTCGATGATGAGCAGGTCCGGCCAGCTCGTCCGAAGCCGTCGGAGCGCCTCGTCGCCGTCGCGCGCCGTCTGGGTCTCGTAGCCGTCCGCGCGGAGCTGCTCGGCAAGCAGGACGAGCAGGTTGGGGTCGTCATCGACGATGAGGATCCGCGGCGCCTGGCCGCGGTACGGGCCCGCTCCGCCGGTCAGCATGGCCCGAGTATAGGTTCCTTCGTGATGGCGGCTTCGTACGTTGGCGGCTTGCGGCCGCTGGTCGCTCCGTTTCGGCCGCGCCCGCCCTTTCGCTCCGTTTTCGGCCGCGCCCCGCCCGATCGCTCCGTTTCGGCCGCGCCCACCCTTCCGCTACCGCCTCGGTCGCGTCCGGGCTCGGGTATTGCTGGCGCTAATGGAATTCGACCTCAAGGTCGACGCCGCGCCCGATTCGCACACCGACGATGCCTGCCAGCAATGGCATCGACCGCTGGAGCGGGGGAATCCCGGCCGGGGGGGCGTATCGGTCCGATTCGATAACTGCAGGCAATGTCGCCCTGCGTGGCAGGCCCTCAGGGCGCCTTCGGGTCGACGAACCGGCAGCGGGCGGCGACCGGGCAGATCTCGTGGGCGGGGTTCCGCGCGTGGCAGATCCGTCGGCCGTGCTGGATGAGGTTGACGTGCCCCTCGTACATCTCGTCCGGCTCGAGGAGCGCGAGGAACAGCTCGTGCGCGTCGTCGGCCGACGCCTTCGGCGGGATGAGCCCGATCCGCTTCGAGACCCGCTCGACATGTCGGTCGACCGGCATGAGCGGCAATCCGAAGCAGAACAGCAGCACGATCGAGGCCGTCTTGCGGCCGATCCCGTCGATCGCGGTCAGCCACGCCCGCGCCTCGAGCGCGGGCAGGTCGCCGAGGAACTCGAGCGAGTACTCGCCGCGTTCCTCGCGCGCGCGCCGCAGGCATGCCTGGATGCGCGGCGCCTTTTGCGGCGCGAGCCCGCCCGGTCGGATGACGTCGATGAGCTCGTCGAGCGGCGCGAACTCGACGGCCGCCCAGCCCGGCGGCGCGAGTGCGGCGATCCCGGTCCCGCCCCAGCCCGCGCCCAGCTGCGTGTCGGTGGCCTCACCGCCCGACGGATACGCGAGGCGCAGCGCGTCGAACGCCTTCTCCGCGTTCACGTCGGCGCTGTTCTGGGTGAGGATCGTGAGCACGAGCTCGCTCATCGGGTCGAGCCGGCGCTGCCAGATCGGTCGGCCGTAGGCGGAGGCCAGCCCGTCGAGGACGTCGCGCGCCAGGTTCGGCCGATAGCGGGCGAGGCGGCGCGACCACGCCCGGACGGGATCCGTTTTCGCGCGCTTCCGACGGCCGACCGGCCTCGCGCTCGCCCGTCGCGCCGGGCTCACCAGATCGTCTCGACGTCGTAGCGGCCGATGACGGGGTCGGCGGTGACGATCGGCAGCCCCTCGATCTGCGCCTGCGCGACAAGCAGCCGGTCCCAGGGGTCGCGATGGATGTCCGGCAGGAGCCCGACCCGCAGACCATGACGGAGCTCGAGGGCGAGCACGCCGAATCCGTGGCGCGCGATTCGACTCGGCACGTATCGGTCCGGCGGCGCTTCTAGTTCGAGTCGTCCACGGGCCACCTTCGTTGCGATCTCGGCCGCCGAGACTGCGCTTACGACAGGTTCCGTCGCGCCGTCCTCGATGAGCTCGCGCGCGCGAACCGAGAGTCGCGCCCCACCTCCGGATACCCACCAGAGAAACGCGTGGGTGTCGAGCAGGACCCTCATCCTGGCTTGGTCCGAAGTGGGTCATCCGGGTGCATGAAGTCCGGATCCATCTCGGGCAGCGGGTCGTCGAAGTTCGCATGAATCACGACGCGATCGCGGCCGGGCACGCGCCGCGTCGGGCGCTGCTCAACGGGGCTCAGGACGGCCACCGGCCGGCCGGCGCGGGCGATGACGATCCGCTCGCCGTTCTCGACGCGAGCGAGCAGGCGGGAAAGATGCGTCTTCGCGTCGTGGACGTTCACCGTGGTCACGTCGGCCATCGTGACTTAGTCCATGGACTTAGTCAACAGCCCGACGAGGCGAGCGACCCGCTCGGCGCACCGCACAAGCGGCTCCGGGCCGGCGGACATCGCCTCCTCGACCGACTGCGGGCGCTCGACGACGGGAACGGCAACGCAGCCGAGGGCCGCCAGCGCCGACGCGCCCTCCGGCTCGACGCCGCCGCCGACCGCGATCGACGGCAGCCCGTGCGCGTGGGCCCGATGCGCGACGCCGAGGGCGGTCTTGCCGAACGCGGTCTGCGCGTCGATCCGGCCCTCGCCGGTGATCACGAGGTCCGCTCGGTCGAGCTTGCCGTCGAGATCGGTCTCCTCCATGAGAACGTCGATGCCCGGCACGAGCTCGAGGGAGTGGAATCGGTCGCGCAGACAGAGCAGGCCGAAGCCGACGCCTCCCGCTGCGCCAGCTCCGGGCGTGTCGCGCTCGCGGTTGCGGGTCGAGGTTTCGAGTGCGTCGGCATAGCGGGCGAGGGCACCGTCGAGGAAGGCGACGTCGTCCGGCGTCGCTCCTTTCTGCGGCCCGTATGTGGCCGCGGCGCCGTGAGGCCCGAGGAGCGGGTTCGTGACATCGCAGGCGATGCGCAGGTCCACCTCGCCAAGGCGCGGATCGATGCCGGCGAGGTCGATCGCGTCGCCGTCGACCGTCGCGCCGAGGGCCCGAAGGATCCCGACGCCGCCGTCGTTCGTGGCGCTGCCGCCGATGCCGAGCGTGATGCGGCGCACCCCATCGTCGATCGCCGCCCGGAGGAGTTCGCCCGTGCCGCGCGTCGTCGCCCCGCGCGGATCGCGCTCATCGGGCGCGAGGCGCGACAACCCGGACGCGGCGGCGAGCTCGACGACGGCGCGCCCCCGGTCCGCCGAGCGCAGCCAGCGGGCGACGATGGGGCGGCCGATCGGGTCCGTCGCGCGGGCCTCGCGCCATTCCCAGCCACCCGCCGCCTCGATCGCGACCAGGGTCCCTTCGCCGCCGTCGGCGAGTGGTGCGAGGAGGATCGTGTCTCCTGGACGGGCTTGGTGCCAGCCATCGGCCAGGGCCTTGGCGACCTCGACCGAGGTGAGCGACCCCTTGAAGGAATCCGGTGCAATGACGACGGTCAGGGCTGGTGCGGCGGGCCAGTTCATCGCTGTGCTGGCTCCGGGCGATTCATCGCTGTGCTGGCTCCGGGCGATTCATCGCTGTGCTTGCTCCTGGCCAATTCATCGCTGCATCACAGCGGGGCCCCGCACGCTCGCCCGACCTCGTGCTCCGTCGGAATCGCCGTCCCGCCGAGCGTGCCGGGCGCCCGTTTCATTCACGGCTGAGTCCGTGCCCACCGCTGAATCCCGGCTCGCGCCCGCTCCTGGCCAATTCATCGCTGCATCACAACGGGGCCCCGCACGCTCGCCCGACCTCGTGCTCCGTCGGAATCGCCGTCCCGCCGAGCGTGCCAGGCGCCCTTTTCATTCACGGCTGAGTCCGTGTCACCGATGACTACCGAACGCGGCTACGGGCTGCCAGCGAGCAGCCCGACGTCGCCCGCCTGGCGGCGGCGCTCGAGGTACTCGGGGATGCGGATCATCGGTGGGCGCTCCTGGTCGGCGAGCTCGATCACCTCGAGCGACAGCCGGCCGCGACCGGAGCGCGGCAGCTTCATCGTCGAGCCGAGTTCCGCAAACAGCCGCACCTTGCGCCGCTCCTCGAGCCGCTTCATGACCGCCTGGAGGATGACGAACGACATCCGCGACAGCCCCTCGAGCTCCTGGTTTCGGTGGACCCGTCGCTCGAGGTCGACCTGCCCCAGGCCCTCGATACCGTGCCGCTCGGCCGCGTCGATGAGGTGCCCGATCTCGACCGCGTAGCCGGTGAAGAACGGGATCGACTCGAGCAGCGCTCGGCGGCCCGCGTACTCGCCGGACAGCGGCTGGATGAGCCCGGACAGCTCTGGGAAGAAGAGGTTGATGAGCGGTCGCGCGACGAGCTCCGTGACCCGGCCGCCGCCGCCCTCCTTGAGCACCCCCTCCTGGACGATCGGGCGCTGGTAGTAGCCCTTGACGTACTGGAGCCGCGGCTCGTGGAGGAGCGGCCCGAGGGTCCCGTAGACCATCCGATGGTGCCAGTTGCGGACGTCCGTGTCGGCCCACACGACGATGTCGCCGGCCGTCTCGAAGAGGGACTTCCAGAGGGCCTCGCCCTTGCCGCGGAACGAGCCGTAGCGCGGCAGCACGTCGGGATGCTGGACGACCCGGGCGCCCTCCGCCTCGGCGATCTCGCGCGTCCGATCGTTCGACGCCGAGTCGATGACGAGGACCTCGTCGAGCAGCGGGATGCGGCCGACCATCTCGCGCATCGCGCGCCGGACGATGGGGCCGATCGTCTCCTCCTCGTTGAGCGTCGGCAGCACGAGGCTGACCGTGACGCCCTGCTTCTCCTTGAGCTGGACGAGCCGGCGCAGGTCGCCGAACTCGGCGTGGTGGAAGTTCGACTCGCCGAACCAGCGCTCGACCCGGACCGGCACGGCGCGCGCCTCCTCGGCGGCGCGGTCTGCGGCGGCAAGCGTCTCCGCCCGGGCGGCGAGCTGTTCGAACGTCTGGCGGCCGATCGTCTCGCGCGTCTTGACCACGACGACGCTCGGCTTCGCCCGCGTGGCGATGGCCTCCGGCAGGGCGCCGAACAGGAACGTGTCGCCGTCCTGGCCGGCCGGCACGGCCGACGCCCCCATGACCACGAGGTCCGCCCGTTCCGCCTCACGGAGGATCGCGTTTCGCACGTTCGCGGCCTCGCGGAGGAGCGGTTCCGCCCGGCCCCGCACGTGCTGCTTGATGAACGCGGTGAGGGCGTGCTCCGCCTGGGCCCGCACGGCGAGCGTGATCCCCGGGGGAACGAGGTGGAGCACGGCGACCTGGGCGTCGTGGCGCCGGGCGATCGCGTCGGCGAAGCGGATCGCGAGCTCGGCGTGCGGGCCTCCTCGGACCGGCACGAGGATCCGCTTGATGTCCTTCGCCCCGCGCTGCTTCACGACGGCGATGTCGCACGGCGATTCGCGCACGACCTCGTCGATCGTCGGCGAGAACACGGGTCCGGCCGCGCTGTCGCGGCCCGAGGCGGACTTCCCTCCCCAGCCGAAGATGATGAGGTCGGACTCCTGTTCGGCCGCCGCCTCGACGATTCCCTCCGCCGCGTGGCGCCCGATCCGCACGATTGGCTGGAGGGTCGTGCCTTCCGGCGCGAAGTCCAGGACGCGCTGGAGGAGCCGGCGCGCGTGTCGTGCCCGCGTCGCGCCCTCGGACAGGGCCATTCCCTCCGGCACCTCGACGATGCCGAGCGCGGTCAGCTCGCCGGTTCGCTTGTCGAGGAGCGCCGCACCGAGGCGGACGAGCTCCTCCGCGGTGAGCGGGTTGGCGACGGGAATGAGGATCCGAGACGGGAGCGGCGAGCGGGTACTCATCGGGCGGGCGTGGTCGACGCCGATCCGCCCGCCCGCTCCGCGGCGCTCCAGCGCTCGATGAGGTACGGCTTGAGCAGCTCGAACTCGCGGGCCTGGCGCTCGACACGTTCCTCCGCCTGGTCGGTCGAGACGTGGCGGTTCTCGATCACGAAGCTGCCGACGCGCCCGAAGTAGATCGGCACGAGCGCGGCGACGAGCGTCTCGAGTGGCGGCTCGCTGCGCCGGGCGGCGATGACGAGGTCGTACACGACCCGCGCCCACAGGTCGTCCGGGAAGTGGAACGCCGCGAGCGCATCGGCCATGTCGAGCGTGGACGCGGTCGTCGTCGACGTATCGCCCCCCACGCCGAGCTTCGTGCGCGCGGCATCGGCCAGCTTGCCGGCCTCCCGGGCCAGGACCTTGACCGTCTCCGCGTTGTCCGGGGCGAGCATCTCCGCCCAGCGGTCGGCGACGGTGAGCGACCCCTGGTGGAACTCGGAGAGGAGCCGGATCGTGTTCACCTCGAGCGGTGGCGGCTCGATGATCCGCTCGAAGCCGTAGGCGGGCACGGTGTGACTGCCCTTGATCGGGAGCCACTTGTCGGAGTACCGGTTGGCGAGGCGCAGGATCGTCCCGACGACCTGGCGGAACATCGGTCCCAGGTCGGCGCCGGGATCCTTGGGGTCGTGGACCTTGGCGCCGAGCCGCGTCTGGCAGACGGCGAACCCGCCGGCGAGCGCGGACGTCGTCATCCAGATGTCGATCCCGAACTTGCTCACCTCGTCGTCCCAGTCGTCGAGCGTCAGATAGTGCCGGACGAGATCACCGGACACGCCGAAGTCGCCGCCGATTGGCTGCCGGATGCGGTGGCCGTACAGCGCGCGCGTGAGCGGGTAGGTGACCGTGTTCGTGATCGTGCCGTCGAACTTGTAGCGCGCGTAGAGCGGCGCCACGAAGTCGTAGCCACCCTTCAGGATCGGGCCGGCCAGCAGCTCGATCCATTCCGGGATGATCGAGCGCAGGTCGGAGTCGACGACGACGAGTGCCTGGGCCTCGAGCTCCGCGGCGATCTCGAAGATCGTCCGGAGCGCCGCGCCCTTGCCGCCGACGCCGTCGATCTCCGGGTAGGTCAGGCTGACCCGATCGAGCTTGTTGGTGGGCCGAACGAGGAGGATCTGCTCGACGTAGTCCGGCGGCTCCGTTTCGACGACGACCCGCTGGGTGCCGTCCGGCGACCCGGCGTCAGAGTTGACGAGGACCGGCTTGAGGTCCGGGAAGTACTGGACGAGGCCGGCCTGCGCGGCGCGGACGACATAGCCGATCGTCGCGGCGTTCTTGAAGCTCGGGATGCCGACCATGATGTCGGCCCGGCCGAGTCGGGAGACCTCCTCCCGAATTGCCGGCGTGAGCACGCTCGAGGGCACCGATCCACCCTACCATCCCGGACCGGCCGATGCCTACCGGGTCGGCAGCACCACCGTCGCCCAGGCGCCGTTTCGTTCACCCGGGCGGTAACGGCTGTTGGCCGCCTTGTAGGCGGCCGACCGAAAGCCGAGCGATCGCCACGTGGCGACCCACGGGTCGATCGGCGGCCGAACGTGGATGCCGACGCGGACGAGGTCCGTCTCGACGACGGCCGATTCGAGCAGGCGCTTGCGCTCGAGGAGGGGAACGTCGAGGAGCGGCTCGCCATCGATGGCGACGAGGTCGACGGCCACGAAGACGAGGTGATCGCCGAGGGGCGCGGCCTCCGGTTCGCGCTCCCGCTCGCGCAGCGCCCGCGTGCGGGCATCCCGGTCCGGGTTCCCGCCGAGCAGGAGCTGGCGGGTCATCTGCGCGGCGGTCGGTGCCTGGATCCCGCTCTCGAGCATGATCCCCTCGCCGGTTCGGGCGGGGTCCGCGGTGAGGTAGCCGTCGACGACCGCGTCGAGCGCCACGACGGCGTCGACCAGCGCCGCCGCGATGTCCGGCTCGGCCAGGTCGGCGCCTCCCTCGTCGACGAACCGCGCGGCCCCGGCGGCGACGTGGGCGAGGACCCGCGATCCGGACCACAGCGGCTCGATGAGCGGGTCGTCGACGTCGCGGAACGACGCGTCACTGAACGCCTGCGGCCGCCACCCGAGCGTCGTCGTCGCGGCCGCCGCGACCACCGAATCGGACATGCGAGGATCGTACACCGGGCCGGTGGCCGCGCTCTATGATCCGCCCGTGGCGTCCGCCAGCACGTCCCCCACCAGCGCGATCCGCAGGCCGGGCGGCCTGCGCGGTCTGACCCCGTCGGGGCGGGCGATCGTTCCGGCCGCCTGGTCGCTGTACGACTTCGCGAACACGATCTTCTCGTTCGCGGTCGTGTCCGGCGCGATCGGCCTGTGGCTCGTCGACGACGCCCGCTTCGGCGAGCGGGACGGCAACTTCCTGCTCAGCGTCGCGATCGTCGTGTCGGTCGGGCTCAACGCGATCGTGTCGCCGATCCTCGGCGCGCTGAGCGACCGCGGCGGGCGGCGCCTCCCGTTCCTGTTCTTCTTCACCGCCTTGTGCGTCGTGCCGACCGCGCTCATCGGGCCCAGCCCGGCAGCCATCGGGCTGACCCTGTTCGTCATCGCCAACTTCGCCTACCAGGCGGCGCTCATCTACTACGACGCGACACTCAAGACGGTCAGCTACCCGGACACGCGCGGGCGCCTGTCGGGGATCGGCGTGGCGATCGGCTATTGCGGCACGATCTTCGTGGGCCTGCTCATCTTCTTCCTCGACGTGCCGGTCGACGGGCGCTTCCTCCTCGCCGCCGTGCTCTTCGCCGCGTTCGCCGTCCCGATCTTCCTCGTGGTCCGCGAGCCGCCGTCGGACGCGCCGCCGATCCGGGCGGCGGACATCGTCGGATCGTGGTCGCAGCTCGCCGAGACCGTCCGCCACGCCCGCGAGGTGCCGGGCCTGCTGCGCTTCCTCGTCGGCCGGTTCTTCTACTCCGACGCCGTCAACACGATCATCGTCGTGATGAGCGTCGTGACCGTCGAGGCGATGGGGCTGACGCCGACGAACGCGAACCTCATCCTGCTCGCGCTGACCGTGGTCGCGGTCGGCGCGAGCTTCGGCTGGGGGCGCCTCGTCGACCGACTGGGGCCGAAGCGGACGCTCATGATCGTCCTCGCGTCCTGGGCGGTGGGGCTCGTGATCGGGGCGATCTCGCTGAGCGTGCCGGGCGCGGCCGGCATCGCCCTCTTCCTGGTCGCCGGCGCGATCCTCGGCAGCGGCCTCGGCGGCGTGCAGGTGGCCGACCGGGTGCTCATGGTCCGCCTCTCCCCGCCGGAGCGGCTCGGCGAGTTCTTCGGCCTGTACGGCCTCGTCGGGAAGGGCTCCCAGGTCATCGGCCAGCTGCTCTACGGGGTGACGATCCTGCTCCTGCTCGACGTGCTCGACGTCGGTGCCTACCAGGTCGCGGTCCTCAGCCTGCTCGTGACGATGCTCATCGGGGCGTGGCTGCTCCGGCCGGTCAGCGACGAGTGGGAAGGCTCCGGCGAGGTTCCGCGCGCCGAGTCACCGCCCGATCGTCTGTCGCCGTCGACCGCGCCGCTCGAGCCGCGCTGAGGCGATCGCGGCGCCGTCAGTTCGGGTAGCCGCCGGGGTGGGTGAGCCGCCACGACCAGGCGGAGGCGATCATCTCGGCGAGATCCGGCCGGCGCGGCCGCCAGCCGAGGAGCTCCCCGGCCCGATCCGCCGACGCGACGAGCACCGGCGGATCGCCGGGCCGGCGCGGACCCACCCGATGGGGAATCGGCGCACCGACCACCGCCTCCGCCGCCGCCAGGACCTCGCGAACGGAGAACCCGCCGGCGGTGCCGAGATTGCAGGCGAGCGCGCGGGCGTCGTCCGGCCCGGCGCCGGTTCGCGGGTCATCCGGCGCGGTCGCCTCGAGGGCCGCGAGGTGCGCATCGGCCAGGTCGGCGACGTGGATGTAGTCGCGGATCGCGGTGCCGTCCGGGGTCGGGTAGTCGTCGCCGAACAGGGACACCTGGCCGCGCCCTTCGGCGGCCGCGAGGACGTTCGGGATGAGGTGCGTCTCCGGATCGTGATCCTCGCCGTTCTGTTCGGACGCGCCGGCCACGTTGAAGTAGCGGAGGCTGACGCTGCGCAGGCCGTGGGCGACGGCGTAGGCCCGAAGTGCGCCCTCGAACGCCCGCTTCGTCTCGCCGTACGGGTTGATCGGGCGGAGCGGGGCGTCCTCGAGGATCGGCGTCGAGTCCGGGATGCCGTAGACGGCCGCGGTCGAGCTGAACACGAAGCGCCGGACGCCGGCTCGGACGGCCGCGTTGAGGAGCGCCACCCCGCCGGTCACGTTGCTCGCGTAGTAGCGCTCCGGCTCGCGGACCGACTCGCCGACGAGCGAGCGGGCGCCGCAGTGGAGGATCGCCTCGATCGACTCGCGTTCGAGCAGCGCCGCCACGGCATCGCGGTCGCCGAAGTCGCCCTGCTCGAGCGTGGCGCCCGGCGGCACCGCCGCCCGATGGCCGGTCGACAGATCGTCGAGGACGACGACCTCGTGGGCGGCGTCGAGCAGCCGCTCGACCGACACGGACCCGACATAGCCGGCTCCGCCGGTCACGAGGATGCGCACGGCAAGAGCGTAGCCGGTTCGGCCGGGTCAGCGGCGGAGGAAGCGACGGAGGAGACCGCGGCGCTCGGACCCGGCGGGCGCGTCGGCCGGGGGCGCCTCGGGCGCATCGGCCGGTGGCACCGCGGGCGCATCGGCCCGGGGTCCCTCGTTGCGGTAGGCCATGACCTCGACGAGCCGATCGGCGAGCCGCCGCGCGGCCGGGTTGTCGGCGTCGATCTCGAGTGCCCGCCGCGCGAGCGCGAGCGCCCCGGTCTCATCCCCGTGCTCGAGGGCCACGCGGGCCAGCCCGACGACCGCGATCGAGTTGCGCGGATCGGCATCGGCCGCCTGGCGGAACAGGCGCTCGGCCTGATCGGTCCGGCCCAGCGACATCGCGCGCTCGGCCTCCAGCAGCAGCTCGATCATCGGTCCTCCTCGAGCGCGCCCTGGGCGAGCAGGAGCAGCGTCGGCCGGTCGTTGAGCGCCGGGTCGGCGATGACCCGCTCGAGCAGGTCGTCGAGCAGGCGCCCGATCAGGGGACCGGGCGACAGCCCGAGCTCGGTGATGAGATCGCCGCCGTCAACCTGGAGGTCCGCCCGGTCGAGCGCGACCTCCGCCGCGAGCTGTTCGTCGATCCGGCGGCGCAGCTCGCCGAGCCCGCCCGCGTCGGCCGGCCTGCCGCTCCCGACGTTGTCGGCCGCGCGGAGGTCGAGTAGCTCGTCCAGGGCAGGAAGTCCGACCTTGCCGATGAACCGCCGGACCGCCGCGTCGCTCCACCCCGAGTCGTACATGAACATGTGCTGGCGGATCAGCTGCACGACCCGATCGATCACCGCCCGCGGCAGGCGCAGCCGACCGAGGATCGCCTCGGCCATCTCCGCGCCGACGGCGTCGTGCCCGTAGAAGTGCCCGTCCGCGGCGGTCGCCGGCTTGCCGATGTCGTGGAGCAGCGCCGCCCATCGGACGATCGGCCGATCCGCGGCGGCGGCGTCGACCGACCGAAGGGTGTGGTCCCACAGGTCATCGCCGGGGACCTTGTTCTGGGCGACGCCGCGCTCCGCGGCGAGCTCCGGAAGGAGCTCCCGGAGCAACCCGCTTGTCTCCATGAGTCGGAGGCCGGTCGACGGCGCCGGTGCGGCGAGCAGGCGAGCCATCTCCGCCGCGACCCGTTCGCCGGACAGGTGACGGGCAAGCTCCGCACGGGCCGCGATCGCCTCGAGCGTGGCCGGCTCGATCGTGAAGTCGAGCACGGTGGCGAGGCGGACGGCGCGGAGCATCCGCAGCGCGTCCTCGTCGAAGCGGCGGATCGGGTCACCGACGGCGCGGAGGGTGCGCGTCGCGAGGTCGGCTCGTCCGTCGAACGGGTCGACGATGGCGGGCTTCCCGCTGCCGTCGGCCTTCGCCGCGCCGCGGTCGCCCGTTCGTCCCCAGGCGATGGCGTTGACGGTGAAGTCCCGGCGAGCGAGATCGGGCTCGATGTCGTCGCCGAACTCGACCCGGTGGGGGCGCCGGAAGTCCGCGTAGTCGTGGTCAGACCGAAACGTAGTGATCTCGAACACGTCGTCATCGCGCCGCACGGCGACGGTCCCGAAGCGGTTCTCGTAGACCGAGCCGGGGAACGCCTCGACGATCTGCTCCGGGCGGGCGCTCGTCGCGAGGTCCCAGTCCGCTGCGGGTCGGCCGAGGAGTGCGTCGCGCACGGAGCCGCCGACGACGAACGCGTCATGACCGGCCGCCCACAACGTCCCGAGCAGGTCCAGCACCGCCGGCGGAACGGCAATCGCGTCGGGTTCGCCGGGGAGCGGCGCGGCGTGACTCGGCCGGTCCATGAGCCGGACGCCGGTCAGTTTCGGCCGAGGAACAGGTACGACCGCCAGGCCTCGTTCCGATCGTCCGCGAGGTAGGGAGTGAACATCGAGTACACGTCGCTGCGCGGCTCGAACGGCATGCGCACGAGCCGGAAGCGCACCTCGTCGAGCAGCTTCCCGCCCTTTCGGTGGTTGCACGCCTTGCACACCGTCACGAGGTTCTCCCACGTGTGGCCGCCGCCGCGGTGGCGCGGCACGATGTGGTCGAGGGTCAGGTCGTGCGTCTGCCGGCCGCAGTACTGGCAGGTGTGGTGGTCCCGGGCGAACACTTCGCGCCGGCTCAGCTTGACCCGCGGGCGCGGCCGCCGGATCTGGTGCTGGAGTCGGATCACCGACGGGGCGCGGAACTCCGTCCGCGGCGTCCGGATCACCTGGTGGTCGTACTCGATCACTTCCGCCTTCTCGCCGAACAGGAGGCGGAAGGCGCGGGGCAGGTTACAGACGTTGAGCGGCTCGTAGTTCTGATTCAGCACGAGAACCACGCCGTCCATGCGCGACGCATGCTAGCGCACGCACGCGACGCGCGAGGCGAACGCGGCCGACACCCCACGACGCGCGTCCGCCCGGGGCGCTGCCCGCGACCGGCCGTGCGCTACGCGCGGCCGATGGGGGCACCGGTTGCCGGGTCCCAGCCCCCGGCCTGCCCCACCTTGGACGCGAGCGGTCGGCCCAGCGCATCGGCGATGAATCGGGCGGCTGCGAGGACGCCCCCGAGGTCCACGCCGTGGCGCCAGCCCGACGCGTCGAGGAAGTAGACGAGATCCTCGGTGGCGAGGTTGCCGGCCGCGCCAGGAGCGTACGGGCAGCCGCCCGTGCCGCCGGTCGACGCATCGAAGCAGCGCACCCCGGCGGCGAGGCCCGCCGCGACGTTCGCGAGCGCCGTCCCGCGCGTGTCGTGGAAATGGAGCGCGATCCGGTCTGGGCCGATCCCGGCCGCGACGGCCTGCCGGACGAGCTCCGACACCCGGTCGGGGACGCCGACGCCGATCGTGTCGCCGAAGCAGATCTCCTCGGCGCCGGCCTCGAGGAGCCCGACGCCGACGGCGACGGCGCGGGCCGGATCGACGCGGCCGCTGAACGGGCAGCCGAAGGCGGTCGACACGTAGGCGCGGCGCCACCAGCCGAGACTGGCCGCGCGGGCGAGGATGGGCGCGAAGATGGCGAGGCTCTCATCGACGGTCATGCCGATGTTGCGGCTCGTGAACGCGTCCGTCGCCGCGGTGAACACGGCGATCGCGTCGACGGCCGCCGCCTCCGCCCGGGCGAGGCCCCGTTCGTTCGGGACGAGCACCGGATAGCGGACGCCCGGGCGTCGGTCGAGTCGGGCCAGCAGGTCGTCGGCGTCGGCGAGCTGCGGGATGGCACGGGGGGACACGAAGCTCGTCGTCTCGATCTCGGTCAGCCCGGCATCGGCGAGGAGGTCGATGAAGCGGGCCTTGACCGCGGTCGAGACGGGCAGCCCCTCGTTCTGGAGCCCGTCGCGGGGTCCGACCTCGTAGATCCGGACCCGGTCGTTCACGTGGCGCGTGGCTGGTCGCTCGTCGGCCGCCGGCTCAGACGAGCGGCGGGTCCATGGCCCGTTCGAGGCGGGCGATCTCGACCTCGATCCGGCCGATCAGATCGACCGCCGCGCGATGCTCCGGGCTGTTGAGTGGCGCGGCGTTGCGCCGCCGGCGCGTCTCGGCGTGCAGCGCGAGGAGCTCGGCGCGTGAGCCCGGCAGCGGTGTGCGGTCGCTGCCGCGCTCAGCGGACGTGGCGGACCCCTCCGCGGCGTGCTTCGACCCGTGCCCGTGGCCGCCCTTGTGCTTGTCCTTCGCCATCGGCGAATCGCCCTCCGTCAGTCGTCGCTGGCGCCAAGGGTAGCGCGGTCGGCGCCGCTCCGGGCTCTGCTCACGGCTCAACGACGGCGAGGACCATCTGCCGCGCGACCTGGTCGCCGGGCAACACGGCGATGCTCGTCACCCGGCCGGCGATCGGGGCCGCGACGGCGTGCTCCATCTTCATCGCCTCGAGGGTCACGAGCGGGTCGCCGGCGTCGACCGTCGATCCGGGCGTGACATGGACGGCGATGACCGATCCGGGCATCGGCGCAAGCACGTCGATCGGACCCCCGTCGTGGGCATGGGCGGCCGCCCGCCGCGCCGCCCGGTCGACGTCCGGCGGAGGGGCCAGCGCGAAGGCGACCGATCGGCCGCCGACGTCGACGTGGACGACTCCGTCCGGTCCGACCGCGACCACCGGCGCGTCGTCGACCGCGACCGCCGGGACGGCCACCGCGCGCTCGACGCCGCCGCCGTCGGCGACGAGCCGCGCGACGGGCGGACCGTTGAGCCGCCAGCCACCGCCGACGGCGCGGGCGGCAGCCGTCCACGCCTCGTCCGGCAGGGCGACCCGCGTCGGCCAGTCGTCCGGCGGCCAGATCCGCTCGAGCGTGTCGATCCGCGCCCGCCCGCTTGCCACGGCGTCGCTTCGGACCAGCCAGCGCAGGAAGCGCAGGTTCGTGACGAGACCCAGGACGACCGTCTCGTCGAGGGCCGTCGCGAGGCGCGAGAGCGCGGTCGGCCGATCCGGGCCGTGGGCGACGATCTTCGCGAGCATCGGATCGAACCGGCCGCCGACGACGTCCCCCTCGGTGATCCCGGCGTCGACGCGGATGCCCTCGCCGCCCGGCCAGCGAAGCCGCTCGACCCGCCCGGTCGACGGCAGGAACCCGGCTTCGGCGTCCTCGGCGTACAGGCGGACCTCGACGGCGTGCCCGGTGGCGCGGACGTCGGCCTGGACGAGCCCCAGCGGCTCGCCGGCCGCGATCCGGAGCTGATCGGCGACGAGATCCCGCCCGGTCACGGCCTCGGTGATCGGATGCTCCACCTGGAGCCGGGCGTTGACCTCGAGGAAGTGGAAGGCGCCGCGGTCGTCGAGCAGGAACTCGACGGTTCCCGCGCTCACGTACCCGACCGACCGGGTGATCGTCAACGCGGCCTCGCCGAGTCGCGCCCGGAGCTCCGGGTCGACCGCGCTCGACGGCGTCTCCTCGAGGATCTTCTGGTGTCGCCGCTGGAGCGAACAGTCGCGCTCGCCCATGTGGATGCCGTGGCCGTATTGATCGAACAGGACCTGGACCTCGACGTGTCGCGCGTTCTCGACGAGGCGCTCGAGGATGAGCCGGTCGTCCCCGAAGGCGGCCTGTGCCTCGCGCCGCGCACCGGCGAGCGAATCCCGCAGCCGGGCACGGTCCCGGACGATGCGCATGCCCTTGCCGCCACCCCCGGCGGCGGGCTTGACCATGAGCGGGAGCCCGATCCGCCGGGCCTGCCGGTCGAGCGCCGCGTCCGACTGGGCGGCGCCGTCATAGCCGTAGACGACGGGGACGCCGAGACGACTGGCGATGCGTCGCGCCGCGGCCTTGTCGCCGACGGCGCGGATCGCAGCCGGCGGTGGGCCCACCCAGTTCAGCCCGGCCGCCTCGACCGCCGCGGCGAAGTCGGCGCTCTCGGCAAGGAACCCGAAGCCGGGGTGGACGGCGTCTGCGCCCGACGCGACCGCGGCCCGGACCACGGCGTCCGCGTCGAGCAGGTCGAGCGCGTCGGGCCCGTTCGTGTTCGGGAGGACGGCCCGGACCCCCTGGCGATGGCAAGTGCGCTCGATCCGGGCGGCGATCTCGCCGCGGTTCGCGACGAACAGGGTGCGGATCGGCGAGGCGCTCGTCGCGGGCGCTGCAGGCCTCGCGGGCGCCTCGGCCGGTCCGGTTTCGCGTGCGAATGCGTCAATTGCGTCAGATGCGACACGCCAGCGCCCCCCGATGCGGCGCGCAGGCAGGCGACCGGTCGCGATCCAGCGCTGGACGGACCGTGTCGTCGCACCGAGACGAGCCGCCGCCTCGCGCGGGCCGAGTTCGTCGGTCATGGATGGCGCGATTGTCGCACGCCGAGGCGCCTACGTCGCACGCCGAGGGCTACGTCGGGTCGTCCGGGGCCCACCCTGGACGGCGCCGTTCGCTGAACGCCCGAAAGCCCTCCTGCGCCTCGTCCGACACGCGCTGGCGCGCGATGACCCGGGCCGTGTGCCACTTGGCCGACCCGTGACCGAGCCCGCGGACCTCCCGCACGATCGCCTTCGCGGCGCGCGCGGCGGTTGGGCCGGCGGCAAGGACGTCGGCGACCGCGCCCTCGATCGCCGCGTCGAGCGCGGCCGTGCCCTCGACCACCTCGTGGACGAGCCCGATCCGCTGGGCGCGGACGGCATCGAACCGGCGACCGCCGGGGAACAGCGCGCGGGCGTGGGTCTCCCCGATCTTGGCCACGACGAAGGGAGCGATGACCGCCGGCAGGATGCCGAGTCGCGTCTCCGTGAAGCCGAACCGCGCGCCACTCTCCGCGATCACCACGTCCGACACGGCGCACAGCCCCATCCCGCCGCCGAGCGCGGCACCGTGGACCCGCGCGATGACCGGCACGGGAGACGTGTCGATCGCCTCGAACATGTCGGCCATGGCCATCGCGTCCTGCTCATTGCCCTCGACGTCGAGCGACATGGCGGCGCGCATCCAGGCGATGTCGGCGCCGGCGCAAAAGGACGGCCCGTCGCCGGCGAGCACGACCACCCGCAGGGACGTGGGCGCCTCGCGCGCGAGGGCGGAGAAGGTCGCCCGCAGGTCCGCGATGAGCGACGCGTCGAACGCGTTGTGGACGTTTGGCCGGGCGAGCGTGACGCGGGCCACGGACCCGTCGGGTCCGGATCGCTCGAGGCGCACGGCGTCGGGTGGCGTCACGCCGGTCATGCTACGCCCGCTCGATCGACGGAGAGCTACTCCCGCGCCGGTCTCTCGACCGCGACCGAATCGCCGGTCGCCACGGGTCCCTCGGCAACGACGCTCGCGTACCACCGCGAGTCCTGCGGATTCGTCTTGGGCGAGATGCGGGCAATGCGCCGCTCGACGAACCAGTGTGCGATCGTCTGACACGGCGCGGCGTGGGCGGTGAGCTCGAGGACAAGCCCATCCGCGCCGATCACGAGGCGATCGCCGGCGCGCAACCCGCCGAGCTCGATGCCCTCGAGGGTCAGGTTCTCGCCGAACGCGCCGGGGAACGCGCGGTGACCGTCGGCCGCAACGCGGGCGATCGACTCGACGGAGAAGAGACTGACCGCCTGGTCGTGCCCGCCATGCGTCGGCTCCGGCTCGGCGTGCGCGTCCGTATCGAGGCCACCGGCGCCGACCCACGCGCGCGGAATCGGACGCTTCGGGACGCCGCCGGGCGAGACGTTGACCGAGGCGATGCGACCTACCGTTCGGGTTTTTGCGTGCTCCACGCGCGGATCGTACCGGTTCAGGGCTCGACGAGGACCTCGATCGAGACCTCGAGGTCGTGTGCCTCGCCGCCACAGTCGCCGAGGTAGGCATCGAAGCGGGCGCTGATCCGCCACCGGCCGGCGGGAAGGCTGAGCACGCGATCCTGGTACCAGGCGAGGTCGAACCCGACGCCGGGCTCGTCGGAAATCGCACCCGACTTGGCGAATGCGACCGCAACCGGTTGGCCCGCGACGACATCGGTCGACAGGCACGGCATGTCCATGCCGCCCTCCATGCCCCGGCGCCCGCCGATCTCCTCGATCCGGAACCCCACCGGGCTCGCGGCGTGGAAGACCCGCTCGCCCGCCTTCGGCCCCAGGTACGTGTAGGTCGTCAGCACCGCGATGGGCTGGCCCGCGCGGTAGATCGACCGCTCGAGTGTCATCGTCAGGGCGAACGTCGCGTCGCGGGCGGTGTCGGACGGCGCGATGGGAACGAACGTGTTCGGGCTGGCGTTCCCGGCGCACGCCGCGACCGCGAGCACGGCGCCGAGCACGGCAGCGAGACGGACCCGATGCATCACATCCGGAAGACGCCGAAGCGTGTCTCCGGGATCCTTGCGTGGAGGGCTGCCTCGATGCCGAGGCTCACCACCCGCCGCGTCTCGAGCGGATCGATGATCCCGTCGTCCCACAGCCGCGCCGTCGCGAAGTACGGGTTGCCCTCTCGCTCGTACGTGTCGAGGATCGGCGCCTCGAACGCGTCGCGTTCCGCGTCGCTTGCCCAGCCACCGCGGACCGTCGACAGGACGCGCGCCGCCTGGGCGCCGCCCATCACGCTGATCCGGGCGTTCGGCCAGGTCCACAGGAAGCGCGGTCCGTAGGCTCGTCCCGCCATCGCGTAGTTCCCGGCCCCGAAGCTGCCGCCGACGATGACGGTGAACTTCGGCACCTCCGCGCACGCCACGGCGGTGACGAGCTTGGCCCCGTCCTTCGCGATGCCCCCGGCCTCGTACTCGCGGCCGACCATGAAGCCGGTGATGTTCTGGAGGAACACGAGCGGGATGCGCCGCTGCGCGGCGAGCTCGATGAAGTGGGCGCCCTTGAGGGCCGACTGGCTGAACAGGATGCCGTCGTTGGCGAGGATCGCGACCGGGTAGCCGTCGAGATGGGCGAAGCCGGTCACGAGGGTCTCGCCGTAGAGCGGCTTGAACTCGTGGAAGCGACTCCCGTCGACGAGGCGGGCGATGAGTTCGCGGACGTCGACCGAGCGGCGTGGGTCGGCCGACACGGCGGCGTACAGCCCGGCCGGGCCGGTCGCGTTGACGGCGGGGTCCTCCGGCGGGCGGCGCTCCCACGGCGGGGTCGGGGGCCGACGCTCCAGGTGCCGAACGATCGAGCGCCCGAGCGCGATCGCGTGCTCGTCGTCGAGCGCCTCGTGGTCGGCCACCCCGGACGTCCGGGCGTGGACGTCCGCCCCGCCGAGGTCCTCGGCGCTCACATCCTCACCGGTGGCCGCCTTCACGAGCGGCGGGCCGCCGAGGAAGATCGTGCCGGTGCCGCGGACGATGACCGTCTCGTCACTCATCGCCGGGACGTACGCGCCGCCGGCGGTGGAGCTGCCCATGACGAGCGCGACCTGCGGGATCCCGGCGGCCGACATCCGCGCCTGGTTGTAGAAGATGCGCCCGAAGTGCTCGCGGTCCGGGAAGACGTCCGCCTGGAGCGGCAGGTAGGCGCCGCCGCTGTCGACCAGGTAGACGCACGGGAGTCGGTTCTCGAGGGCGATCTCCTGGGCGCGCAGGTGTTTCTTGACCGTGATCGGGAAGTACGTCCCACCCTTCACCGTGGCGTCGTTGGCGACGACCACGCACATCGTCTGCTCGATCCGGCCGATGCCGGTCACGATGCCGGCACCGGGCGCCTCGTCGTCGTACAGGCCGTTCGCCGCGAGGGCGCTCAGCTCGAGGAACGGTGCGCCGGGATCGATCAGGCGGTCGATCCGCTCGCGCACGGGCAGCTTGCCGCGCTCGCGGTGGCGCTCGATCGAGCGGTCGTCGCCCCCCGCGCCGCGTGCCGTCAGCGCCTCCGTCCTCGCCCGGAGCTCCGCGACGAGGGCCGACATCGCCGCGTGGTTGGCGCGCGCCTCCGGGCTCGCAGGGTCCAGCCGGCTGCGCAGGACGGGCATATCCCAATCATTGTGCCGCCTCAGGCTGAGCCGGGGCGTCCCCGGCTCGCGGCGCCCGCCGCCGCGACTGCGCCGCCGAAGAGTGCGGCCGCGACGAGCACGCCGCGGGCCGTGAACTCGCCTCCGTCGCAGCCGGCAGCCACCGGTCCTCCAGGTCCCCCGAGCGGACGTGCGGCGTCCGCCTCGGACACGACCCGGTAGTCCATGCCGGCGGCCGTCTCGAAGGCGAGCCAACACCGGGTCTCGGTATTCAGGATCAGCGCGAAGAGCGAGCCTCCTGCGAGGACAGCCGCGGCCATCGCCGCTAGCCACGAAGTGGGGCGGCTTGCAGGCGGAGCGGCGCGTGCCGCCACGAGAAACAAGAGCGCCGGCACGACGATCGGCATCGTCGCGACGGAGAGGACGCTTACCGGGATGCACGATCCCGCCGCGGCGACGAGTGCGGCGCGGCTGCGCCGGGCGACGCCGATCGCGCCGATGACCGCGGGTCCCAGCATGATCAGGCCCAGGACAAGCCAGTGTGGGATCGCTTCGGCCGGCTCGGTGCGGCCCGCCTGTGCAGCCACCACGGCAGGGACGAGCGCGATCACGACGCTGCCGCCGATCGCGGCGACGCCAGGGGACCGGAGCGAGTCCACCATCGTTTCTCCTGCTACTCCCAAGTAGCAGGTTCATACGCCTATAAACGTGATCCTGTCAAGTCGCACGTTTTGGGATCGACGGGGGCAGAGCCTGGTCCGTTTGACGCGCGTCGAGAGGCATGTGATGATGCAAACGTCATCACGCGCCAGACAGCAATCGGAGTCGTTCGTATGTCCATGGCCAGCCGGATGCTCCGTCACGCGAGGCGGCGAGCGCGACTCACTCAGCGCCAGCTCGCGGCGAAGACCGGGATCCCGCAGGAGACGATCGCCCGGATCGAGGCCGGGCGGGCGGATCCTCGGGTGACCACGCTCGATCGACTCCTCGAGGGCTGTGGCTACGGCCTCGAGCACCTCCCGCGGCTCGGGATCGGGATCGATCGGACGGTGATCCGGAGCCTGCTCGACATGACGCCGAGCCAGCGCCTCGAGCTCGCGATGAAGAACGATCAGCACTTCGTCGAGTTGCGGCGATCCATCAAGCGTGTCGCCGAATGAGTGAGCACCCGTCCCTCCAGGCCGACGCGATTCTGCGGAGTCTCCTCGATCACGATGTTGCGTTCATCCTCATCGGTGGCCTCGCTGGGCAGGTACACGGGTCGACTTCGCTGACCGGCGATGTGGACGTCTGCCACGCGACGGACCGCGAGAACCTCGACCGGCTTGCCGCAGCGATCGAGGTCATGGCGGCGATACGCCGAGGCATGCCCGAGGGCATCCACCCTCCGCTCGATGCTCGTGCCCTCCGCGCAGGTGACGTGTTCACCCTCACGACTCGATTCGGGGACCTCGACCTCCTTGCGCATCCAGACCCTGGGCTCGATTACGCGGCGCTCGCCGCCTCAGCGGTCGAGGCTGAGATCCTCGGAGTGCCCGTCCGCGCCGCGTCGCTCGACGATCTCATCACGATGAAGCGGGCCGCGGGTCGGCCAAAGGACCGGGTCGAGCTCGAGATCCTCGGTGCGCTGCGCGAGGAGATCGACCGGCGGCCGACGCGATAGTGCTACTCTCGCATAGCACGTTATGAGCGCCGAGCCAACCGCCGCTTCACCCATCGAACGCCCCACGTCCCCGGCCGAGCAGATCCGCCTCCGCCTCGCCGACGCGTGGGGCGAGATGGGCGCTGCCTGGGGCGTCGCCCCGGCCATCGCGCGCGTGCACGCCTACCTCATGGCCCGCCAGGAGCCGCTCACCGAGCGCGAGGTGCGCGAGGCGCTTGGGCTGTCGCATCGCGCGGCCAGCCTTGCACTCGCCGAGGCGGAGTCGTGGGGCATCGTCGAGCGGGTCGAGGAGCCCCGCCGAGTCGGTCGACGCGGGCCGGCCGGTGCGGCCTACCGCGCCGTCGGCGATCACTGGCGCTGGTTCGGCCGAGTCGTCGCCGAGCGCAAGATCCGTGAGGGTGACCCGATTCTGTCGGTCCTCGAGCAGACCGCCGCCGACGCCGACGCGGCGGTGGCGCGCGATCCCGACGACGCCGACCTCGCGGCCCTTCGGCGGTGGCTCAGCGCGTTCCTCGTGTTCGTCCGCCTGTTCGACCGCGCGGTGGGCCTCGTGCCGCAACTCGAACCGCGGGAGCTGGAGCGCGGCCTCGAGCTGCTTGGCGACGTGCCGGATGAAACGATCCTGCGCCTGTTCCACCTGCTCGGATCGCTCGAGGACCGCGACGTGATCGAGCTGGTCGATGCGGTCAGCCGGCTGTCGCCGACGGCGGCGCGACGGGCGACGCGGCTGATGTCCGGGGTTGTGCGAACCGTCGGCCGCTGAGTCCGGCAGACGTGAAACGGCCCCGGGCGCGGTGCGCCCGGGGCCGACTACCTGATCGCCCGGTCAGTTGTTCACGTGCTCCGACCAGGTCACCTGGCTCATGTATGCCCAATCGAACGTCGTCGAGATGACCTCCGCGGCGTTGACGGAGCCGGTCGCCTGACGCTCCTTGCCTCGGTAGTTGTAGTGACCGTTGAACTCCGAGGGGATCTGGTAGCTGCCGCTGCCCCGGAAGCTGGCGAGCGGACCGGAAGCCGAGACCTCGACGACGAGGGTGCCGCTGACGAAGGCGGGGTCGCCGTAGATACCGTTGCATTCGTCGACCGTCTCGGTGAACAGGTCGACCGTGCCCGTCGCGGTTCCGGATTCGAGGCGCCGCGAGAACTCGATCGTCAGGTCGTAGGCGTAACCCCACGTTCGGGTGCCGAGGAAGCCGTAGAACTCCTCGCCGGGTGTCGTGTCGGTCGGCACCGCTGCGGCCGACGGCTTGCCTGTGCCCTTGACGACCGTCTCCTCGGTCGCCGGCTCGCACAGGACCCACTCGCCGGACTCCTGGTAGATGTCGCCGAATCCGCCGTAGGAGGAATCCTCCCCGAGGAACACGTACCCGTAGGTCGTCCCGTCGTACCACTCGCCGTAGATCGATTCGCCGGAGCCGCTCTGATTGGACACGTTCGGCCCGGCGGCGACCGGCGCCGCCACCGCGAGCGCCAGCAACGCTGCCATCGGCAGGACCATGAACCGTCGCATCGCATCTCCCTTGTACTGTCGGCCGTGGCTTCGACCGGCTGAAGGGTCGACCTCGGTTGTCTGACAGACGCGCCAGGGAGCAAGGTGTGTCGGGTGCGGCGGTGTCGGTCAATTGACGCGGGGCGGGCGTCACCGCGGACGCCTCCCGAACGTCGGAATGTGTCCGGACCGGCCCGCTCTAGCCCTCGGAAACGCTCGTGCGATAATCGTCGTGCGCGATCGCGGCCGACTCGAACGGGCGACGACCCCGGGGCCAGTTGGGCCGGCGAGCACGCGACCACAGCCGGAGTACCAGGCACGCCATGACCGTCGAAACGTCGACCTGGGCGACGAAGAAGGGTCTCGCCCAGATGCTCAAGGGCGGCGTCATCATGGACGTCGTCACGCCCGAACAAGCGAAGATCGCGGAGGAGGCCGGGGCGGTTGCCGTCATGGCCCTCGAGCGCGTTCCGGCCGACATTCGAGCGGCCGGCGGTGTCGCCCGGATGAGCGATCCGTCGATGATCGAGGGGATCATGCAGGCCGTGACCATCCCGGTCATGGCCAAGGCCCGGATCGGCCACTTCGTCGAGGCCCAGGTCCTCGAGGCCCTCGGCGTCGACTACATCGACGAGTCCGAGGTGCTCACCCCGGCCGACGAAACGAACCACATCGACAAGCACGCCTTCAAGGTCCCGTTCGTGTGCGGATGCCGGAACCTCGGCGAGGCCCTCCGCCGCATCAACGAGGGGGCCGCGATGATGCGAACGAAGGGCGAGGCCGGAACGGGCAACATCGTCGAGGCCGTTCGCCAGCTGCGTGACGTGCTCGGCGAGATCCGGCGACTCGAATCGATGCGCGAGGACGAGCTGTTCGTCGCCGCCAAGGAGCTCGGGGCGCCGTACGAGCTCGTCCGGCAGGTGGCCGCGGACGGGAAGCTCCCGGTCGTCAACTTCGTCGCCGGTGGCATCTCGACCCCGGCGGACGCGGCGCTCGTCATGCAGCTCGGCGCCGAGGGCGTTTTCGTCGGGTCGGGGATCTTCAAGAGCGAGGATCCGGCCCGGATGGCCACCGCGATCGTCCAGGCGACGACCCACTTCGACAACCCGGCGATCATCGCCGACGTCTCAAAGGGCCTGGGAGCCCCGATGCGTGGGATCGCCCTCGAGGCGATCCCGGAGGGAGAGCGGCTCGCCGTTCGCGGCTGGTAAGGCGCCCCGCGGATGAAGATCGGCGTCCTCGCACTTCAAGGGGCGTTCCGCGAACACCTGGATGTTCTCGCGGCTCTCGGTGTTGCCGGCGTTCCGGTTCGGCTGCCGGGCGACCTGGCCGACGTTGCCGGCCTCATCATCCCGGGTGGCGAGAGCACGACGATGCGCCGGCTCATCGAGCGCTGGGGGCTCGCGCAGCCGATCGTCGATCTCGCCGAGCGCGGCGCCCCCGTGTTCGGGACGTGCGCCGGGATGATCGTGCTCGCCCGCGAGATCGCCGGGGAGCCGCCGATCCTGCCGCTGCTGGACGTGACCGTCGCGCGCAACGCGTTCGGCCGACAGCTCGACTCGTTCGAGGCGGATCTCGCCGTCCCGGTCCTCGGCGATCGGCCGGTCCACGGTGTGTTCATCCGGGCACCGGTGGTCGAGCGCACGGGCCCCGGCGTGGACGTGCTGGCGCGTCTCGACGATGGCCGCGTCGTCGCCGTCCGCGAGCGGAATCTCATTGCCACCGCATTCCATCCCGAGCTTGCCGGCGAGACCCGCTTCCATCGCCTCGTTGCGACGATGGCCTCCGAGCACGACGACCCGGGCGAGGGATCCGGACGCCGGCCGCATCCCACACGTCGGGCGCGGCAGGCGACATGACCGAGGCACGCTCGGCGCGCAGCGGCGGCAAGGTCCGCGTCGCGCGCCTGACCGATCTTGCCGCCCTCGGCGAGCTATCCCGCCTGTGCCAGGACGACCAGGCCGACACGCGCTCACTCGGGCTGCCGGTGAGCGGTCCGCCGATCGGGGTGTTCAGCCTGTTCCGATTGCCGCTCGGCGCGTTCCGACCGCACGACCTCCTGTTCGTGTACGAGACGGCCGGGCGGCTGGCCGGTCTGATCCGGGTCGAGCGCGAGACGCCCCGTGACGAGTGGACGATCGTCGAGCTCGACGCGATCGGGGCCGGTGACGCCGGCGACATCCGGTTTCGGCTCATCCAGCACCTGCTGCGCGAGGGTGCCAAGCGCGGGGCGGTGCGCTTCCACGTGGCGTGCGCCGACGCGGACGGCAACGTCGAGCTGTTCATGCAGGCGGGGTTTGCCCGCTACGGGGCCGAGATCGTGCTCGTCCGTCCGGCCGATGCGTCGGCCATCGACCCGATGTCGGAGACGGACGCGCTCGCCTGCGGGATCCGACCCGCCGGGCCGCTCGACGCCCTCGCCCTTGCTCGGCTCTACGCGTCGGTCACGCCGCAGCCGGTGCAACGGCTCGAGGCCGTCCGCCTCGTCGACTGGGAACGGCAGGGCCGGGATTGGCGGGTGCCGCGTTCAAGCCTCGCACCGATCCTGCGCTTCGCCGACGTCGAGGCGTTCGTCCAGGATCCGCGAGACAGCGCGGACGGCACGATCCTCGACGGGCTCGTCCAGGTCGGCGTGGCGAAGGAGGATCAGCCACACTATCTCAAGGTGCTCGCCCGGCCCGGTTGTGACCCGACCGCGCTGATCCGCTACGGTCTGAGCGTGATCGCCGCTCGCGCACCGGGTGCCGACCATCGTCCCAACCGCGGCGTGATCGCCGCCGTTCGGACGTACGAGTCGCCCACCGACCGCCGCCTTGAGGAGATCGGCTTCCGCTCGATCGCCACCGTTACCCTGCTGCTCAAGGAGACCGTCGTCCGCGTCGCCGAACCGGCCCTCGTGCCGGCCGGCGTCCGCTAGGAGGTCCAGCGCGTGAATCCTGTCGACCCGCGTCGGGAATCGATCGACGACCTCGATCTGCTGCTCGCGGCGCTGCCGCCGGAGATCGTCGACGCGGTGCATGCCCTGCCGGACCGGATCGACCTCATCGAGGTCGTGCTCGACCTTGGTCGCCGGCCGGAGGCTCGCTTTCCCAACAGCGAGGTGACGCTGCTCGAGCGGGAGGTCGGCGAGCCGGACATCGCCCACGTCGTCGAGCACATCGGGACGTTCGGCGACGACAATCGGGCCGGGATCGAGCGGACGCTCCATCGGATCAGCGCGATCCGCAACCGCAACGGCAAGATCGTCGGGCTCACCTGCCGGATCGGCCGGGCCGTCTACGGCACGATCGAGATCATCAACGACTACGTCGAGAGCGGGAAGTCGATCCTCATCATGGGCCGCCCGGGGATCGGCAAGACGACGATGCTCCGCGAGGCGGCCCGGGTGCTCGCCGACGACATGGGCAAGCGCGTCGTCGTCGTCGACACGTCGAACGAGATCGCCGGCGACGGCGACATCCCGCACCCGGCCATCGGCAAGGCCCGCCGGATGCAGGTCCGCACGCCGTCGATGCAGCACGAGGTGATGATCGAGGCGGTCGAGAACCACATGCCGCAGGTCATCGTCATCGACGAGATCGGCACGGAGCTCGAGGCCCAGGCTGCCCGGACGATCGCCGAGCGCGGCGTCCAGCTCATCGGAACGGCCCACGGCAACAACCTCGACAACCTCATGCTCAATCCGACGCTCTCGGACCTCATCGGCGGCATCCAGAGCGTGACCCTTGGCGACGAGGAGGCGCGCCGCCGCCGGACGCAGAAGAGCGTGCTCGAACGGAAGGCCCCGCCCACGTTCGATGTAATCATCGAGATCCAGGACCGCGATCGCGTCCTCGCCCATGCCGACGTCGCCGACACGGTCGACAACCTGTTGAGGGGCGACCCGGTCGCGCCGGAGCTGCGCTGGCGCGACGACGAGGGCGTCCATCGGTCCCAGTCGCGGCCGCGGCCGTCACCGCGCGAGCAGCTCGGCACGGAACGCTTCGCCGGGCTCGTGGGGTCCGGCCAGACGTGGCGGATGGAGCCGGGCTGGCGCGGCGAGAGCTCGTATCGCGGCGGATACCGGGATGCCGGCGGTGGCGGGATCCGACCGGGCTACCGGCCTGGAGCGACCGGTGGCTGGCGCGGGCCGACGCGCTCCGGCGCGGGCGTGGAGCGGTCCGGCCCCGGCGGGCCGGACGGTGGACGCGGCGCCCCGGCCGCGCTCTCGGACGCACCATTCGTTGCCGGCGACATCGCCGATCGCGGGCCGCTCGAGCGCGGTGCCGGCCCGACACCGGAGCCGCGTGCGCGTGACGCACGCGAGTTTCAGCGCCAGGAGGCGTGGCGGGATCAGGCGTCACGCGCGCTGACCGCGCTGCGCGTGGACGATGGCACCGCGCCGGTCAACGCGGACGACCTCGCCGCCGACGACGAGGCGCTGGCGGACCGCGCGATCGCCGCCGGCCAGGCGGACGATGGCGAGGCCATCCGCATCGCCGATGCCGGCGGGCTGCCGACGCTCCGAGTCCTGCCGATCGGGATCAGCCGCAAGCGGCTTGAGCAGAGCATCCGCGAGCTCCAGCTGCCGGTCATCGTCGCCCGCGACGTGGACGACGCGGACGTCGTCATGACGCTCAAGAACGAGTACCGCCAGAAGACGCCAATGCTCCGCGAGGCGGAGGAGCGGGCGATGCCGATCTACGTCCTCAAGAGCAACACGGTGCTCCAGATGCAGGCCAGCCTCACCTCGATCTTCTCGCTCGAGATCGACCCGCGCGAGGCCGCCCTGCGCGAGACCGAGGAGGCGATCGGGATCGTCATGAAGCAGGCCGAGCCGGTCGAGCTGTCGCCCCAGAACGCGTACATCCGGCGGCTCCAGCACCAGATGGCGGAGCGGGCGAACCTGGTGTCGCGCTCGCGCGGCCGCGAGCCGTACCGCCGGGTGCGGCTATACCCGGACGCGGCGAAGTCCTGGCGCTGACTCCGGACGGCTGACGCCGAGCGCCGGAACCGCATACGCCGGACAACTGACGACCGACGCCGGACGGCGGGGCGTCGGCTGTCCCCCGGGCGCCGTCGCATCGACAACCCTCCACGCCACGGTCCACGTCCGCTACGCTGGTGTCTCGTTCCGGGGGTGAGCGAGGTGTGGGAGTGATCTGCGGGAGCTGCGGGGCCGCGAATCCGGCCGGCGCGAAGTTCTGCCTGGAGTGCGGGACGCCCGTCTCGACCGCGTGCCCGCGCTGCGGAACCGCTGCCGTACCGGGCGCCAAGTTCTGCGGCGAGTGCGGCGAGCGCCTGACGCCCACGAGCGCGGGTCCGGACCTCGCCGCCACGCGGATCCCCGGCGCGCGACCGCCAGGGTCGGCCGATCGCGGCGCCGCGAACGGCGGTCCGCTGCCGGTCGGCGCGGAGCGCCGGATCGTCACCGTCCTGTTCGCCGACCTGGTCGGGTTCACGAGCCTGGCCGAAGGCCGCGACGCGGAGCGCGTCCGCGACCTGCTGTCGCGCTACTTCGAGACGGCCAGCGAGATCGTGGCGCGCTATGGCGGGACGATCGAGAAGTTCATCGGGGACGCGGTCATGGCCGTCTGGGGTGCGCCGACCGCGCACGAGGACGACGCCGAGCGGGCGGTCCGCGCCGCGCTCGACCTCGTGGGATCGATCGGGGCGCTCGGTGACGAGCTCGGTGCCGAGCTCAGCGGCCGCGTCGGCGTCCTGACGGGCGAGGCGGCCGTCACGATCGGCGCGACGAACCAGGGGCTCGTGGCCGGGGACCTCGTCAACACCGCGAGCCGACTCCAGGCCGTCGCGCCGCCCGGCTCCGTGCTCGTCGGCGAGGCGACGCGGCACGCCGCCGGCGGTTCGATCACGTTCGAGCCGGCCGGCGACGCGGTCCTCAAGGGAAAGGCGGCGCCGGTGCCGGCCTTCCGTGCACTGCGTGTCGTCGCCAAGTCGCGTGGGGTCGGCCGAAGCGACTCGATCGAGCCGCCGTTCGTCGGTCGTGACGTCGAGTTCCGGCTCGTCCGGAGCGCGTACCACTCGGTCGCGCGCGAACGTCGGGCTCGCCTCGTGTCGATCACCGGCGAGGCCGGGATGGGCAAGAGCCGGCTGGCCTGGGAGTTCTCGAAGTACACGGACGGCCTGGCCGAGAAGATGTGGTGGCACGAGGGTCGGTCGCCGTCCTACGGCGAGGGCATCTCGTTCTGGGCGCTGTCCGAGATGATCAGGAAGCGTGCCGGCCTGCTCGAAGGCGACGACGAGCCGACCACTCGCGAACGAATCGCCGCGGCCCTCGTCCAGCACGTCCCCGACGCCGACGAGCGAGCCTTCATCGAGCCATGTCTGCTTACCCTGCTCGGCGTCGGCGCGCCGCCGCCCGGCGGCCGGGATCGGCTGTTCACCGGCTGGCGCCAGTTCTTCGAGCGGCTGGCGTCGGAGAGCCCGGTCGTCCTCGTGTTCGAGGATCTGCAATGGGCGGACGACGGCCTGCTCGACTTCATCGAAACCCTGCTCGAATGGAGCCAGAGCTATCCGCTGTTCGTCCTGACCCTCGCAAGACCCGAGCTCCTCGAGCGCCGCCCGGCCTGGGGGGCGGGTCGCAACGCCACGTCGCTCCCGCTTGGGCCGCTGAGCGACGAGGCGATGCGCGAGCTCCTCGCCGGCGTGGTGCCGCAGCTGCCGGAGGCCTCGGCGCGGACGATCCTCGCCCGAGCCGGCGGCATCCCGCTCTACGCGGTCGAGACGCTCCGCATGCTCGTCGCGTCCGGGCGCCTCGAGAACGCCGAGGACGGCACCCTCCGGGCAATCGGTCCGCTCGACGTCATCGACGTCCCGCCGTCGCTCCAGGCACTCATTGCCGCGCGCCTCGACGGCTTGCCGGCCGCGGACCGATCGTTGCTCCAGGACGCGGCGGTGCTCGGCCAGACGTTCGCGACGGCGGCGCTGTCCGCCCTCGTCGGTGATGGCCCCGACGTCCTCGAGCCGCGCCTGCGGGGCCTCGTCGCGCGCGATCTCCTGTCGCTCGATACGGATCCGCGCTCGCCCGAGCGGGGCCAGTACGGGTTCGTCCAGTCACTCATCCGCGAGGTCGCGTACGGGACGCTGGCCAAGCGTGACCGTCGGACGCGCCACCTCGCCGCCGCCCGCTACTTCGAGGCGCTCGGCGACGAGGAGTTGAGTGGCGCCCTGGCGACGCACTACCTCGCCGCCTACGAGGCGGCTGCCGATGGTCCGGAGGCGGACGCACTCGCCGCGCAGGCACGGATCGCCCTGCGCGCGGCCGCGGAGCGGGCGGCCAACCTGGGGTCGCCGAAGCAGGCGCTGGCGTACTTCGTCGCCGCGGCGGACCTGCCCGGTGACGACGCCGACCAGCTCGACCTGCTCGAGCGGGCGGGCCTCGTGGCCGAGGAATCCGGGCAGCACCATCGCGCCGCCGACCTGTTCGACCAGGTCGTGCAGCAGCGTCGCCGTGCGGGTGATCGGCTCGGCGCCGCGCGGGCCACCGCTGCGCGAGCGGAGGCGCTCATGTCCAACGACGTCGCCGCCGCCCAGGACCTGGCCGAGTCCGCCCTGACCGAGTACGCGGACCTGCCGGAGGATCGCTCGGAAGTGCTCGGACTGCGCTATGCCGTCGCGCGGTGTCTCCTCCGGAGCGGCCGAAACGCCGATGCCGCCGCCCTGCTCGAGGGCATGCTCCGCGCGGTCGAGATGACCGGCGACGAATCCTTCGTGCTGCGCGTGCTCGCCACCCGGGGCGCGACGCTTCCCGCGGTGGGTCGGTCCGTCGAGGGCGCCATCATCCTGGACGGGGTGATTCGCCGCGCCGAGCGCGCCGGGCTGTTCGAGATCCAGGACCGGGCCCGGATCAACCTGTCCGTGACCCTCGCCGACGATGACGTCGTGGCCGGCCGCGACGTGGCGGCCTCCGGCTTCGAGGACGCCGTCCGCCGCGGCGCCGCCGGCTCGGCCGCGTACTACGCGATGAACGCGGCGGAGTACGACCTGCACATCGGGGAGTGGGACGCCGCGAGCACACGGGTCCGTGAGGTGCTCGAGCTCGGGCTCGAGGCGAACGACCGGCTCGCCAACCTGGCTCAGCTCTACGTCATCGGTCTGCTCCGCGGGTCGCCCGATCCGGCGCTCATCGACGAGATCCGGCGGTCCGCGCACGACGCGCCGCAGATCGCCGATGTCGAGCTGTGGGATGCGTTCGGGCGCGGGGACGCGACCGGCGCGATCGGGCACGGGCTGCCATTCGCCGCGGCGGATGACCTCAATGCCCCGTTCGCTTACTTTCGGGTGGGGGTCGCGGCGGCCGTGGCTCGCGACGTCACGAACGCAACCATCGCGCTGACGAGCATGTCGGGCAACCTGCGGACCGGGCGCTGGAACGAGGGCATCCTCGAGACGCTCCAGGCGATCGCCGCCGGCCTGGCCGGCGATCGGGTGCGGGCCGTGGAGCGCGGGCGGGCTGCGCTCGACATGTTCCGCTCGATGTCGGTCCGACTCGACGAGGGGCTCGCGGCGCTCGGGATCGCGGCCGCGCTCGGCCCCGACGACCCCGAGACGCCGGCGTTTGCCGACGAGGCCCGGCGGACCTTGACCGACGTCGGCGCGGCCGGCCTCCTGGAGATGTACCGGCCGATCGTGGCCCCTCGGCCCGGACGGACCGTCGTCGAGCGCGCCGGTTCGACCATCGGCGTGACGGAGTCGTGAGCGGGGACGGCGGCGGATCGCTGCACATGCACGCGATCGTCATCGATTGCGCCGCGTTCGAGCCGCTCATCCGGTTCTGGTCCGCCGCCCTCGGCTACGTTGAGTGGTTCCCGCCGGGCGGTCAGTTCGCCGGGATCAAGCCGCCGGTCCGCGACGGTCGCCTGGCCATCATCTTCCAGCGCGTGCCGGAACCGAAGGTCGCCAAGAACCGTGTTCACGTGGACTACTCGGCGACGGATCGCGAGGCCGAGGTCGGCCGCCTGGTCGGGCTCGGGGCCCGGGTGGTTCGCGAGCTCGACGAGAACGAGGGGCGCTGGACGATCCTGGCCGACCCCGAAGGCAACGAGTTCTGCGTCGCCCAGCACTGACGGTCGCATCCGATCGACGCGCTCAGCCGCGCTTGCCAAACTCCCGACGCAGCGCCGATCGCGCGGCGAGGTGGCCGCACATGCCGTGGGCGCCACCCCCCGGCGGCGTCGAGGACGAGCACAGGTACACGCCGGGCAGCGGTGTGGCCCACGGATTCCGCTGCGGGATCGGCCGGAAGAACAGCTGGCGCAGGTCCTGGGCGCCACCGTTGATGTCGCCGCCGACATAGTTCTCGTCGTGCGCTTCGAGCTGCGCCGCGCCGTGCGTGGCGCGCGCGACCACGAGGTCGCGAAAGCCCGGCGCGAACCGCTCGACCTGGGTTTCGATGGCGCTCGTCATGTCGGCCGGCGACCCGTTCGGGACGTGGCAATACGCCCACGCGGTGTGGCTCCCGGCCGGGGCACGGGTGGGATCGAAGCGGGTCGGCTGGACGAGCAGGACGAACGGTCGCTCTGGAATCGTCCCGCCGTGGACGTCGCGCCCGACGCGGGCGACGTCGGCGGCGGTCCCGCCCAGGTGGACGGTTCCGGCGCGGGCGAGCTCCGGCGACCGCCATGGAATCGGCCCGGACAGGGCCCAGTCGACCTTGAACACCCCGGGGCCATAGCGAAACCGCTCGAGGGCGCTGCGGTAGCCGTCCGGCAGCAGATCGGCGCCGATCGCGAGCAGCTGGCGCGGCGTCACGTCGAGCAGGATGGCCCGCGCGGGCGGCAGCTCGTCGAGCGAGCCGATCCGTCGGCCCGTCTCGATCTCGCCACCGAGGGTCCGCAGCTCGGCCGCGAGACCCTCCGCCAGGCGGGCCGTCCCGCCGCGGACGAGCGGCCAGCCGGAGGCGTGGGCGGACAGCGCGAGGGCAAGGCCGAACGATGCGGTCGCCGGCCGCTCGAGCGGGACCATCGCGTGGGCGGCGAGTCCGGCCAGCAGGGCGCGCGCCGGCGCTTCGCGGAAGAGCAGCCGGCCGAGAGCCAGGTTGGGCAGCAGCGCCGGGATTCCGAAGCGCGCCTGCGCGATCGGGTGCCGCGTCACCTGGAGCGGGCGGCCGAAGATCCACGGCATGAGGCGGTCGACGTCGCGCACGAGGGGGCCGACCAGCCGACGATAGGTCGGTCCGTCGCGGCCGAGCGCGTCCGCCGTCGCCTCGACCGACCGCTCGAGCACCACCGCCCGTCCGTCGTCGAGCGCATGGCCGACCGGTGCCTCCGGAACGACGTACTCGACGCCGTGTCGCGCGAGGTCGAGCGGGCCGCGCGGTCCGAGGAACGGGGACACCGCGGTCGTTCCGACGATCGCGGTGCAGATGTCGTGGACGTAGCCGGGCAGGGTCAGCTCGCCCGAGCGGAGGCCGCCCCCGACCTCGTCGGCCGCCTCGAGCAACCGGACGGACAGGCCGGCCCGGGCGAGCGTGATCGCGGCCGCGAGGCCGTTCGGGCCGGCGCCGACGACGACGGCGTCGAGCGAAGTCGAACTCACCGGGAGTCCATGCCGGCCGCCGGTCGGTCTGGGCGGGCGGTGGTCAGGCCCGCCCGTTCGTCGGTCGTCCGTTCGTTGGGCGCCCGTCCGTCGGTCACCCGCCGCGTCGGCGCAGCCAGCGCGCGGGTGCGGTGAGCGTGCCGACCGCGGTCGAGAACGCCGGGCTGTGGCGGAGATTCCGCACGTACCGCCACTGGCGACGTCGGTCGACGCACACCTTGGTCGTCTCGACCTCCGGCGTTGTCACGCCGAGCGTGCGAGCCAGGTTGGCAAGCGTTCCCACCCAGAAGCGATCGTTCATCCGGTTCGCGCCGAGCAGGTAGCTGAGCTCGATGAGCGGATCGCTCGTTCGCTCCAGCGCCTGGGCCTGGGCGATCGTGACGTCGCCGTCGCGATACGCGGAAAAGGTGATCCATGCCGACAGGGCGTGTCCTTCCGGGGTCATGAACGTGAACGACTCCGCGTCAGCGTAGATGACGAGCACGCCCGTCGACATCCTGACCGGCGCCCCCGGGACGGCCTGGATCTCGAGCAGCGCGACCTCGCCCGGGGCGATGCCGGCCAGCGGCGCGTAGAACCGGTTGCCCTTCGGCCAGAACGATGGGAACTGCTCCTTCCAGTGGGCGACAACGTGCTCCGGCGTCGCGTCCGACCCATCGAGCCGAACGCGGAACGTCTTCTGCCACATCTGCCCGAAGCCCTGGACGGGGCCGGCGACGCGCTTGCCGGTGACGGTGTCCATGCCGGCCCCGGTGGCCGTCGTGGCCAGCCGGTCGACCGGGCGCGCCCACGACTCCCGGTCACGCGGCGTGCGCGGTTCGGTGGCGGTCATCACGGTCCTCCTGACTCTGTCCTCGCGATTGCCCCGCGGGGATCCGAATGCCTGGTTCCGTTCTACGCGCCGGCCGTCCGGGAATCGTTACGAGCCGTTCCTCGAAGCCAGATGGTGAGCCGACTCGGGGCGACCGCGCCCTCGACGGAATCACTCAGCGAGGCGGCGATCGACGTCGTGTCGAGCACGCCGCGCAAGCGCAGGCCGAAGGTGTCGACCGTTCGCTGCGCGTCGACCCGCGCCCGGTGGAAGCGCCGGTCGACCGCCGTCTGGACCCGGTGCCGGACGGGCTGGAAGAGTGCAGCGACCGCGAGCGTGGACCCGGCGACAGCCAGCGTGTTCCCACTCGTCCAGGGCGCGAGCAGACCCTGCAGGCTCACAACCAGGATTGCGAACGTCGCGACGAGGATGGCGGTGACGATCGCCCAGCCCAGCGTCCGGCTAATGATCCGATCGATCTCGAAGAGGCGGTAGCGAAGGACGGCGATCCCGGTGGCCGTCGGCAGAGCAATCCACGCGACGAAAGCCGGCGCGACGGCGACCAGGAGTGGCCCGACGTTCCTGGTGTCCGTTCCGGGCGCCACGCCCGCCACGGCAAAGGAGACAAGGATCGTCAGCACTCCGATCGGCAGCAGGGCAAGCGCCGCGAGGATCCAGCGCAGCTGCAGCCGTTCCGTTCCGCTCGAGCGACGATACCGCCGCACCAGCGTGAGGAAGCCGGCTGCCCAGAGAACGATCTGGCCGCCGCTCAGAACCGTCCGGTACGGAACGAGGCTCCACGGCAGCTCGGCCTCGGGAGCGATCGCAACCGGGTTGGGCATTCCTCCGGGGAGGCCGGTCACGTGCGGTGGGTAGATGGTCGGCGCGAAGGCCACGAGCCCGAACAGGAGGGTCGACAGCGCACACAGGGCTGCCGGGGCACCGCCGACGAACCGGGGCCGGCCACCACCCGGGAAGTCGAGCACGAGGGCGAGGAGTGCGACTGCCGCCGCCGGCCAGCCAGACGCCGCAAGCCAGGCGAGGAGGCGGTCGGCGAGCGGCGCGCTTCCGTCCGCCAGCGCCACCGGGTCGCCGGACACTTTCAGCGTCGCGAACAACCCGGCCCAGCCGATCGCGATGAGCAGCCAACCGACGGCGTTCCACGGGCGTCGGACTGCAAGCAGACCCCCGACGGCGGCGTAGGGCAGGGAGTAGACGAGCGTCAGGACGTCGCCGGCGGCCAGTGCGAGGGCGACCGCGGCAGCCGTAGCAAGGCCGACGCCGAGGCCGCGCAGCAGGCTGAGACACGCCATCGCACGCGAATCAGGTCCCGACGGCGGCGAGAGCGTCGGCCTGCGAGTCGTGGATCGCGATCGCCTCGTCGAGGCGCGTGAGCGAGAAGATCTGGCGGTAGTGCTCGTCGAGCCCGGCCGCCAGCAGCCGCTGGCCGTTGCGCTGCGCGCGCACGAGGAGCGTCACGAGGAGGCCGATGCCGCCGCTGTTCATGTACTCGAGTCCGCCGAAGTCGAGGATGATCGTGCGCGCGCCGCCGCCGGTCGCCGTCACATAGGCGGCCATGAGCGCCGCCTCGCTGGCGCCGGTGACGTCGCCGTCGATCCGGATGACGCTGGCCGTCGGATCGTCGGTCGAGCGCAGGTCGATACGGGTCGGATCGGTCATCGGTTCCCCTCCTGCTCGTCGTCCAGGACCACGTAGTCGGACAGCCTCGTGATCCGGAAGATCTCGCGGTAGTGCTCCGTCAGGTGGACGGCGTGGACCTCGCGGCCATCGCGCCGGGCCTCCGCAAGGAGGCGGACGATGAGCGCGATGCCGGTGCTGTTGATGTAGCCGACGCCGGCGAAGTCGAGGATGAGCCGCCGGGCGCCGAGCGCGGCCACGCTCACGTACGCGTCGGCCAGGCCGGCGTCCGCGGCGACGTCGATGTCGCCGCCGAGCCGGATCCGGACCGCGTCCGGGACCGTCTCCACGTCCGCCCGGAAGCGGCGGGTCTGCACGTCCATTCAGGACTCCTTGCGGGCGAGTCGCAGGGTGACCGTCTGGCCATCCCCGTCGCTTGCCACGTCCATCTGGTCGACCATGTTTCGGATGAGGAACAGGCCCCAGCCGCGCGGCTTCTGCTCGCCGGCCAGCTTGGCGTCAATGTCCGGGGCCTCGGCGTCGTCGGGGACCGGGCCCGACAGGGCCCGATCCGTGATCCGCACGACCACCTCGGCCGGCGTCGCGGCCACGACGAGGTCGACCGGCACGTCCTCGCGTCCAAGGCTCCCGTACTCGATCGCGTTCATCGTCGCCTCGCTGACGGCGGTCTTGAGCCGCTCGAGGCGGCGGCCGTTCAGCCCGAGGGGTGCGACGACGTCGGCGACCCGGTCCATTGCGCTCCGCTCGTTGCCGATCGCACCGGGCACGGAGAACGCCGCGAGCAGCTCCTCGCCCGGGTCCGCCCCGGCCGGTTCGGCGGCGGCGACCTCGCCGGCGCGGCGCAGGGCGACCATCGTGATGTCGTCCTCCTGCTCCCAGGTCGGTCCGGTGAACGCATGCAGGTGTTCGAGGACCCGATCGATGACATCGGACCCCGGAACGTCGAGCGTTGCGAATTCGTCGCGCAGGCGCGGGAAGCCGTACATCTCGCGCTCCGGGCCGTGGGCCTCGACGACCCCGTCGGAGTAGAGGAGGACGGTCGATCCGGGTTGAATGACGGCCTCGGTCTCCTCGTACGCAACCCCAGCGAGCAGCCCAAGCGGCATGCCGGTGGCCCGGATTTCGGTGACCCGGTCGGCCGAGCGCACGTACGGCAGGTTGTGCCCGGCATTGGCGATGACCATCCGTCCCGATGCCGGTTCGAGGAACACGAGCAGGCACGTGACGAACATGCGGTTCGGCATCTCCGGCACGAGCAATTCATTCGCCCGCGCGAGCACGGCGCCCGGCGACGGCGACCGCGACGCCTCGGCCCGCAGGATCGAATGGGTGCGGGCCATGACGAGCGCGGCCGGCACGCCCTTGTCGGTCACGTCGCCGACGACGATCGCGATCCGTCCGTCCGGCAGCTCGATGAAGTCGTAGAAGTCGCCGCCCACGGCGCGCGCGGGTCCGTAGTACGCGGCGACCTGCCACTCGGGGAGCCGCGGCAGGTCGCGCGGGAGGAACTGCTGCTGGATGAGCGTGGCGACCCGGAGCTCTTGGTCGATCCGCTCGCGCTCTGCCGCTTCGGCGGCCTGTTCCTGGACGAGCTGGGCGACGCGGATCGCGGGGGCCGCCTGGGCGGCCAGCGTGGCGAGGAGCCGCCGGTCGTCGGTCGAGTATTCCTGCTCCGACAGGCGTGGCCCCAGGTACAGGGCCCCGATCAACTCGCCGGACGTGACGAGGGGAACGATCAGCGAGATGCCGGCGGCGCGCAGTTCGGCCAGGGCCGGGGAGGCGAGCTCGAGGCGGTAGACGTCGACCGCGCCGCTCGCGCCCTGGAGGTAGGCGAAGAGGGGGTCCGACGGCGCGATCTCGACGGCCGGCGCCTCAGAGACGGTCGGCACGGCAACTGGCTTGGCCACGACGGGTGCCTGGAGCGCGGTGTCGCCACCGAGTCCGATGGTCCGGCGAATGGTGCGGAGCAACGTCATGACGGTGTTCTACGCCTCCTTCGTCCGGAAATCGTTACGGGATCGGAGCCACACACCGGCGGCAGCCGGGCTCATGGCGGCACCAACGGTGTTCTTGAAGTCGCCCTCGAGATCAGCCAGGTCGAGCTGTGAGCGCAGCCGCTCGCCGAACGCGGCCGCGACGCGCTCGCCGTCGTAGCGCGCCCGGTCGAAGCGCCGGTCGACCACGCGCTGGACCCTCGAGCGGAGTGGTGCGAACAGCGCGGCAACGACCAGCGTCGAGCCGGCTACCGCGAGGGTGTCCCCTCCCGTGATCGATCCGAGGAGGTTGGACAGTCCGACGACGAGGATGATGAACGAGCCGACCAGCGCTCCGCTGACGATCGTCCACGCGATCGTCCGGCTGATGATCCGGTCGATGTCGAACAAGCGATAGCGCAGGATCGCGGCCCCGATGGCCAGCGGCAGGGCTAGCACACCGAAGTACGCGAGGACGGCCGTAATGAGGATCCCGTCATCGACGCGCAGGGCAGACTCGATGGCAGTTCCGACAAATGCCACGATCACGAAACCCATTGCCGCGAGCAACCAGCGGATCTGCAGGCGCTCGACGACGGTCCCGCGGCGATACCGGGTCACGAGCCCGAGCGCGCCGAAGGCGATCACCGCGATCAGTTGAAGCAGCAGGCTGTCGGCGAGGGGTGCCAGCGCCGCCGGCCAGCCCACCAATCCGAACGGATTGCCGCCGCCGCCCTCGAACAGCGGACCCGGGCGAAGCGCCAGTGCCGCCAGGCTCGTGCTCGTGATCCCGATGATCGCCAGCGATGGCGCGCGCCAGCGCGGCGACGGCAGCGTTCCCGTGGGGAAGAGAAGCGGCAGCCAACCGACGATGAGGGCCATGCCCGGGTAGGAGAGCAGGAGCCCAGCCCACTGGATCACGCCGGCGGTCCCCCGGTCGGCCCCAGGCGTCAGCTCGCCACCGGCCGTCCAGATCAGCCCCAGCAGGGCGAACAGGGGGCCGCACAGCAGCATCAACAGGCCGATCGCGTGGCCGGGACGGCGCCACGCGATCACCGCTCCGACGAGCGAGAACAGCAGCGCGGTCGCGTTGAAGACGAGGACGAGCGCGATCGGCTCGACACCACCCGACTCACGCCGCGCATTGAGGCTGAGCAGGGCAACGGACAGACCAAGCGACGCGGCGATCGAGGCCACCATCGCGGCGACCGCGAGTGGGCCGGGGCGGTGCTTGACCGACCCTCGCGGGTCATCTTGGCGCAGCGATCGTGTCGCGCTCATCGCCGCCACGGCCCGACTGCAGCGGCACGGTGCGCGACGTGGTCGATCATCGTTCCACCCGGGCGCGTGGCCGCAGCCAAATGTCCGCGCCAAACGGTCGGACCGCGCGGTGCGCGGTCGTGACTACCAGTTCGATCGGTCCCGACGATCGCTGCTTCAGGGTCAGGCCGCCGATCGGAATTGCCACGGACACCACACATGCGGGCAGCCAGGGAGCGGCGACGTCGGGCCGAACGCTGTCGATGCGCACGTCAGGAGTTTCTCCGAGAAACGTTCCGGGAACGTTACGGAATCGTGGCCACAAGCGCTACCGTTACGCCGTGCCTGGTTCGGATCGCCTCGACATCCGGCTGCTCGGCCCGCTCGAGATCGTGGCGGACGGCCGGCCACTCGTCGTTGACACGCGCAAGGCGCTCGCGATCGTGGCGCTCCTCGCCGCGGAGCGTCGATCGTTCGCACGGGAGGAGCTGGCGGCGCTGCTCTGGCCGGACGCGGACGACGAGTCGGCCCGCGGGGCCCTGCGTCGCACGCTGTCGTCGCTGCGTGCGGCGCTTGGGGGCCGATGGCTGCGCGCGGATCGCTCGACCGTCGGGCTCGACCCGGACGGCGTGTCGGTCGACCTCGATCGGGCTACGGCCGTTGCGGCAGGCGGGTCTGTCGGCGACCTCGCCGCCGCGGCGGACCTGCATCGTGGCCCGTTCATGGCCGGCTTCACCCTGCGCGACGCGCCGGAGTTCGACGACTGGCAGGCGGCCCGCGCGACTGCCGTCGCCGCCCAATTCGCCGGGCTGCTCGATCGACTCACGTCGGCCTTGCACGAGGCGGGCGATGCGGCCGGGGCCGTGGCGGCGGCGCGTCGGAGGATCGACCTCGACCCGCTCGACGAGGGCGGTCAGCGACGGCTCATCGAACTCCTCGCCGCGACGGGCGATCGATCCGGGGCCATTCGCCAGTACCGCGCCTGTGTCGCCGTGCTCGAGGCGGAGCTCGGGGTCCCGCCGCTGGCCGAGACCACCGAACTCTACGAACGCGTCCGGGACGACCGGGTCAGCACGTCAGCCGCGGTCGCGCCGCTGACTTCACCACCTTCGCCGGTTGCCGGAGCTCCGCGCCTTCCGGCTGCCGATGCACCACCATTCGTGGGCCGCGCCGGCGAACTCGAGACCCTGCTCGCAGCCCACGGCGCGGTCGACCGCGACGGCGCGCTCGCGATCGTCGAGGGCGAGGTCGGGATCGGCAAGACCCGCCTCGCGGAGGTGTTCAGCGACGCCGTGCGTCGCCGCGGCGCGCGCGTGCTCGGTGCGCGCTGCTATCCGGGCGAGCAGTCGGTCGCCTACGGTCCGATCATCGCGCTGCTCCGAGCCGGCCTGGCGCTGCCGGGCGGCGCGGACCGGCTCGCCTCGCTCTCGGAGGTGGCGCGAACCGCCCTCACATCCCTCGATCCGGCGGTGAGCGCCGGCGGCGGACGTCGTGGCCGATCGCTCGTCCCCCTCGACGAGGGTGCCGCCCGCGCGCGATTGCTCGACGCGATCGCCGACGGGTTGACCGCCCTCACGGTGGGTGACGCAGCGGGGCTGGTCTGGCTCGACGACGTCAACTGGGCGGACGAGGCGACGCTCGAGACGATCGCCTACCTCGGCCGCCGCCTCGCCGGCCGGTCGCTGCTCGTGCTCGTGACGTGGCGGCGCGAGGACCTCGACGGCATCGCGCTCCAGACGGTCGCCGGATTCGAGCGGACCGCCCGCGCCCACGTCCGTCTGCGGCGACTCGACCGAGATGCCGTTGCATCGCTCATCGGCGCCCTCGCCCCCGACGAGTCACGGCAGCCCGGCGTGATCGACGCGCTCGCGACGCGATCCGAAGGCGTTCCGCTGTACATCGTCGAGGCGCTTGCCGCTCCACGGCCGTCGGCCGCACCTGCGATCGCAACGGCGACGGCTACCGCCATTCCGCCTGGCGTGCGGGCGCTCGTCGCCGAGCGGCTGGCGTCGCTCGATGGTGCAGCCGGGCAGTTGATCGCGGCCGCCGCGGTGATCGGCCGATCGTTCGACGCGGGGATGTTGCGGCACGTCAGCGGCCGAACGGAAGACGAGGTGATCGACGGCCTCGACCGGCTCGTGCGCCGGGGGTTCGTGCGCGAAACGGCGACCGCGACCGTGCGCGAGCCTGCGTTCGACTTCGTCCACGGCAGCGTTCGCGAGGTCGTCCTCGAGGGTTCCAGCCTGACCCGGAAGCGCCTCCTCCACCGGCGTGTCGCCGAGGCGGTCGCCGCCAGGCCGGTCGCTTCGCTCGGCGAGCCTGCCGTCGTCGACCGGCTCGACGGTTCCGTGGCGGCGTCGGCCGCGGTTCACCTCCGTGATGCCGGCCACGATCGCGAGGCTGCCCTGGCCTTTGCCAGGGCAGCAGACCATGCGCGATCGGTCCACGCCAACGCGGAGGCGGCCGAGCTCGCCCGGTCGGCGCTGGCACTCGGGCACCCGGACCCGGCCCGACTCCACGTCGTCCTCGGCGACATCGCCACGCTGTCCGGACGCTACGGAGAGGCGATTGCCGAATTCGAGGGCGCGGCGGCCGCCGCGTCAGCCGCGTCAGCCACGTCACCCGCGTCGACCTTGTCGGCCGCGTCGGCCGACGACGAGGCCCGGGACCGCCTGGCCGACCTCGAGCATCGGCTCGCCCTCGTCCATCAGCGCCGTGGCGATCCCGACACGGCCGACACCCACTTCGTCGCCGCGCTCGAGTTGACCGCCGACCGAGCGACGCGGGCGCGCATCCTCGCCGACCGGAGCCTCGGCGCGCATCTCGCGGGTCGGGGCGAGCAGGCCGCCGCGCTGGCGGCCGACGCGCTTGCCGCGTCCGACGAGTCCGGTGACGACCTCGCGCGGGCCAGGGCGGCCAACGTTGCCGGCGTCCTGGCCACCGAGCGCGGCGATCCCGCCGCGGGGCGGGTGCTTATCGAGCGGAGCCTCGCCCTCGCCGAGGCACGCGGCGAGATCCCGGCTCGGATCGCCGCCCTCAACAACCTCGCGCGCGCGGTGGCGGCGACCGGAGACGTCGACCTCGCGATCGAGTTCACCGATCTCGCCCTCGGCCTGTGCCGCTCGATCGGCGATCGACACCGCGAGGCGGCCCTCCACAACCATCGGGCCGACCTGCTCCGCGAGGCGGGGCGGCGTGACGCGGCCATCGACGAGCTGAAGCAGGCGGTGGCGATCTTCGCCGATGTCGGCGAGCCGGGGGAGCTCGAGCCAGGCAAGTGGCGCCTGGCCACGTGGTGACGCGCTGAGCGACGCGCCGCCCGATCGGCCGAGGAAGCGGTCAGCCGTCGCCCCGCCCGGCGCGCAGCCAGAGCGCGATCCGATCCGGCTCGACGGCGCTCGCGGCGACGGCCACTGATCGCTCTCGCAGCGTGGCGAGGTCGACCTCGTCACGCAGGTGGTCGGCGAACGCCGCGGCCAATCGCTCCGCGTCGAACCGCGCGCGGTGGAAGCGCCGATCGACGGCGCGCTGCGTCCGGGCCCGGACGGGCGCGAAGAGGCCCGCCACGAGCAAGGTCGACGCAGCGACGACGAGCGTGTCTGCCTGGACGATCGGAGCCAGCACCCCCTGGAGGACGAGGTTCGCGCCGAGGAACACGATCGTCAGGACGGCCGTTACCGCCGCGTAGCCGATCGTCCGGCTGACGATGCGGTCGATCTCGTACAGCCGGTAGCGAAGGATCGCGATCCCGATCCCGATCGGGATGAGCAGTGGCGAGACGACGACGAGGATCAAGGCGACCGTCGCGATTGGATCGCTCCAGTTCGAGACGAACAGGATCGCCATGCCGGACGCGGCCGCCGCGGCCGCGGACAGCACCCAGCGGATCTGCGCGCGGACGCGAGGGGACGACCGTCGGTACGTCACGAGCGAGGCAGCAAGCGACAGGAGCGCTGCGAGGCTGAGGAAGCGGGGTGCCCATTCGGCCGCCAGATCGAAGACCTCCACGGGGAGACTGAAGATGGCAATCGGGTTGGCCGAAATGAGGATCCACGAGATCGGCACCTCACCCGGACGCCAGAGCTGGAGTGCCTGGAGTACGGCGAAGACGACGATCAGTGCATCGATGATCCGCCACTGCCTGCCCGGTAGGCGGCCGTCCGGAAACCGGGCCAGGATCACCACGATCCCGACGAGGCCGAACCATTGCAGGTACGCGGTCAGGTTCGCGCCGACGATCAGGACCGCCGGCAATCGTCCTGGCGCTACGTCGGCAATCGCGACGATCGCCACGATGGCGAGCTGCACGCCAAGCACAAGGCCGGTCGCGAGGCAGATCCGACCGATCACGTTGCCCGGCCGCCGGGACACGATGAGCGCTCCGACCATCGTGAAGCCGACCGCCAGCGCGGGCGACCAGACCAGCTCGGTCACGTCGGCGTAACCGCGTCGAATGAACACCACGACCCAGATGCCGATGATCGCGACGGCGATCGCGAACAGCAGGGCGAGCAGGAGCCCCCGCAATCTCCACGCTGCGCGATCGGGCGGGGCGATCACTCGGCCACCTCAAACGACGCCGCGAGGCCATAGGTGAGGTTGGGCAACTCTCCCGTGATGCACAACCCGCGGAACGATCCGTCCCTGACCTCGACGAGCCCGGAGCCGGTGGCGTTCCTCTCCGCTTCGGCGAAACCGGCGATGAGCACCCAGCTCGGCGGCTGCCCGCCCTCCTCGCCAGCAAGCTCGGCGAGCAGCGTCTCGAACTCGGCCCACCCGTGGGGTGGCTGAATGCCGACGACGACCAGTCCGGCGGGCCCCGACGTCTCGTTCACGAGGTGGGCACGGTACATCCCGGCTTGGGCGGGCGTCGAGCCCTCCGCTGAGCAGGTCCTACCGTCCCATCGGACGGTCATGTCGCCGCGGATGGCGAAGGGATCCGCTCGCGGTCCCCCGCGGCGGAGCGCCTGAAGCAGCGCGGCCTCGACCGCCGGCCGATCGGCCGCCGTGGCGAACCGGATCGGCCGGCCGGCGGGATCGCGATCGATCCGACCGGCGGCGGTCGCGCTGACCGTCGCATCCGCCCACGTGACGAGGTCCTGATCGGAGACCGCGAGCGCGGCGAGTTCGTCCCACAGCTGGCCACCGGGAAGCGACAGGCGCTCCGGGAACCGGACGAGCAGCTCGTAGGCGAGGTCCGCGCCCGCGGCCGCGTGATCCTCCTCGAGGCGTTCGAGGAGGTCTGGCGGGACGGGCACGTCATCGGTCGCGTCGAGCGGGACGAGCGTGACCGGGACGTCGAGCGCGAGGACCGCGGTGAACGCGTCGGCATCGGCCACGACGTTCCACTCCAGCCGGTCCGCCTCGGCCACGCCGTCGACGAGGACGTTGCCGGGCGCGTCGATCGCGCCGGCCATCGCGTGGATGCCCGCCACGTCGTCGACGAGCGCAGGGTCGGCCGCGAACGCATCAGCGATGTTCGTCCACGGACCCAGGGCAATGATCGTGATCGGCTCCGCGCTCGCGGCGATGACCCGCGCGATGAGGTCGGCCGCCTCCTCGGGAATCCCGGCTTCGACCACCGGTGGAATGTCGAGGCCGTACGCGCCGTCGGCCTGATCGCGCCACTCGGCTGGGAACGGTCGGCCATTCGGTCCGATGCTCTCGCGCCCGCAGGCGAACGGGACGTCCGTCCGCTCGAGCTGCTCGAGCAGGTAGCGGGTCACCCGTCGGCCGCCCGCGCAGTGCACGAGCCCGGTCCCGTCGATCGCGATGGCCCGGACGTCGAGCGCCGGGTCTCGCAGTAGGACGGCGACCGCGAACAGGTCGCTGATGTCCATGTCCGCGTCGACGATGACCGGTCGGGGCAGTCCGGACGGTGGCTCCGCTACGGGCGGCAGGCTGGGAGACGTCGTCGACGGCGAGCACGCGGCGGCGAGACCAGTTGCCCAGAGCGCGGCGGTGACGAGCAGGCCGAAACGACGGTTCCGTGGGTTCATGCCGCACAGGAAAGCGGTCCGCCGCTACGGACTCGTTACGGAAGCGCGCCCCGGTCGAACCAGATCCGCTCGCCGGCGAAGCGCTCGGCGACTGGGTCCCACGGAAAGAGGATGAGCACCTCGAGGCTGACCGGCATTCCGGATGGCGGAGCTCCCGCCCACGGGCCGAGGTTCGTACCGGTCAGCCGCGCCGCCTCGAACACGCCCTGCGGGCCGACGACGACCTCGGTCAGGGCAAACGCGTTGTCGGGGAAGGCGGCGAACAGCTCCGTGTAGAAAGCGCGCGCACCCGCGTGACCGTCCCAGCGCTGCCCGGTCGGCACGATCTCGTACGTGCAGTCCGCCGACAGCGTGGCGACGAGGCCGTCCACGTCGCGCCGATCCTCGGCGATCGAGTGGCGGACCCACAGCCGCTTGATACGCCGCAGCTCCGCCGGGTCGAAGCGGCGCCCGAGCTGCTCCCGCATCGCACGTGCTGTCATCCGGGCATCCTCCCACGCCGATACACTCGCGCGCACCGTGCCCGACGAAGTGACCGTCCTGACATCCCGCGATCTCGAGATCGGCGGCCGCCCAGCAACGTGGTTCGAGCTGGAGGGTTCGTCGACCGCGCCGGAGCGCCTCGAGGCATGCTTCGACGCCCTCGAGCGGGCGCTCGCCGGGCATGGCCTGACGCTCGCCGACGTCGTGCGCAGCCGCATGACGGCTGCGACGCGCGAGGGCCGCGCCGCCGCCAGCGCGGTCCGGCTGCGCCGCCTGTCGGTCCCGTTCCCGTGCGCGACGTCGAGCTACATCGATCCGTCCGCGTTCGCGGGATCGGACGGGATCCGGCTCGCCACGCTGGCCGTGCGCCGAGCAGGCCTGGACAAGACCGCGATCGCGCACGACCCCTCACCGCCGCCGTGGAAGTTCGTTGCGACCGGCGACCTCGCGTTCCTGTCGGGGATCACCTCACCGGCCGACGGGTTCGACGCGCAGCTCCCGGAGATCCGCGCGCGGGTCCTCGCGACGCTGGCGATGGCGGAGCAGCGGATCGGGCGACCGATCCGGCCGACGACGGTGTCGGCCTACGTCGGTCGGTCCATTGCGCTCGAGACGGCCGGCGATCTCGCCGCGCGGGTGGGCCTCGCGGGGACGCCGATCGCCGTGCGGCGTTGCGACGGCTTCGCCTCGCCCGCGTCGCTCATCGAGATCGAGATCGACGCCGCGCCGGGGGATTGACCAGGGCGGGGCGGGCTCAGTGTTCCGTTGCGCCGGTGAACGTCCAGGCGTCGATCCGGACCGCCGGCACCACGGCTGCGCCGAGGAAGCCCCGCAGCGTCCGCCGATCGTGGCCCACCGCCGACACGCCTGCCAGCGCGTCGAGGTAGCTCTGCGTGTAGCGCAGGTTCCGCGCTGGGCCCACGATCCGGCCGCCCTCGACGAGGAACGTTCCGTCGCGGGTCATGCCGGTGATGATCGCGAGCTTGGGATGAACCGGGTTCGTGTAGTGGAAGCGGGTCACGAGGAGCCCGTGGTCGAGGTTGCCGATCAGCTCGTCCCGGTTCGCTGTCCCGCCGTCCATGATCATGTTGAGCGGGAATGGCCCGTACGCGTTCGGGGCCGGCAGACCGTGGCCGGTCGAGCGGGCACCGTCCCGGGCGGCGGTCTGCGTGTCGTAGACGAGGTCGCGGCAGATCCCGCGCTCGACGAGTTCGACGCGCGCCTTCGCGACGCCCTCGTAGTCGAAGCCCATCGGGAGCCCGGCCGGCTCCGCCGGGTCGTCGCGGATGGTCACGAGGTCGCTGCCGATCCGCCGGCCGCGCTCGTAGAACGAGCGACCCTCCTGCACGGCGAGAGCGCCGAAGCCGAGGTAGCCGATCATGTCGAGGAGGTCGACGACGGCGTACTCCTCGAGCACGACCGGGTAGTCGCCGGGCTCGACCGATACGGGGTTCCCGGTCGCCCGGGCCTTGGCCGCCGCCTCCCGGCCGAGCGCCATCGCGTCGATCGTCGTCGCGTCCGTCGCGACCGCCTCCGCGTAGCCGGATCCGCCGCCGGGCGCCATGTGAACGGTGATGAGCTGCGACGACGTCCGGTCCTCGGCCGCCCGAACACCCTTCGAATTCGCGATCGCGATCGTCTCGGTCGTGGTGGCGAATGAGCCGTACGCGGTAACGCCGGCCTCGTCCGCCGCGGCGATGACGGCGCGGACCGCATCGGCCCGGAATTCCGGCGTCGCGGCCGCCGTCGCTGCGGCGAAGGCGGTCGGGCGGTCCGGAACGGGCCCCGCCTCCGGCAAGCCGGCCCAGTCGGCCAGCTCCTCGACGTTGCGGGCGATCGAGGCGGCGTTGCCGGCCAGCGCGAGCAGGCCGTCGGGGTCCGTGCGACCGGACGACGCGACCCCGACGCGCTTCCCGATCACGACCCGCAGGTTGATCGTCACGCCTGTTTCGGCCACGTTCTGGTGGATCTCACTGTTCGCGAAGCGCGTCAGCGCCGACGCATCGGCCATGACGAGCGCCTCCGCCTCCGTCGCGCCCTCGCGCGCGGCGTGACCGAGCAGGGTTTCCGCCACCGCCAACCAGTCGGTTCGGTCGTCCACCCGGCGCTCGCTCACCACTTGCCCACGCCGACCTGGACGTCGCGGAATCGGGCGCCGGGCACCGCGTGGCCGACATGCGCGCCCTGCGCGGGCTCGCCCTTGCCGCAGTTCGGCGTGCCGAGCATGACGTAGCTGCCGGCGTCGGCGACCGCGTCGCATGATCGCCAGAACTCGTACGTGATACCGGTGTACGTGGGGTTCTTGAACAGCCGGCCCTTTCGGCCGCCCTTGATCTCGTAGGCCACCTCGGTCGCGAACTGGAAGTTCAGCCGGCGATCGTCGATCGACCAGCTCCGGTTGGTCGCGAGATAGAGACCGTCGTCCGTGCCGGCCACGATGTCGTCGAGGCTCATCCCCGGCCGGGGCAGGAGGTTGATGTTCGTCATCCGGATGAGCGGGATCCGGTTCCAGCCGTCCGCGCGCATGGCCCCGCCGCTCCGACGGCCGATGCGGGGCGCCGTCTCGCGGCTGGACAGGTAGCCGACGAAGATCCCGTCCTGGACGAGCGGCACCCGCTGGGCGGCGACCCCCTCGTCGTCCCAGCCGAACGTGCCCATGCCGCCGGGCGCGGTCGCGTCGGCGACGATCGTGATCAGGTCGCTCCCGTAGCGGAAGCCCTCGTCGAGCCGGTCCGTGGTGAGGAAGCTCGTGCCGGCGTAACTCGCCTCCGTGCCGAACACGCGATCGAGTTCGGTGGGGTGGCCGCACGACTCGTGGATCTGCATGTACAGCTGGCTGGGATCGAGCACGATCGTCCGGCGGCCGGGTGGCGTCTGGGGAGCGCTGAGCAGGGCGACCGCCTCCTCGGCGAACGGTCCGGCGTGGCCGGCGAGGTCGAGGCCGCGGATGTACTCGTAGCCGGCCGCGTTCCAGCCGCCGCCGTTGTCGGGGTAGCTCCGGACCTGGTGCTCGTCACCGTCGACCGCGTTCGCCTCGACCGCGGTTCCGACGTGGGTAATGACCTGCTCGGTGAAGCTGCCGTCCGTCGCCGCGAACGTCTTCCACTCGCGCTGCGCGCCGTACATCGACTCGGTGAACGCGACGCCGGGGACCGTCGCGGCGATCTCGTCGGCGGCCAGCAGGGAGCCGATCTTGTCCTCGAGCGGGATCGAGAACGGGTCCTCCGTGACGGGCGTCTCGTAGCGGCCGTGGGCCGGGGGCCGATCGTCGAGCCGAACCGGGTTGCGCAGGGCGGTGGCCGATGCGCGGGCGATCCGGACGGCGTCGGCGGCGACCCGGTCGGCCTCGTTGGCCGTCAGGCGATGCGAGCTCGCGAAGCCCCACGCTCCGTCGACGAGGACGCGCAGCCCGAAGCCCTCGCTCTCAGCGGACGAGACGGCCTCGACCCGTCGCGTCTTGATGGTGATCGATTCATCGAGCCGGCGGACGACGCGGACGTCCGCGTATCCCGCACCCAGCGCCGTGGCGGTGTCGAGGGCGCGGTTGGTGAGGTCTCGCATCGCGGGGCAGGGTAGCAGGGTCGGAGTGGTGAGGGTCAATCCGGGCTCGTGCAGCTTCCGGCCGGACATTCCGCTTTCGTACGCTCCGGGAGTCGCTTCCCCGCGACGGCCTATGTTCCGAATCCGGACTACGAATCCGGACTACGAATCCGGACCGTGGCGCGGCGCGAACATGGACTCCTGGAAACGTCCGATTTCGGAACGTCAAGCGCCATCGACGTGGTAGCCGATCGTCAGCGACCGGCAGGGACGGGCGTCAAAGACCGACACGGCCCGAACGCCGACGGACCTCCGAGCGCGGCTTCAGAGCACGCCACCGCCGAGCACGGCCTGCGACGTGAGCCACACGCCGAGTGCAAGCACGACGACTGACGCGCCGAGCGGGGCGAGGCCGGCCAGCCGGGCGCCCGCCGGCCGGGCGGGCAGGCGGTCGACGAGGCCTCGGGTGTAGACGAGCGTGAGCCCGACCCCGGTCATGACGGCGGCCATCCCGAGACCGAACGCCCCGACGAGGACGAACCCGAACAGGGGCCGGCCGGCGGCGATCGCGAACAGGAGGATGAGCAGGGCGTTCGTCGACGGGATGATCCCGCCGGCGAGCCCGAGGGCGAACAGGCTGCGCCACGTGACCGACGACCCCGACAGCGGAGCGTGCCGGTGGCGGGTGCCGCCGTGGCTGTGCTCGATCGCGCCGGCGTCGGCGGTCTCATGGTCATGGCCATGCGTGTGCGGGTGCGTGTGCGGGTGGCCGTGCTCCTGCGCGTGCTCGCGCTCGTCGTCGTGCTCGTGCTCGAGCGCGACGGCCCGCGCGGCCCGCCGTCGCCGGATCTCCGCAATGAGCATCCACGCGCCGATCGCAACCGTCGTGATCGCGGCCACGAGTGGTGCCGTGCGGACGACGACGTCCGGGGCAACGACCTGTTCCGCTCCGACGATGAGCCCGGCGAGGACGAGGATGCCGAGCGTGTGCGAAGCGCTGACCGACAGACCGAGCCCGACGGCGTGGAGTGCCCGCCCGCGGGTTCCGACGAGGTAGGCCGCCACGAGCGTCTTGCCGTGGCCGGGCGTGAGCGCGTGTCCGGCGCCGAGTGCTGCCGCCACGAGCAACGAGACGATCGCCACCACCGGCGTGAGGTCCTGCGTGAATACCTCCGGCACCTCACCGCCAACGCCGCCGGGGACCGCGGCGACGGGTCCCTCCGACCCGGGGCCGGGTTCGGCGGCCGGGTCGGCGGCCGGGCCGACAGGGTCAGCGTCCGGAATCGCGAACGCGGGGAGCGTCGGGCCGCCCGGTCCGGCGACGAACGAGATGGACCGTTCGTCGAGCGGCGCGCCGAGGAGGTCGTCCGGGTACGTGGTGAGGCGTGTCGAGATCGACGTGGACGTCGGCGCGATTCCGGACCCGGATCCGTCGATCGTGACCCGGTCGCCGACCACGACGATCTCGCGCCAGCCGATCCGCTCCGCGTACGAGCGATCGGCGAAGTCGATGGTCGTCGGCGTCTCGATCGGGGCAGAGAGCGGCGCCTCGAATCCGCACACGAGGCGCAGCGTCGGCAACCCGCCGGAGCCGATCGGAAACGCGAGACCGGCGGCGGACGTCCGAACGGCGACCGGCGCCCCTTCGACGTGCAGCTCAAGCGATCCGGCGAGCCGGTCGCACTCGGCCGTGCGTGCGGCTGCGGCTTCGTCGTCGGACACGTCGCCGTCCTCGTCGGCGTCGAGTCGGACGCGCTCCTGGAACGTCGGGATCTCCGCCATGTCGATGACGATGTCGAGACGGATCGCGGTCGGTTCGACCCGGATCCCCGCGTAGTGGTTGATCGTGAAGTTCCCGAGCGGGTGGGCAAGCGCCACGGCCGGCAGGAGCACGGCGGCGAGACAGCCCGCGGCGGTCGCCAGCCGGCGGGAGGGGCGGCGCGGAACTCGAAAGCGTCCCATCTCGCCGAGCGTACGCGACGCCGACCGTTTCGGATCATCCGCGGGCCGTGTCGAGGCGGCCCTCCGCTACACTCCGGCCGTGACCAGCCAGCGCGACGCCCGGCGCGGCACGTTCATCACGATCGAGGGTCCGGAGGGGGCCGGCAAGACGACCCAGGCGGAGCGGTTGCGCGACCGCCTCGCGGCCGCGGGTCGCGAGGTCGTCCTGACCCGCGAGCCCGGAGGGACTCCCCTCGGCGAGGCGATCCGCGAGCTCCTGCTCCACTCGGCGGGCGGCCGCGACCACGACCCTCTCGCCGACGCGCTTCTGTTCAACGCCGCTCGAGCCCAGCTCGTCCGAACGGTCGTCCGGCCGGCACTCGAGCGTGGGGCGACCGTCGTTTCGACCCGGTTCGCGGACTCGACGCTCGCCTATCAGGGGTACGGCGCGGGACTGCCGATCGACGGGCTTCGCGCGGTCGAGGATCTCGCAACCGGCGGCCTGCGCCCGGATCGGACGATTCTGCTCGACCTGCCGGCGGAGGCCGGGCTCGCGCGCAAGCACGGCGACGAGCTGACGCGGTTCGAGACCGCCTTCGACCTTGCCTTCCACACTCGCGTCCGTGACGGGTTCCGCGCCCTCGCGGCGGCGGAGCCGGAGCGGTTCGTCGTCGTCGATGCCATGCAGCCGCCGGACGCGGTGGCCGCCGAGATCGCGGCTCGCATCGACGCTCCGTCGGCGCCCGGTGAACCGGACGCGCGCGTCGCACGCATACCCGGATGAGCGACCCGATCGGGACGGTCCCGGGACGGGTCGTGTCGGCTGCCGATGCGGCCGATCGGGCCGTGCTCGATCGGATCGGCGCCGGTCAGCTCGACGCGCTCGAGGACCTCTACGATCGGTACCGCACGATGGCCTATTCGATCGCCTACCGGATCACCGGCGACGCGACGCTCGCCGAGGACGTCGTCCAGGACGCCTTCCTCGGGGCGTGGCGCAATGCCGCTCGCTACATCGAGGGGCGGGGCAGCGTGAAGACCTGGCTCCTGTCGATCGTTCATCACCGCTCGATCGACGCCGTCCGGCGGCGCCGGCCCACGACGGAGCTCCCTGACGGGGAAGCGGCGCCGCCCGCGACGCTCACCGTGCCGGACGTCTGGGCGGAAGTGGCCGGCAGTCTCGACCGGGACGCGGTGCGTCGCGCGCTTGCCACGCTGTCGGACGTCCAGCGCGAAGCGATCGAGCTCGCCTACTTCGGTGGCCTCACCCAGGTCGAGATCGCTGACCGGACCGGAACCCCGCTCGGGACCGTCAAGAGCCGGATGCGCCTGGGCCTGCTTGCCCTGCGCCGCGAACTGACCGGCGCCGAGGGAACCCGATGACCTGCGACGAGGTCCGCGACCTCGCGGCCGGGTTCGTCCTCGGGGCCCTCGCGCCGGAGGACGAGCGCGCCGTGCGCGACCACCTCGAGACGTGCCCGGAACCGCACGCGGAGATCGCCGAGCTGGGCGGCGTCGTGCCGTACCTCGCCGAGTCGGTCGAGCCCGTCGAGCCGCCGGCCGGGCTGAAGGCGCGGATCCTCGCCGCCGCGGCGGCGGACCTCGAGGCGCGGCCGAGCCCCGCGTCGACGGAGGCCGATTCGGCGCCGGTCGTGCCGTTCCCGGCGGGACGCGCGCCCGCGGGACGCGCGCCGGCGGGACGCGCGCCGGCGGCCACGCGCGGGATCGCACCGTCCGGCTGGGTCCTCCGCATTGCCGCCGTGCTCGCGGTCGTCGTCCTCGGCGGCTGGAACCTCGTGCTCCAGGGCCAGCTGCGCGACGCGCAGGCGTACGACGAGGGCGTGGCGGCCGTGCTCGAGGTCGCCTCGCGACCCGGCAGCCAGGCCGCGATTCTCGCCGACCCCGACGGCGATGGACCGCGCGGGATCGCCGCCGTCGCCGCGGACGGGTCGGTCGTCATCGCCATGCGCGATCTGCCGGCGACGGCCGGTACGGAGGTCTACGAGGCGTGGGTCATCGGTGGCGACGGCGTGCCCGTGCCGATCGGCGACTTCGCCGTCGGTGGGGACGGAATCGGGGTGTTCACGGCCGATGCGACACCCGCGAGCGCCGGGGTGACCCTCGCGTTGACCCGCGAGCCGGCGCCCGGGGCGACGACCCCGACGCTGCCGATCGTCTCGGCCGGCGTGGCGACCTCGTCCCCGAGCTGATCCCGCCGAACCCGCGGCGCGGACCGGAGCGGCCGGGGCGTCCCTATCCGGCCGGCTGCGGCGTCGATTCGGCGATCGTGCCTCGCCCGCTGCCGCGAGCCGTCTCGAGCGCGGCGCGCGCGGCCGCGAGGAGCTCGTTGGACGACGTCCCGTCGACCGGGAAGCGGGCCACGCCGATCGAGACCGACACCGGTTCTGCGCCGACGATCGGCATCGCACCGACGGCCGCGGCGATCCGGCGCGCCACCGTCATGCCGGCCGAGCCGGGCGCGACGACGACGAACTCGTCGCCGCCGGCGCGGGCGACGGTGTCGACGAGGCGGACCGACTCCGCGACGATCGACGCCACCGCGCGCAGGATGTCGTCACCGGCCTCGCGACCGGCCGCCGCGTTCGTCGCTCCGAAGCCGTCGACGTCGACGATCGCGACGGACACCTCGCTGCCCTGGCGCCCGGCGCGGGCGAGCTCGAGTTCGAGGACCCGCGCGAACGTCCGCTCGTTGGCGAGCCCGGTCAAGGGATCGCTGTGCGCGACGCGCTCGAACCACTCGGCCCGCTCGGCGACGAGCGAGGCGAGGCGCGAGCGGTCGATGGCGACGGCCGCGAGGTGGGCGATGGCCCCGAGCAACTCATCCTCGTCGGCGCTGACCCCGCGGTCGTCGGACCAGCCGAGGACGAGCGCGCCACCCGGCAGGTCGATCCCGCCGCGGCTCGCGACGAGGGGGCGGAACGCGGTCGAGACGCTCCCGCTGGCCCGGCCGAACGAGCCCGAATCCGCGCCGGCGCGCCGGTCGATCGGGGCCCCGTCGCGGGCGACGACGGCGATCGGGTCCAGCGCATCGTCGGATCCGCCGGCCAGGCGCTCAAGGCCGGCGGCATCGAGCCCCACGGCGAGGAACGCGACGAGATCCGCCCGATCGGGATCCTGGAGGTAGATCGCACCGGCGGACGCGCCGACCGCATCGGCGGCCGCGCCGAGCAGCGTGCCGAGCGCGGCATCGAGGTCGGATTCGCGGGCCACGGCCTCCGCCGCGGCCGACAGGGTGTGGAGGGGATCCGGCGAGGAACGGCGCGCGTCGGGCACGGGCAGGCTCCTGGGAGTGGACGGGCGGCACGTGGCGGTGGGGCCGGCATCGTACACCGCGCCCGATCGTTCCCGAAAGTGGCGGATCGTCGCCCGGAGGCACCCTATACTCGGCCCGTGAAGCTCGTCGTCGCGATCGTTCACAACGAGGACGCCGGTGCCCTCGTCGATGCGTTGCTGGAACGCGAGTTCCGGGCGACCCGGTTGCACAGCTCCGGTGGTTTCCTCAAGCAGTCGAACGCCACGATCGTGCTCGGCGTCGAGGACGACGAGGTGGACGAGGTCCTCGGGATCGTCCGCGAGAACTGCACCTCGCGGACGCAGGTCGTGAACCCCATGCCGCCGATCATGGAGCCGGGCGAGTTCTTCATGCCCTACCCGCTCGAGGTGGAGGTGGGTGGCGCGACCGTGTTCGTCCTGCCGGTCGAGCGGTTCGAGCGGATCTAGGCTCCATGGCCTGGGTCCCGCCCCGTCCCGGGGCGCGGGCGACCTGGACGCGAACGTTCACGGCCGACGACGTCGAGGCGTTCGCCTCGATCTCCGGCGACCGGAACCCGCTCCACTTCGACCCGGACTTCGCGGCGCGTACCCGTGCCGGCGGGCTCATCGTCCACGGCGGGCTGACGGCCGGTCTGTTCAACGCGCTCGTCGCGATGAAGCTGCCCGGGCCCGGCAGCGTCTTCCTCCACCAGGAGTGGGACTACCCGGCGCCGGTCCGGGTTGGCGACACGGTGACCGCGGAGGCCGAGGTGATCGAGGCGCGGGCCGACAAGCCGATCACACGGCTGCGCTGCGTCGCCCGGACGGCCGACGGGACGGAGGTCCTCCGCGGCACGTGCGTCGTCTACACGATGCTGCCGGCCGAGCCGGCGTGAACGCGGCCGAGCCGGAGGCTCGCTGGCGCCAGCTCGCGGTGATCGCGACCGGCATCCTCCTCGCGATGGCGCCGTCGTTCAGCGCCGCGGCCGTCGCGCCGGTGCTCCGAGAGGAGTGGGCGACGACCGGCCTCGAGCTGCCGCTCCTGACCGTCGTCGTCCAGGTCGGGTTTGCGTTCGCGGCGCTTGGCCTGGCGGCAGCCGGCGCCCCCGACGTGATCCCGGGACCGCGCCTGTTCGCGGCGGGTGCGCTCGTCGCGGCGATCGCGAACCTCGGGTTCGGCATCGTCGCGACGGATCCCGCGACGGCGCTGCCGTTCCGCGTGCTGACCGGCGCCGCGCTCGCGGCCGTCTACCCGGTCGGGATGAAGCTCGCCGCAGGCTGGTTCCGCCGCGAGCGCGGTCTCGCGATCGGCGTCGTCAACGGCGCGCTGACGGTCGGCGTTGCCTTGCCGTTCCTGTTCCGCGGGCTCGGCGCGTATGCCGGCCTCGAGTGGCGGCCGGTGGTCGTGCTCGCCAGCGTCGCCGCCGCGCTCGGCGCCCTCGTCGTGTGGCGCATCGGCCGGACCGGTCCGTTCGACGTCGCGGCGCCGCGCTTCTCGCCGGCGATCGCCGCCGCCGCGTTCCGCGAGCCGTCGGTGCGGCTCGCGAATCTCGGCTACTTCGGGCACATGTGGGAGCTGTTCGCGATGTGGACGTGGGTACCCCTGTTCCTGCTCGCGAGCTTCGCGGCCGCGGGCGTGACGGACGCCGGCTTCGCGAGCCTCGTGGCGTTCGCCGCGGTCGCCGCCGGCGGCGTCGGGTCCGTGGCGGCGGGCGCGATCGCCGACCGGGTGGGGAGGACCGCGACGACGATCGCGGCGATGGCCGTGTCTGGGACGTCGGCGGTCGTTGCGGGCGTGCTGTTCGGGTCGCCGATCCCGGTCATCGTCGTGATCGCGATCGTGTGGGGCCTGTCGGTCGTGGCCGATTCGGCCCAGTTCTCGTCGGCCGTCTCGGAGCTCGCGCCGCCGGGCACGGCCGGCTCCGCCCTGTCGGTCCAGGTCGCGGTGGGGTTCATGCTGACCGGCGTGACGATCCTCGGTATCGGCCTCCTCGATCCAACCGACGCCGCCGGTTGGCGCCTCGCCTGGCTCGTCCTGGCGGCCGGGCCGGCAGTCGGCATCGTCGCGATGTGGCGGCTGCGGCTTCGGCCCGACGCCGTCAAGATGGCGAACGGACACCGCTAGGAGGCCGGCCGAGTGGCGTGGGTCGACGAGCTGGAACCCGGGGCGCCGGACGTCGTCGCGGCATGGCGCGGCATCGATGCCGGCCGGTTCATCTCCGTCCGCCGCGAGGTCCGCCGCCGGACCGGCGCGGGCTCGACGGAGCGCGTCGTGCCGCAGCTGGCCGCGCTCGCCGAGGCTCTCGCCGCGATCGTGCGCGCGCTCCCCAACTCCGCCCTCGCGCTTCCCGGTGGCGAGGGGGACTGGAACGTCGCCCAGACCGTGAACCACGACACGCATGCCCGCGCCGGGTTGGTCCTCGCCGCCGGGCTCGCGGCCGCGAACCGCTGGCCGGCTGACGCCCCGACGGTCGTCCCGGGGGTGCCGGGACCGGCCGACGCCACCCGCGACGACCTCCTTCGGCGGATCGCGCAAAGTCAGCGGGTCATCGAGCGGTCCGCCCGCTCGATCGCGGGGCACGAGGCGGATCCGTGTCCGCTCGAGCATCCGCTCGTCGGCCGGCTGCGCTGCGGCGAGTGGCTCCTGTTCGCCGGCGTCCACGACCTCATGCACCTCGAGCAGCTCCACCGACTGGCCGGCTCGCTCATTGGGGCCGCGCCCGCGGCTGGTTCGCACGGCGTTTCCTGATGCGCCGGCCGGACCTCGTCGACGTGTGGGTCTTCCGGATCGGGCCCGGCGGGGCGGAGATCCTGCTCCTGCGACGGGCGGCGGGCCGGGTGCTGGCGGGCCTGTGGCAGGGCGTGTCGGGCCTCGTCGAGCCGGGCGAGTCGATCGTCGAAGCGGCGCGCCGAGAGCTCCACGAGGAGACCGGGATCGATGGCGGCGCGAGCGAGGCGTTCCACCATCTCGACTACGTCGCGGAGTTCCTGTGGTCTCCGTCCGACGCGCTCATGACGAGTGCCCACTTCGCGGTGCGGGTCCGGCCGGGGACGGAGCCGGTCTTGTCCGCCGAGCACGATGCGGCCCGCTGGGTCTCGATCGACGAGGCGCTCGCGGTCGCGGTCTGGCCCGGCTACCGCGAGGCGGTCGGGAGGATCCGCGACAACCTGCTCGACCCGGAGCGGGCACGCTGGTTCGAGCTCGGCGGGTAGACTTCGTGAAACGGCGGGCAGCGACGAGGAGGCGGGATTGATCGAGCGATCGGCGGCAGGACGGACGGTCGACCCGGGGGCGGCGACCCGCCGGGCCTTTCGGTCGAAGGTGGACTCGATTCGGCCGACCTACGGGTTCGAAGACGTGTCGCTCGCGCCCGGCACGAGCAC
>DASTOB010000121.1:0-2976 GCA_035720425.1 Candidatus Limnocylindrales bacterium
GGAGTGCGGGACTTCGATTTCTGGATGGGCCGCTGGAAGGTCCGCAACCGGTACCTGCGCGGGCGGCTCCAGGGCTCGAGCGACTGGGTCGAGTTCGAGGCCACGAGCGTCGCCCGCCCGCTGCTGGACGGACTCGGCAACGAGGACGAGTTCCGCACCGACCACGACGGCGGGTTCATCGGCATGTCGTTCCGGTTCTTCGACCCGGACACGCAGCTGTGGTCGATCTACTGGGCCGACAGCCGGCGGCCCGGCGTCCTCGACCCACCGGTCACGGGCTCGTTCTCGGGCGACACGGGCATCTTCGAGGGCGCGGACACGCTCGAAGGCCGGCCGATCCTCGTCCGCTTCATCTGGTCGGGGGTCACGACTCCGACGCCGCGCTGGGAGCAGGCGTTCTCCGACGACGGGGGCGAGACATGGGAGACGAACTGGATCATGGACTTCGCCCGGATGGAGGACGGAGCCGCATGAGCGCGGCGACCTTCTTCGTCGTCCAGCGCCGCTCCGGCCCCCGGTACGACCCGTCGCGGCCGCTGGAGGAGCAGTCCGACTGGCCCGCGCACGCGACCTTCATGGACGGGCTCGTGGACGCCGGCTTCGTCGTCCTGGGCGGGCCGCTCGCCGACGAGCACCGTGTGGTGCTCGTCGTGGACGCCGAGTCGGAGGACGCCGTCCGCGCCACGCTCGCACGCGATCCGTGGAGCGAGAGCCACCTCGTGGTCGACACGGTCGACCGGTGGACGATCCGCCTCGACGGGCGCGGCGCCTAGCGGCCCGTGCCGCGCCTCAGCGCACCTCGGCCGGCTCGGCCGTCATGAGCGGATGGGCGCGGTGGTCCATCATCGCGCCCGGACCGTTCGGCAGGGCGCGCAGCGCGGCTCCGAACGCCTCGCTGAAGGACGGGAACTGCGCGATCGTGTCCTTCAGGACGTCGATCGGGATCTCGGCGCGGATGGCGAGCACGGCCTGGTGGATCCACTCGCTCGCGAGCGGGGCGACCGCCCAGGCGCCCACGAGCAGCCCGCGCTCGACGTCGGCGACGATGCCGAACACGCCGGTGGGGTCCTCCTGGAAGGTGTACGGGCGCGCGATCGAGGTCGGCAGGTCGAGGACCACGCTCGCGGCGTCGATGCCCTGGGCCCTCGCGTCCTCCTCGGTCGTGATCCCGACGGCCGCCACCTCCGGGTCGGTGAACGTGACCCGCGGGACGGCGCGATAGTCCGCCCGCGCCGGATGGCCGAGGATGTCCATCGCGGCGATCCGGCCCTGGTACTTGGCGACGTGGGTGAAGGCCGCGATGCCCGTCACGTCGCCGACCGCCCAGACGCCCTCCGCCGCGCGGCAGCGCTCGTCGACCTCGATCCCGCGCCGGGTCGACTCGACGCCGACGGTCTCGAGGCCGATCCCCCGCGTCCGGGCGCGCCTGCCCGTCGCGACGATGAGCACGGCTCCGGCCGCCTCCGACCCGTCCGCCAGCGTGACGACCCGGCGACCGCCTTCGAGGCGGACCGACTCGGCGCGCGCGGAGAGGCGCAGGTCGACGCCGTCCGCCGCCAGGATCTCGGCGAGGGCGTCGCCGATCTCGGCCGCCTCGCGGTCGGCGAGGCGCTCGGCGCCCTGCACCAGGGTCACGTGCGAGCCGAACCGGGCCAGGAACTGCGCCAGCTCGATCCCGACGGCCCCGCCGCCGATCACGACTGCGCTCTCGGGGATCTCCGTGAGGGCGGTCGCCTCGCGGTTCGTCCAGTAGCCCGCCTCGGCGAGCCCGGGGATCGGCGGGACGACGGCCTCGGCTCCGGTCGCGACGACGAGCGCGTCGCCCTCGAGGAGCCGGCCGGCGGCTTCCACGCGGCCCGGGCCGGCGATGCGGCCCGCAGCCTTCACGACCGTGACGCCGCGCTCCTCGTAGCGGGCGACCTTGCCCGTGTCGTCGTGGTTGGAGACCATGTAGTCGCGGTACGCGGAGAGCGCCGGCCACTCGAGCACGGGGGTCATGACGCCCGCGGCGCGCATCGACTTGCCCTTCAGCTCGGTCGGCCGGAGGAGGGTCTTCGACGGGATGCAGCCCCAGTTGGTGCACTCCCCGCCGATCAGCTCCTGCTCGACGAGCGCGACGCGCGCGCCCGCCCTGGCGAGCGTGTTCAGCGCCACCTCGCCGCCGGGGCCCGCGCCCAGGATGACGGCGTCGTAGCGCTGGGTCATCGCCGTGCCCTCTCCGCGAGCCGGTAGCCGGCGGCCACGCCGGAGCCGTAGACGAGGTGGTACGAGAGGTCCTTGGCGATCGACGTCGCCTTGTAGTGCCACGGCCACTTGTAGAGGCCGAGGGGGACGAGCGTCGCGTAGGACGAGGCCCAGACGCCGAGGCCGAAGAGCGGCCCCTGGACGGCGGGGCGCCCGCGGCGGGCACGCTGCACGAGGCCGTACGTGATGCCCATGGACGTGCCGTAGCCCCAGTGGACGGCGTTCGTGAAGAGCGGGATGCGATCCGGCGGCACGTCGCGGCCGGTCGCGCCCCGGATGACCAGGCGGGCGAGCTGGGCCGGAGCCGGGGCCTTCGCCCACGGGTCCTGCTGCGGCTCCGAGCCGTTGCCGCCGGCGGCCGCCTGCGCGGCGGCGCGCCGGCGGCGCGCGGCCATCACCTCCTGCAGCGCGGTCATGGCGGCGGTGCCGACGAGACCGGCCGCGAGGCCGCGCCCGAGCGCGCCGGCGACGGCCGACCCGGCGGTTTCTCTCATGCGTGCGAGTTCCATCGTGTTCGTCTCCTTCTCGGGCTCGTCAGCGCTTCGCCGTCGTGCGGGCACGCGGCTTGGACGCCCTCCGGGGCTTCCTCGCCGCCGCGGCGCGCCGCGCTGCCATGCGCTCGGGATGCCGGGCCTCCCACTCCTCCCGGACTCCGGGAGCGAGGGGGTCGAAGTTGTAGTCGTACTCGCGCCGCAGCTCGCGCAGGTCCGACCAGAGGTCGTAGATGGACGG
>DASTOB010000122.1:0-6324 GCA_035720425.1 Candidatus Limnocylindrales bacterium
CGGTCGTCATCGAGTCGGTCGACATGGACGTGCCGGATCGGCTCGTCGGTCGCGTCGTCGCATCACCCGGAGGCCCTAATGGTCAGTGACTGCCTGTTCTGCCGGATCGTCGCCGGGGACCTGCCGTCGACCCGCGTCCACGAGGACGACCGCGTCATCGCGATCCGCGACATCGCCCCGCGGGCCCCGACCCACATCCTGCTCATGCCGCGCGAGCACATCGCCTCGGCCGCCGATCTGACCGACGCGCACGCGCCGATCGTCGGGCACCTGTTCGCCGTCGCGGCCGGGCTCGCCCGTGCCGAGGGCATCGCCGACGGCGGGTACCGGGTCGTGACCAACGTCGGGGCGTGGGGCGGCCAGACGGTCGACCACCTCCACTTCCACCTCATGGGCGGTCGGCCGTTCTCGTGGCCGCCCGGGTGAGCGGGTCGTCAGGATCGGTCGCCCGTGCGGCGGTGGTCGCGGCCGCCGTCGCGATGAGCATCGCCGTCGCCGGCTGCGGCGTCGGCGCGTCGCGCTCGCCGGTCACGACGCCCGCGGCGTCGGGCGGACCGGGCGCCTCGCTGTCGGCCACCCTCGCCCAGGCCCGCGGCCAGGTCGTCCGCGCGCTCGAGACGGCCGGGCTCGTCGTGGCGGACCCGCGCGTGCCGTATCGGCCGGCGGAAGCGCCGTCGTTCGCGGGCGCGCCACGGACCGTCCTCCAGGTCCAGCTCGCCTCCGACCTCGCGCATGGCTTCCTGTCGGTCTACCAGTTCGCGTCCGCGGCCGCGGCCACCGACGCCGCGCGGGAGCAGGCCGCCTACGTCGCGAGCGGCACCGGCCGCATCCAGTTCCCCGCCGGGACACGGTTCACGGTGCGTCAGCTGGGATCCGCGGTCGTCTTCTACGCGTGGTCGCCCGGCGTCACGACGGATCCGCAGGCGCCCGACATCGAGGCAGCGCTGCGTAGCCTGGGAACGGAGATCGCCGTCCCGAGCTGATCAGCGCGCCGCCGTGGCCTCCCGGACCGGGAGCGGCTCGTCGACCGCGGCCCACGCCCGGACCCGGTCGCGCTTGACCTTGAGCGTGTGCGTGCGCGGGAAGTCCTCGTCCGGCCACAGTCGCCAGCCGGCGATCCGCTGGTTCGGGCCGAGGGTGGCGTTGGCCGCCTTGACCGCCGCGTCGATTCGGGCGCGCGTCGCGTCGGGGTCGTCGCCTGGGCCCTGCGCCCCGCGGGCGGGGATGTCGCCGCCCTGGGGCATGCCGTGGGTGTCCGGCGCGAGGAGGACCGCCTCGATCCGGCCCGGCTTCGTCTCGACGATGACCGAGTCGCGGATCCCGGCGATGCGCAGCGCGTTCTCGAGGTCCTCGGGATACACGTTGAAGCCGTTCGGCAGGACGATGATGTCCTTCTTGCGCCCCGCGAGGATGAGCCGGCCGGCGTCGTCGAGACGGCCGATGTCGCCGGTCTTGTACCAGCCGTCCTCGGTGAAAGCGGCGGCGGTCGCGTCGGGCGCGTTCCAATAGCCCTTGAACAGCGTGGGCCCGCGGAACTGGATCTCCCCGTCCTCGGCGAGGCGCATCTCGATCCCCTCCGGGGGCCGGCCGACCGTGCCGAGCCCGTGATCGTCGAGCGTCGTGCACGTACCGGTCCCAGTCTCGGTCGAGCCGTAGCCCTGGAGGACGATGACGCCGAGATCCTCCCAGGCCTGCTGGAGCGCCGGCGGCAGGAACGCGCCGGCCGACACGAACAGCCGGAAGTGTCCGCCGAGCTGGGCGTGGACGCTGCCGAACAGCCGGCGGCGGATCGAGGTCGGCAGGACGCGGGCGACCCGGCGGAGGAGCGTGAAGACCCGGGTCCGGCCGCGCTTCTCGGCCTCGCGCTCGATGGCGCTCCAGAACAGGTCGAGCACCTGTGGAACGACGACCATCGACGTGACGCGGTGGTCACGCAGGGCGTCGAAGATGACCCGCGGGTTGCGGCTCCGGACGTACAGCACGTCCGCGCCGACCGACAGGGCGTAGTACAGCCCCACCGCCTGCTCGAGCAGGTGCGACAGCGGCAGGAGCGAGACGAGCCGATGCTCGAGCGGCGGGATGATCCGGTGGAACGTCGCGATCCCCGCGGCAACGCCCCCGTGGGTGAGCATGACGCCCTTCGGCGTGCCGGTCGTGCCGGACGTGAAGATGAGCTGGAAGACTTCGCCCGGCGTGGGTCGCGGCCAGGCGCCGACCTGGGCCTCCCAGTCGGGCGGGAATGTGTCGTCCGGGTCCGCCGCGAGGGCGTCGACCGTCGTCGTCGGGAAGCGGTCGAGGCCGGCCTCGCGTGGGTCAGGCGCGTCCCGACCAGTGCCGAGGGCGAGGTGGCTCGCGCCGGACGCCGCCACGATCCCGGCCACCGCGTCGTTCGACATGCGCAGGTCGAGCGGCACGAGGACGAGCCCGGCGCGGATCGCGCCGAGGTAGACCGCCGGCAGGGCGGGCGTCGACGGCGACCAGGTCAGGAGTCGGTCACCGGGCTGGAGCCCGAGCCGCTTGAGTCGCCAGGCCGCGATGCGGCCGCGCCGGTCGAGCTCGCGGTACGTCCACGCCGTCGTCGTGCCGTCGTCGCTGCGCATCCCGAGCGCGTTCTGCGCGCCGAACCGCGCGACGGCGTCGTCGATCAGGTCGAGGAGCGTCGAGGCTGGCTGGTGCGCGTGCGGCGTCGTCATCGTCATCAGCGTACGCCTCGAAGACGAGCAACTCGTCGCGTTGTTGCAGGGGACTGGGTGTCGGTCAGTTCGGGCGTTTGACCCCTCAGGGGGCCTCCGCTACACTCCGGCGGCCTTCGTGCGCCCGGGCACCACGCCCGTGCGCGACGCCGCGCGCCGGTGGGCTCCGAGCGCGTCACGCGGGATGCGAGACGAGAAGCCCGAGGAGGTGAACCGGGATTGGCCGAAGTCCGAGTTGGTGAGAACGAGACGTTCGAAAGCGCCCTCCGCCGATTCAACAAGAAGATTCAGCAGAGCGGCATCCTCGCCGAAGCGCGCCGGCGTGAGCACTACGAGAAGCCGAGCGTGAAGCGCAAGCGCAAGGAAGCCAAGCGCAAGAAGAACGCCCGCACGCAGCAGGGCTAGGCAAGCCCGCGGGCCCGTGCCCGAGGTGCCATCACCGGTGTCCCTCCGAGACCGAATCCAGGCAGACCTGACCGCCGCCATGCGGTCCGGCGACGTGCTGCGCCGCGACGTCCTGCGGATGGCGACGAGCGCCGCCTACAACCTCGAGAAGAAGGAGCGGCGGAGCCTGTCCGACGACGAGCTCCTCGCCGTCCTGACCCGCGAGGTGAAGACGCGTCGCGAGTCGGTCGAGGCGTTCCGGGGCGGCGGTCGCGAGGACCTCGCCGCGAAGGAAGAGGCGGAGATCGCGATCCTCCGCGAGTTCCTGCCCCAGCCGCTCGGCGACGACGAACTCCGAGCGCTCGTCGACGAGGCGATCACGGCGACCGGCGCGGCGAGCGCGCGCGACCTCGGCAAGGCCATGGGCTGGCTCGCGCCGCGCACGCGAGGCCGGGCCGATGGGAAGCGTGTCAGCGAGCTCGTCGCCCAGGCGCTCGCCGCCCGCGACCTGGCGGCCCACGAGGCCGCCCACTGACGGGCCGCCCGATGCAGACCGCGATGCTCACCCCGCGCCCGGACGAGGCGGTCCGCTTCACCCGGCGCGACGCCGGCCGGCTGGCGATCGCCGCCGCCGTCCTCGTCGTGCTGCTCACCGCGATCCTCGCGATCGATATCATTCCGGCCCGCGCCGAGGTGGAGCCAGGGAGCGTCGCGGCACAGGACATCCGTGCTCCGCGTGCACACCGGTTCATCAGCGTGCTCCAGACGAATCGGTTGCGGGAAGAAGCGCGCGCCGCCGTCGGGCTCCAGTACGACTACTCGGAGGAGCGTGCCCGGACCGTCTCCCTCGAGCAGCTCGGCCTCCTGCGCCGAGACCTGATCCCGGTCGGCGTCGCGTTCGCCGAGGGAACGCCCGCCGATGAACGGCGGTCGATCCTCGCCGCTGCCTTGCCGGGTTTGTCCGACGCATCGCGCCAGGCGCTCCTGGCGTTGGAGCCTGAACGCTGGGCGGTGCTCCAGGCCGAAGCCGAGCGCGTGCTCGACCTCGTCCAGCGCCAGGAGATCCGCGAACCGGAGGTCGCGGAGACGCGCGCAACCGTCGGCAATCGCATCGGCGTGGGCCTGGACGAGGCGGAACGCGGGCTCGTGGCGGAGATCGTCGCCCGGTTCGTCGTCGCGAACTCGACCTACAGCCAGGAACTGACCGAGGCAGAACAGCAGCGGGCGGCCGACGCCGTCGCGGACGTCGAGGTCGTCCTCCTCCAGAACCAGGTCATCGTTCGCGAGGGCGAGATCGTCACGGCCGAGCACATCGAGATGATCGACCAGTTCGGCCTGCGCGAGGCGACCCCCGATCTGGTCCGCCTCGCCGGGTGGTTCCTCCTTGCGGCCCTCCTCGTCGGCCTTCTTCTCGCCTGGGTCTGGCGCTTCCGGCCGGAGGTCTGGCACCGCAACAACGTGCTCGTGCTGGTCGGCCTCCTGCTCGTCTTCACCGCGTTCGCTCTCAAGCTCACCGCGGGCCGAGCGACCCTGCCGTTCCTCATCCCGACCGCCGCCGTTGGGATGCTCCTCGCGATCCTGCTCGACGCCGGTGCGGCGACGGTCGTCGTGGCGGTCATCGCGGTCATCGCCGGCGCGGTCCACGGCAACTCGCTCGAGCTCATGGCGTACACGTTCCTCGGCGGGTTCGCCGGGATCGTCGCGGTCCGCCGGGGCGATCGGCTGCAGGTCTTCCTCCAGGCCGGCATCGCCGTGTTCATCGTCAACGCCCTCGTCGTGTCGACGTTCTCGCTGCTCGGGACGCGCGACCTGACCGGCGTGGTCCAGCTCTGGGCGGCGTCGGCGGCGGCGGCCGGCGGGGCGGCGATCGCGGCGGTCGGCAGCTTCGCCGTGCTCGGCAACCTGTTCGGCATCCTGACCGTGTTCCAGCTGCTCGAGCTGGCCAACCCGTCGCAGCCGCTGCTCCGACGCCTCCTCGTCGAGACGCCGGGCACGTACCACCACTCGATCATGGTCGGCAACCTCGCCGAGCGAGCAGCCGAGGCGATCGGCGCCGACCCGCTCCTCACCCGCGTCGCGGCTTACTACCACGACCTCGGCAAGCTGGCCAACCCGATGGCGTTCATCGAGAACCAGGCCGGGGCCGAGAACATCCACGATCAGCTCGAGCCGGAGGTCTCCGCCCAGGTCCTCAAGCAGCACGTGGCCGACGGGATCAACATCGCCTACGAGGGGCGCCTGCCGAAGTCGCTCATCGCGTTCATCCCGCAGCACCACGGGACGGCGATCATGAGCTACTTCTACGCGCGGGCGCGGGAGCAGGCGGCCGAACCCTTCGGGGGGCCGACGACGGCCGAAGGACGGGCGGCGGCCGACGCGGTCGACCCGCGGAGGTTCCGCCACGCCGGGCCGAAGCCGCAGACGCGCGAGGCGGCCCTGATCATGCTGGCCGACGGGGTGGAGGCGTCCGTTCGGTCGCTCTCGTCGCGCGACGAGCCGGCCATCCGGGCGATGGTCACCCGGATCATCGAGGAGCGCCTCAACGACGGCCAGTTCGACGAGTGCGACCTCACCCTCCGTGACGTCGAGCACATTCGCGAGGCGTTCGTCACCCAGCTGCTCGGGATGTACCACCAGCGGATCGCCTATCCCCAGAACAAGGTGGTCGAGTTCGAGTCGCGACGCGGAACGGGTTCCGGTCCCGGGGCGTGATCCGTCCGCCGGCGTGACCGCCCGCTCGCACTACGTCGGGGGGTGGCGGGTCGACCTCGACCGGCGGTCCGGGCCCCGTCTCGTGACGGCCGCCGGCCTCGCCCGGCTCGTGGTCGCAGCCCTCGGCGCCGCCGGGGCGCCCGCGCCGGCCTCGATCGGGCTCATCCTGACCGACGACGCCGCCCTCGCGGCCCTGAACCGCGAGCACATGGGCGTCGGCGGGCCGACGGACGTCCTGTCGTTCCCCCTCCTGCCGCCGTCGGCCTTCCCGGCGCACCCGGGCCGCCCGGATGCGGGTCTGGCCCCCGCCCCCCGATTCGCCCTTCCGCCCGGGCGTCGGCCGCATCTCGGCGACGTCGTCGTGTCGGTCGAGCGCGCGATCGCCCAGGCCGCGGAGGGCCGCGGCGGCCAGACCGGCTCCGTCCGCTGGTCCCCGGCCGACGAGCTGCGCCTGCTCGCCGTCCACGGCGTGCTCCATGTCTGCGGATGGGACCACGCCGACGCGGTCGAGGGCGAGGCGATGCGGTCGCTCGAG
>DASTOB010000123.1:0-5456 GCA_035720425.1 Candidatus Limnocylindrales bacterium
CCCGTCGCTCGCCCCCGTCGCCTACCCCCGTCGTCGCCCGTCGCCTAACCCGTCGGCTACCCCCGTCATCGCCCCGTCGTCGGCCCAAGTGTCGCCCCGTCGTCGCCCCACGAGGCTGCCGTTTCGTCACCTGCTCACCCGGTGCGCGTTCGTCACGTGACGAAACGATGAGGGTCGCCGCAGCGCCGTCGTCCACGCTCGCGAGGCCGGGCTCGGCGTGGCTCAAATCGTCGGATGCTCACCGGGTGAGCGCGCAACGGGTCGATCGCGCCGAATTGCGCATGGGGTGAGCAAACGACGACACGTCGCCTCGAGGCGCGCACCGGGTGCGTCAGGTGACGAAACACGGCCGATCCGGCGTGACGAACGCTCACCCCGTGAGCGAGTGACGATTTCGCCTCGGGCGAGAGCGAGGGCGAGAGGGAGAGCGGCAGGCAAGGACGGGGGGCGCGCGGTCGGGCCACGAGCGAGTCAGGGAAGAGAGCGGGCGGGTGTCGAGCCGGCGGGGCGGGCGCTCATCTCGGTGCGCGCTCATCTCGGTGCGCGCTCAGCTCCGTGAGCACGCCGACCGCCGGACTCCTTGCCAAATTGTCGTCGGGTGACCGATGGTCGGGGCGCATAGCGCTCCAGGGATCGGATCCCGCGCCTGCCTCGCACGGGCAACGCTCGCCTCGGTCGCTCACGTCTGCCAGAGCCGCTTCCCCGTGACCAGATGGCAGGCGCGGCGCCGTCCAACTGTCACCCGACGACGATTTGGCAAAGAGCATGTGTCGGGAGTGCCCTGCCGAGCCCGGCGGAGCACTCCGCCGAGCCCAGCGGAGCCGAACCGCCACCGCGCGAGGGCGGCCGCGCCCAGACCCCTACCGCAGGCCCATTCGCTCGTGCACCTCGGCCATCGTCGCCGCCGCGATCGGGCGCAGCCGATCGGCTCCCGCCTCGAGCACCCCGTCGACCTCGGCCGGGTGCGCCATCAGGTACAGGTAGCGCTCCCGCGCCGGCGCGTAGTGAGCCACGATTCGGTCGGCCAGCAGCCGCTTCATGTCGACGCACCCCGTTCGAGCCGTCCGCTCGCCGTCCCACAGCGAGAGGTAGTCGTCGCCGAAGAACCGCTGCAACTGGCACACGTTGCACACCTCCGGCCGACCCGGATCGGTGCGCAGGATCCGCTGCGTGTCGGTCACCATCGACATGACCTGGCGTCGGATCACGTCCGGCTCGGCCAGGATCTCGATCGTGTTCCCGACCGACTTCGACATCTTTCGGACGCCGTCGGTCCCGAGCACCACGGGCGCCTCGGTGAACACGGCCTGCGGCTCCGGGAACGTCTCGCCGTAGCGCGCGTTGAACGCGCGGACGATCTCGCGCGACAGCTCGAGGTGTGCCGCCTGGTCCTTGCCGACCGGAACCGCGACTGCCTTGTAGATGACGATGTCGGCCGCCTGGAGGATCGGGTAGGTGAGCAGGCCGTGGTTCACGTCGTCCGGCTGGAGCTGCTTCTTCTCCTTGTACGTCGGCGTGCGCTCAACCCACGACACCGGCGTCACCGTCGCGAGCAGCCAGGCGAGCTCGGTGTGCTCCGGCCGATGCGACTGGACGAACAGCGTGCAGCGCTCCGGATCGAGCCCCAGGGCGAGCAGCGACGCCGCCATCTCTCGCACGCCACGCCGCAGCGTCTCCGCGTCGTGGACCGACGTCAGGGCGTGGTAGTCGACGATGCAGTAGATCGCCTCGTACTCGTCCTGGAGTCGGACGTAGTTGCGGATCGCGCCGAGGTCGTTGCCGAGGTGGACGATCCCCGACGGCTGGATGCCGCTGAACGTCCGCTGGCGGTTCATCGGCTGGGCGTGCGCTGGCGGGTCATGGTCGGCGAGTGTAGCGGAGCCCGAATGGCGTCGGGCGCGAACGTGCCACGGCCGCACCGAACGCGCCCGGGCCGACCGAACGCCGCCTGGCCGAACCGAACGCCGCCTGGCCGAACCGAACGCGCCCCGGCCGACGAGACGCCCCCGGCCGAATAGCAACTTCGGGCCGAACGCCCCGCCGCGGAGGTCCGTCCGACCCTTCGGCGGAAGCCGCCTCCGGCTCGACGATCGGCGCGTGGAGACCGTCGACGTCGCCCTGATCGGGCACGCCCCGACCAGCGGCGACTCACGCGCTCGCGCCGCAGCCCTCGTGCGCGACGTCATCCTCGGCGGCCAGGACGGGCTCGTGAACGTGCTCGGGCTCGTGCTCGGGATGGCCGTCGCGACCGGCGATACCCGGCTCGTCGTGACGGCCGGGCTGGCCGCCCTGCTGGCCGAGTCGATCGCCATGGCCGGCGTCGCGTTCACGGCGAGCGGCGCCGAGCGCCAGCTCGCCCGAACGACCGGCGCGGCGCTCGACCGGGCCCACCGGGAACGGAGCCGAGCCCGGGCCGCGGCACTGCGCCGCCGATTGATCGCGGATGGGCGACCGACCGAGGTCGTGGCCCTCGTGTCCCGCGAGGTGGACGAGGAGTCCCGTGCCTGGGCCGCCGAGCTCGAGGTCACGCGCCAGGCGCTCGCCCCGGCGCGAGAGACGCGCCCGATCCGCGCCGCCGTCGTGGTCGGCCTGTCGACCGCGGTCGGGTCGGCCGTCCCGATCGTCCCGTTCCTCGTCCTGCCGATCGCCGTCGCCCCGATCGTCGCGCTCGCCGCCGGGGCGACGGTCCTCGCCGTGGCGGGAATCCAGCGTGCCGTGCTGACCGGAGGCGACATCCGGCGGGCGGCGACGGAGATGGTCGCGATCGGCCTCGTGTCCGCCTTCGCCGGCTACCTCGTCGGCCAGGTCCTCCAGGCCCCCGCCGGCTGAGCATTCGGCCACGCCCCGGCTGTCGGCCCTCCGCCGGCATCGGTCGGCATCAGTCGCCCATCGGGCTCCGCTACCATTCGGCCGATGCGCCGCCCCGCCCGAGCCACGGCATGAGTCACGCGCCCCTGCGCGTGGCGGTCCTCGGCGCGGGCACCGTCGGTCGCGAGGTCGTCCGCGGGCTCGTCGGCCGATCGGAGTTCGAGCTCGTCGGCGTGGCCGTGCGCGATCTTGATCGGGCGCGCCGCGCCGGGCTGCCCGGCGACCTGCCAGCCGACCTACTGACCGACGCCCCCGCCCACCTCGTCGCCGCGCCCGACACGGACGTCATCGTCGAGCTCATGGGCGGAGACGAGCCGTCCCACACGCTCATTGCCGCCGCGCTCGGGGCGGGCAAGGCCGTCGTGACCGCGAACAAGCACGTCGTCGCCCACCACGGCGCGTCGCTCGAGGCCATCGCGCGGCGGACCGGCGCGTCGCTCCGCTTCGAGGCGGCGGTGGGCGGCGGCATCCCCGTGCTCGGTCCGCTCGCGGCCGATCTCGCCGCCAACCGGATCACGCGCGTGCGCGGCATCGTGAACGGGACGACGAACCATATCCTGAGCGCGATGGCGACCGACGGGCAGTCCTACGAGGCCGCGCTGCGCGACGCGCAAGCGCATGGCTACGCCGAGGCCGACCCGGCCGGCGACGTCGAGGGCCACGACGCGGTGAACAAGCTCGTCATCCTCGCCCGGCTCGCCTTCGGCGGCTGGGCGGAACCGGGCTGGGTCGTGGGCCGGCCGCCGACCGTGCGTGGGGCCGATGCTGGCGGGTTGGGGATCACCGGGGTGACGGCCGACGAGGTGACGGGGGCCGCGGCGGTCGGGTGCTCGTTGCGGCTCATTGCGCGGGCGGAACTTGGCTCGTCGCGCGGCCGCGGGCGCGGTTCCGAAGGCGGTCGGTCGATCGCCCTGTCGGTCGTTCCGTCGGCCGTGCCGTCTGCCTCGCCGCTCGGCGCCACGTCGGGCGTCCGAAACCGGATCGAGGTCGACGGCGAGCCGGTCGGGTCGGTGGGTTTCGACGGGCCGGGCGCCGGCGGGGCGGCGACGTCGAGCGCGGTGATCGGCGACCTGCTGGCAATTGCGCGCGGCGGCGGTTCGACGTGGGCGGGGCTGCCGGCGGCGCGGTCGGTCGATCGGTCCGATGTTCGAGGTGGCTTCGACGGGCCTCGATCGTGGTTCCTCGTCGTGCCCGGAGCCCGAAGCGGCGCTGCGTCCGCCGGGGCGGGGCGGCCGATCGGGGGCGGGCTGGCGGAGCAGTCGGCCGAAGTCGGGGGCGGGCTGGCGGTCCGAACGCGGCCGATGACGCTCGAGGCGCTGCGGCGGAAGGTCGGTCCGCTCCTGGCCGACGGCGCCGATGCGACGTGCTACCCGGTGGACGCATGACGCCTCGCGATGCGGCGGGTGGGTCTGCGGGCGCGGCGGCCGGCGGCGGGTCGGGCGCGGCGGCCGGCGGCGCGGCGGTTGGCGGCGCGGCGGGCGCGCGGCCGCGGTTGCTCGAGCGCTATCGCCGGTTCCTCCCGGTGACCGACGCGACGCCGGCGCTGACGCTTGGGGAGGGGTTCACGCCGCTCGTGCACCTCGCGCGGCTCGGCGCACAGATCGGCGTGCCGAACCTCTACGCGAAGATCGAGGGCCAGAACCCGACCGGCTCGTTCAAGGATCGCGGCATGGTCATGGCCGTCGCGAAGGCCGTCGAGGACGGGGCGCGAGCGATCATCTGTGCGTCGACGGGGAACACGTCCGCGTCCGCGGCCGCGTACGGCGCGGCGGCGGGGCTCGAGGTGGTCGTCGTACTCCCGGCCGGGCACATCGCCGCCGGCAAGCTGCTCCAGGCCCAAGTCGCCGGGGCGCGTGTCGTCGCGATCGATGGGAACTTCGACGCCGCGTTGCGCATCGTTCGCGCGCTCGCCGAGCAGGACGACCACCCGATCACCCTCGTGAACTCCGTCAATCCGTATCGGCTCGAAGGCCAGAAGACCGGCGCGTACGAGATCTGCGACGACCTTGGGCGGGCGCCCGATGTGCTCGCCATCCCCGTCGGCAACGCCGGGAACATCAGTGCCTACTGGGCCGGGTTCTCCGACTATGCCGCCGCCGGGCTGGTTGACGCGCGGCCGCGGATGTTCGGGTTCCAGGCCGCCGGCGCCGCGCCGATCGTGGCCGGTCGCCCGATCGACGAGCCCGAGACCGTCGCGACCGCGATCCGGATCGGCAACCCCGCCTCGTGGGACAAGGCCGTCGCCGCGAGGGACCAGTCCGGGGGCCTCATCGAAGCCGTGTCCGACGACGAGATCCTTGCCGCGTACCGCGACCTCGCGCGCCTCGAGGGCGTGTTCTGCGAGCCGTCGTCGGCCGCGAGCGTGGCCGGCGTTCGGGCGGTGGCCGCCGCTGGTCGGCTGCCGGCGCCTCGGCTCGCCGCCGCCTCCGGCCACCTCCCCGCCGATGCGCTCGTCGTGTGCGTGCTGACCGGCTCCGGGTTGAAGGATCCGGACACCGCGGAGCGGTCCGTGGCACCCCTCATCGAGGCCGACGCGACCGTGGCATCCGTTGCGGGGGCGCTGGGATGGTGATGCGACCTCACCCACG
>DASTOB010000124.1:0-4366 GCA_035720425.1 Candidatus Limnocylindrales bacterium
TTGCTGTCGGCGGCGCGCAACGATGATGCTGAGGCAGCCGCCGATCGCGCCTGGACGATCGTTGCCGAGCTCCCGCCCGCACCGGAGCGGGTACAGGCGCGGACCAGCCAGGCCTACCAGCGCATGCTCGATCGCGACAACGTCGAGGCGATCGCGCTCGGCCGGGAAGCCATCGCGATGGGCGGTGACGATCCGGCGTCACGGCCGTTCGTCATCCACGCGTGGAACTGCGTCGGATCGTCGCGGATCCTCCTCGGCGATATCGACGGCGGCCGACAGGATCTCGAAACGAGCCTCCGTCTCGCGCTGTCGACCCAGGCCGACCGCCTCGTCGCGTCTGCCTACATCAACCTCGCCTCCGCGCTCGGCGAGATGTATCGCTTCACCGACGCGGAACGATATTTCGAACCGGGCCTGCGCTATACGACCGAGCGTGACCTCGATTCCTCCCGCCTCTACCTGGATTCGTGGCTCGCCCTGTCCGAGCTCCATCGCGGTCGCTGGCCCGAGGCAGATCAGGCAGCCGAACGCGTCCTGACACACCCGACCGGCGTACCGATCGCCCGCATCATGGCGCTCGTCGCGCGGGGCCGATTGATGGTCCGGCGTGGCGATCCCGACGCGATGTCCGCCCTGGACGAGGCACTGTCGCTGGCCGAGCCGACCGGGACGCTTCAGCGGATCGGCCCCGTCCACGCGGCCCGCGCGGAAGCCGCCTGGATGGCCGGCGATCCCGAGCGTGCCGGCCACGAGGCGGCTCGCGTCATCGAGTTGGCGTTCGCCAAGCGGCACCCTTGGCACATCGGCGAGCTCTCATGGTGGCTCGCGAAGGCCGGACGCTCGCCGGGCGATGTGGACGGAGCGGCAGAGCCGTGGCGCCTCCAGCTCGCCGGCCGTGCTCGCGACGCGGCCGCCGCGTGGGCCGCGCTCGACTGCCCGTACGAGTCGGCCCGGGCGCTGCTCGAGTCGACCGCGACCGCCGACGTCGATGCGGCATACCGCGCGTTCGACCGACTTGGTGCGGCGCCGGCCGTCGCGATCGCCGCCCGGCGCCTGCGCGAGCTCGGCGCCCGGTCGATCCCGCGCGGGCCGCGACCGAGCACGCGTTCGAACCCGGCCGGCCTGACCGCTCGCGAGCTCGAGGTCCTTGGCCTCGTCGCCGAGGGCCTGTCCAACGGTGAGATCGCCGCCCGCCTCGTCGTCTCGCAGCGAACGGTTGACCACCACGTGTCGGCCCTGCTCGGCAAGCTCGGCGTGTCGACACGACGCGAGGCGCCGGCGGCCGCGACCGCCCTCGGGATTCCGCTCGGCCCGCCTGACGCGCCCCAAATCGGGTAGTCGCCGCGCCCAACCTGGGCACCGTCCACCGATGTGCCCGGGGGCGCCGGCGCCCGAACCTCGAGGTCGGTCGCAGACGCGACCGTCGTCGGTCGATCTCGTGAGACCTCGTCGGACGAACGACCGATGACCGATCCGCCTCGCCGCACGACCGTTCGGTGAGGTGTCGCGCGACCAGCGCGCAAGTCAGGAGGACCGCGATGGCGAAGTTCATGGACGTCCACTCCGGGTTCATCGGGGTGACGGCCCAGCAGCTCCGGGAGGCCCACGAGCGCGATCTGGCGATCGAGAACGACGAGGGCGTCCACTTCGAGCGCGCGTGGCTCGATCCCGATGCCGGCAAGGTGTTCTGCCTTGCGACCGGCCCGTCGAAGGAGTCGGTCATGCGGATCCACGAGCGGGCGGGACACCCCACCGCCGAGGTCTACGAGCTCACCGTGGAGGTGGCGTGATGAAGCTGCTCCGGGCCGGGTCGGCCGCCCTCCTGCTCCTTGCGCTCGTCGGCGTCGGGTCGGCCAGTGCGCATGAGCCCACGTGCAGCGACGTCGGATTCCTCGGCATCGAGGTGCACGGCCAGCATGTCGTGCGCGACTACGTCATGGGTGGCGGCCTCGAGTCGTGGCCGCCGAAGGGCGGCGTCGTCGGGGCAGCGACCGCGGGTGGCGCCGCGCTGCCGGGCGGTCCCGGACCGGCGTTCCACTTCGCCAACGGCGTGGCGCCGGGTGCGTCGTTCTGCACGAACTCGAACTCGCCGGGCGCGCACCTCTAGCAGCCGGCTGGCGCGGTTCGGCTGCTCGTCCGCCAACTCTCCGCCGAGGTCTCCGGCTCCCCCGGGGACCTCGGCGCACTGGTGCGCCGACTGCCGGACGCGCCGGGACTCAGATCTCGGTCGTCGTCGCGAGGGCGACGTCGCGGACGAGGTGGTGGTCCGGCATCCAGGCGCGGGCCAGGACGATCCGGAACGTGGCGTCGGTCTCGCCGTGGGGCAGGCTGGCCGTCGGGAGCGGGGTGGCCGGCAGGTCGCCGGCGAACTCGAGCGTCGTCGAACCGGCGGCGAGCGAACCTGGGCCGGCGATCCGCGCCGTCCACACGGTGATCTCCTCCTTGAGTCCGGACGGCACGGTCGCCTTGGCGGCGACCCGGATCTCCGCCCGGATCTCCTGGAGGTCCAGTGCCGCCGGGGCCTCGAGCGTCACGCGGGCGGCGAACGGCCCGCCGATCGGGAGCGGGACCGGGTCGAGCACGATCGCCGCTCGATAGCCGTCATCCTCGGCATCGGCCGACTCCCACAGCGCGAACTGGCCGACGCTCACGACGCCGGCGCGGAGCAGGGCGGTCGGCTGGTGGACCGTGATCGGGACGACGAGCCCGGGGTCGAAGCCGGGCACGTCGATCTTCACCTCGAGCTCCCAGGCGACGCCGCAGACGGTCGCGCCGACCGACGGCGGGCCGAGCGGCGGCACCGGCAGCTCGAACGGAAGCACCGTGCGCTCGCTTGCGGCCAAGGTCGTCGGACCGAGGAGCTGGACCGGGATACGCGGCAGCTCCGCGTGATCGGTGACCGTTCGCGTGTGGGTGGCGCCGTTCGCGTCGCGCTCCGTCCGATGGAACTGCCAGTGCTCCGTGCCGACCAGGGTGGCGAAGGCCCCACGGATCTCGCGAGGTTTCGTCGATGCGAGGCGCAGCACCGCCGCCGTGAGCCGACCGGGCAGGAGGTCCGTCCGTTCCAGCTCGAGCTCGACGTCGATCCCGCCGCCGGAGTTGCGCGCGATGACGCTCATCGACCCTCGCCCGGCGGCGGCTCGCCCGGCGGCGGCTCGCCCCGCTGATCGTCCCGCGGCCGCTCGTCCCGCGGTCGGTCACCCCGCCGCCGCTCGCTGATCTCGAACAGGTGGCCGTCCGGATCGCGGAAGAACGCGCGGATCTCCCACGCGTATTCGACCGGCGGCGTGAGGAACCGCGCACCCCGCGCGGTCAGCGCGTCATACGCCGCGTGGCAGTCCGGGACGCCGATGATCAGCTCCCCGGTGACGCGGTTCGGGTCCGGCGGCGGCTCGAACGAGACCGTCGGCTTGTCGTCGGTCGGCCCGCCGCCGGTGACCGCGAGCAACCAGGAATCGACGAACCGGAACACGGCCGACGTGCCGCCGTACTCGCCGACCAGCTCCGCCCCGAGCACATCGCGGTACCAGGCCGTTGACCGCGCGAGGTCCGACACGACGAGGAGGTGGGTGAGGGTCATCCCGTCGGACGGGAACGGCGTCGTCACGGGCTAACTATGGCGCGCCGCGTCGGCCGCCGTTCGCTCGCGTCGGCTGTCGTCCCCTGCCATCGCTCGGCACGGACCCCGGCCCGCTTGCCGCGTCACGATCCGCAGCTCCATCGGGTGCCTCGTGACGACCCCATCGTCACAGTTCGGGTTATCGGACCGACAGTCGAGCGCCGACCGGTCGATCTCCTGGACTGTCGGCCGCCGTGATGACCCGATCGTCACCACAGGCCCGATCCGTCGTTAGCCGACCGCCAACGTCGCCGGATGCCGCGCCTGTCGGTCGCCAACCCCCGAATGTGACGACCCCATCGTCACGGAGGTCCGGAGCCGCCCCAGCCGGTCGTTGCGGCTCCGGAGCCGCCAGTTGGACCCCCCGCCAGTCGGGCTCCCAGCCAATCGGGCCCCAGCCAATCGGGCCCCGCCAGTCGGACCCCCCGCCAATCGGGCCCGCCAGTCGGACCCCGCCAGTCGGGCCCCCGGCCAATCGGCGCCGCTGCTGCTGCCAGCATCAAATCGGGGGCCTCGCGGCGGACAGCGGCCCCGGCCGGGCTTCCTCTCGGCTGCCGTGCTGCTCCCACCAGCAGATCGGGCCCGATTCGCCGATAGCGAGGCCCGGCTCGGTCGTCCGACACGGACTATCGCGCCGGTACCCAGTGGTTGCTGCTGCCAGCATCATCCGGGTGGCAGAGGGGGCAGCCCGAGCGCGGGCCCCGCACGCAGCCCGAACGCGGGCCCGCACGCGGCCCCGAACGCGGG
>DASTOB010000125.1:0-6429 GCA_035720425.1 Candidatus Limnocylindrales bacterium
GAGGCGGCGAAGCTCGCCAAGGAGGCCCACCGCACCGGGCGGACGATCCGGGATCTCGCGCTCGAGCGCGGGATCGCGCCGGACCGCCTCGACGACCTGCTCGATCCCGCCGCGATGACCGAACCCGGCCTCGGGGGAGGACCGAGCTCGGGCTGAGCCCGGCCGACACGATTCGAGCCGGCCACGCGTCCTCTCAGCATGCGCACGCATGTCGCGGGCCTCGCCATGATCTCCGTGTTGGCGCTTGCATGTGCCGGTCCATCGGCTCCGAGCAGCACGCCGGGCACGAGCAGCGCGCCGCCCGGCCCGACGGACGAGCCGACTTTCACGATCGTTCCCGATCCGATGCTCGGTTGGCGTGCACTCGGTGAACCAGTCTCATTCCGGAGGGCCCTGGTCGACGACATCGTCGCGGCCAACTCCGGGTTCGTCGCCGTCGGCTGCGTGCTCGGGCCGGAGACCTGTGACGCCCCGGTGATCTGGACGTCCCCAGATGGCCGTGAATGGTCGGGCCCAGTAGAGCTCCCGCTGATGCCCGGCGAGCTGCCGCGGGCGGCGACGGCCGCGGTCGCATGGGAGGGCGGGCTCGTCGTTGCCGGCGAGGTGGGACGCGCGGACCGAATCCACGTCGCAGTGTGGATCGCGTCGGATGGCCGGACGTTCCAACGGGCCCCGGACGACGTTTCGTTCGTGGACGCGGCGATCGTGAAGTTGCTGGCCGTGAACGGTGGCATCGTGGCCGTCGGGACGGGTGCGTTTGCCGAGTACAGCGGATTCAGGGCGTGGCGATCAACGGACGGGGTGAGGTGGACATCAACCGCCCGGAACGTCGCCGACGAAGCCGGGCCGGACGGGGTCGAGGTGATCGACGGAGGCTTCCTCGCATGGGGACGTACGTGCTCGGTATGCGTGCCCGAAACCGCGTTCTGGCGCTCTCTGGAGGGTGCCACCTGGTCCGACGCCCGCCGCGAGATCAACGGGAATTTCGCCCACGCGACCGAGCTTGGCGTCACGCACGCGGGACTCGTCGCATTCGGTACGACCGGCGTCGACCCGGCGTCCCCCGCCGCCTGGGTCATGCCCAACGGAGCTGGAGCCTGGCAGGCGGACGAGCCGCCGCCGCAGCCGGAGCGCACGCGGATCCGGACCCACCTCCTCGTCGGGCACGGCGAGGTGCTGGCTGGAACGAGTTACTCCGGCGATTCCCCGACCGGCCTCATCTGGCTGCGCCGTCCGGACGACGTGGCGTGGCCCCAGCCGATCACCGCCCCGGATCTCTCCGTCGCGACCGTGTTGCAGGATCCGCATCGGCCCGCCGAACTCATCCTCGTCGGGGAGGTGGAACGCAACGGCCGGCTCGTGGTGACCCTGTGGAGCGGATCCGTGGATTGGGCTCCCTGACCTGGCGTCCCACGTCGTTACCGAACTCGCATCCCCGCCTCGCCTCCCGGGCGACGGATCGCGTCGCGCAGCTGAATGAGCCCGACCGCGCTCCAGGCGAGCCCGAACCCGATCCACGCGGGAGCCCAGGCGACGAGCAGGGCGACCGGGGCCGCAACGAGCAGCCCGCCGACGACGTGGTCGTCCGCCCGCAGGAGCGCGACACTGACGAGAAAGAGCCCGATCGCAGCGGCCGTGGCGGCGATGGCCGTCGTCGGACCGTAGTCGATGCGCAGGATCGCCGCGCCGAGCGCGACGGCCCACACGAGGTGCCCGGCCAGCGCGACCTGGAGCGCGAGCCGGGCGAACCGAGACGCCCCGTCGCCGAGTCGGAGCCAGACGCCGATCGACGCCGCGGCAAGCACGATCGCGGCGAGGAGCGCCTGGGGAAGCATGTCGACGAGGTACCCCGGCCAGTCCGGCGACACCGGTTGACCGAGGACGACCAGGGCGCCACCGGTCCACAGCGCGCCGCCCGCGAGCGAGAGGTAGGCGGGCAGCGCCGAGCGGCGCGCCGGGTGGAGCCACGCGTCGAGCGCGCCGCGCGCAAGGTCGAGCCGGTCGCGCAGCGCAGGCGGACGGGCCTCGAGGACGGCCGCCATCTCGTCGCCGTAGCGTGACCGCCAGTCGGCCGGGTAGAGCCGGAGGAGCGCCGCGCCGGGCGACCGACCGTGCGCCCGACCGAGCGCCCGACCAAGGGCCCCACCCCGCGACCCGGGCCGCCCTTCGCTCACGTGCAGCCGTGCGGCACGCGCGGGGGGATGAGGCCCGGCTGTCCGAGGGCCACCGGCAACGGCCCGAGCGACACTCGGGCCGTGTCGATCGTGAGCACCCCGTCCGCGTCGACCTCGATGGCGAACCGGTCCATGCTCCGCGCGGCCGGTCCGAACCCGGACCCATCCGCCTTGATACCGAGCCGGTCGTAGCGGGATTGGTGGCACGGACAGTGGAACCAGCGATCCTCGATGCACGGATTCGGCCGGCAGCCCAGGTGCGGACAGCGCTGTGACAGGGCCCGCACGTTGAGCAACGCTCCGTCTCCCGTCTCGTCGGAGCCGGGGAAGAACGCGCGGCGCGTCGGGTCGATGAGCACGACGAACGCCTTCGCCTCCGACACGTAGGCCGGGTACCCCTCGGCGATCGGCAGGCCCGCGTTTCGGGCGATCAGATCCGCGAGCGTTCCCGCCCGGATCTTCGGAGCGGCGAGGACGATCGCCGACCAGGCAAACCCGAGGGTCCCGGCGACGACCTCGGTCAGCCACACGGCGACGCCGAGCCCCACCGTCCGCCGGAGCAGGGTCCGCCGGCTGATCGGCCCGGACTCGCCGGCACGCAGCCGGCGGAGCACCGGGCCCGTCAGCGCCGTCGCGTCATCCGGCGGGCGTAGCGGGGCGCGCGCGCCCATCCCGGATGCCTCAGGACGCGGCGAGCTGCGGCGCGGCGGACGGCGACAGCAGTGGCCGCGCGACGACGAGCCAGATCACGACGAACGACCCGAAGACGACGAACTGACCGTCGATGCCGAACGTGCTCGAGACCGGCAGGATCCCCGACAGGGCCAGGGGGACGGCGAGGACGGACGCGAGGCTGAGGCCGAGCGCCCAGGCGGGCCACTGCCCGGATCGGATGGCCGACACCCCGAGCACGGTGAACCCGAGGACCCCGACGGCGCCGGTCGCCATGACCCACGGAGCGACCGACCAGAGGAGGAAGCCGGCGCCGGACGCCAGCGCGCCGACCCGCCCGAGCCACACCCCGGACGGCAGGCGCTCGGCCGTTCCGGCGAGGCCGAATGCGAGAAGGGCCGTGGCCGCGATGATGAGCGGCAATGCGGCGCCCCCTTCGCGATACGTTCCCCACGAGTCGTAGACGACGGGGCCGTTGATCGCGACGACCATGCCACCGAGCCACAGCCCCGCGCCGACGAGCGTGACGATCCCGGCGCGGCGGTGTCGCGCGGCGCGGGCATCGATCGGCGCGAGTTCGCCCGGCCCGGCGAGACCCGGGTGGAGGCGCGCGTCGACGGCCCCGCGGATGAGGTCGAGCCGGTCGAGACCCGACGGCGGTCGCTCCGCCAGGAGCCCCAGCAACTCGTCCCCATAGCGGGCCCGCCAGCGGCGCGGATAGAGCGACACGAGGCGGCTCATGTGCGGGTCTCCTTCAGCCGCGCGAGCCCCGTCCGGGCGAACCCGGCGAGGCCCTCGAGCTGCACCTTGAGCGTCGTCGCACCGAGCGCCGTGAGCCGGTACGGCCGGCGCCGCTCGTCCGGCTCGAGTGCCTCGATGAGCCCGCGTCGCTCGAGCCGGGCCAGCGCCCCGTACAGCGTCCCCGGGCCGAGCGGCGCGCCGGAGATCGCCTCGACGTCGGTCATGATCGCGTAGCCGTGCTTGGGTCCGTCCGACAGCGCGACGAGGATGTACATCGACGGCTCCGCGAACCGCCCGAGCTCGGTCAATTCCTGGGTCATGCGCGTCCAGCCTCCATCGTCGGTCGCGAGATGAGGTCCGTGGCTGCGCCGGCGGCCACCGAGCCAACCCCGGACAGACGATACGCCGGGCGTCCACGGTCGGCCGGCTCGGCATCGACGAGGCCGAGCTGCTCGAGACGGGCGAGCGCTCCGAGCAGCGTCCCGTGACCGACCGGACCGTCGAGACGGCGAACGCCGTCGAACAGGCCGACCGCCGTCCGCGGCCCGCCGGCGAGCGTGACGAGGATCCACAGCGCCGGCTCAAGGAAGCGGCCGAGCCGCCCGCGCGGCGACCCGGCCGCCGAATGCGCGGTCAGTCCCATTCGATCACGCCGCACGCCGCGCGGCTGCCGCTGTTGCCGGTCGGGTCGGTCACCTGGTCGTCCGGACCGGCGTGGATGACGATCGCGCTGCCGTTGCCGTCGAAGACGGAGGTGGCCCCGGCCGACAGGGTGGCACGGTCGGTGCGCGCGACGAGCCGACCCACGCCGGCCTCGTTGACCGTCAGGTTCGGCAGGTCGCCCGCGTGCCCACCGGAGGCGCTGTCGAGGCCGTGTGTCGCGCCGAGCGGGTTGTGATGGCCGCCGGCAGAGCCGAACGTCGTCGGCTCGCACAGGCCGACCGCGTGGAGGTGGATGCCGTGCAGCCCAGGAGTCAATCCCGAGACGTGGACGTTGACGTGGACGACGCCGGTTGCGTCCTCGACGAAGCGGGCCCAGCCGATCGGCTGTCCGTCTGTCCCGACGAGCGACGCCCGCGCGTGGACCGCCGACGAACCGGCCGCGCCGACCGCGGTGGCGAGCATGACGGCGACGGCCCCCGCGGCCACCGCGATCCTCACTGTCCTGACCATGGCCCGTGCCTCCCTCACTCGCGGTGCGGTATAACGCATCTCGGTATAGCGCCATTCGATATATACACCCGATCGGGCGATTGTCAAGCGGTACCTCCCGCTACAATTCCGCCCGATGACCACGTCGAGGATCTGGGATCGCGCCGCGCTCGTTCCGACCGCCCACGGTGGTCGGCGGCAGGCGGAGCTCGTCGCGTTGCCGGCCGGGCTACCGACGGTTGCGGACCTGTTCACGTTCATGCGCGACGCGGAGTCGCGCTTCGAGACGCTCCGCATGCGGATCGAGGAGCGGACGTTCACCGCGCGCGGCGAGCACCTCGTGCTCATGGAGGTCGCGCTTCGACACCGGGGGCACGCACGGGTCACCACGAGCGAGCCGGACCGGGGCGTCGCCGGCAACTACGAAACGTGGGTCTCCGACGGCGAGGTGGTCCGGACCTACTCGGCGCCGCATCGCCTGGGCACGGAACGACCGGTCCGCCGGCCCGTCCAGGGCCTCGACGGGCCGGACCTGCCCGGTTCGTCGCGCGTGTACGTGCCGATCACCGCGCTGCCGATGGAGACGCTGCCCGACACGTTCGTCCACCCCGCCGGCTACTGCCAGAACGTGCTCGCCACGGGTCGCTGCTGGATCAGTGGCACGGACGTCGCGGCCGGGCGTGAGGCGGTCGTCCTCGAGTGCGACCACCCGCGCACGATCGAGGGTGCCGCGGACCGCCGGGACTTCCACATTCGGGTCGCCGTCGATCGACTCGATGGGATCATCACCCGCCTCACCGAGACGATCGCCGGCGACGTGACCCGCGACGCCCAGGTCGTGGTCCTCGAGCCGGACGTCGTGCTCGCGCCGGGAACGTTCGACTTCGCCTTCCCGACCGGCACGACGATGCTCTACTAGCCAGACCGCGACTCCGGGCGACAGGCCCGGATCGGCCTGCGAAACGGCGGCGAATCGGTCCGTGACGGCGGTCCGCGGCGGCGTATAGTCCGGCCATCGATCGGCCGCCGCGCGGGAGGGTGCGCGGCACGCCGTGACGAGCCGCGGGCGGGACCGCGCGTGAACCCGCCTCCGTCGAGAAAGGAGGACCGGCGACCGATCAGCACCGTCGTCCCCACGGTGCGCCGGCGGCCCAGGCGCCGCCCCTCGTCCCAGCGTCATCGCCCGGCACCGCGCTGTCGATGCCGGCTCGTTCCGCTCCCGGGCGGGAGACGTCCGGGTCGACTCGCCGGTGGCCCAAATTCCGGCGAGCCGCACAGCCAGGGAGGAATTGATGACTCAAGGCCGATCACGCGAGGACGTCATCAAGCAGGACATCCGGGACCTGCACCGGCTCGGCTATGCGCAGGAGCTGTTCCGCACGATGGGCGGCTTCAGCAACTTCGCGATCAGCTTCTCGATCATTTCGATCCTGACCGGCGCGGTCATCCTGTACGACTACGGACTGGCCTGGGCCGGCACCGCCGCCGTGCTCATCGGCTGGCCGCTCGTCACGGTCTTCGTGCTCACGATCGCGGCCTCGATGGCCGAGATCGCGTCCGCCTACCCGACCGCCGGAGGCCTCTACTACTGGGCCTCCAAGATGAAGAACAAGAACTGGGGCTGGTGGACCGCATGGTTCAACCTGATCGGCCAGTTCGCGATCGTGGCCGGCATCAACTACGCGGCCGC
>DASTOB010000126.1:0-33549 GCA_035720425.1 Candidatus Limnocylindrales bacterium
TCGTCGTCTGCCCCGCCCGGGCGAGATCGACCGATCGGCCGAGCCGGCGCTCCAGGTTCGCGACGAACGCCTCGGCCGGCGTCAGCACCTCGAGGGCCAGGACCGCCTCGTCGTCCACCGCGAGGTGGATCGGCCCCCACGGCGCGGCGACGGCGGCGACGAGGATCGGGGAGTCGGGCGGCATGGGTCGCCGGTATTGTGCCCGGATCGCGCCCCGGCGGCTTGCTCCAGGCATCCCGCATCGGTTATACTCCCCTAGAGTATGACGACCGAGTCCGCCGCAAGCCCAGTGTCCCCGTCCGCCGCCTCCGCCCAGCCCGTCGAGGTCGCGCTGCCCGTCGCCGGGATGACGTGCGCGTCGTGCGTCAACCGGATCGAGCGGTTCCTCAAGAAGACGCCCGGGGTCGAGGACGCGACGGTCAACCTCGCCACCGAGGTCGCGACGATCCGCTACCTGCCGGACGTGGCCGGTCGGACGGAGCTCGTCGGCGCGATCGAGGCGGCCGGCTACGAGTTGAAGCCACAGGCCGCGCGGGCCGCGGACGACGTCGAGCCGACGCTCGCCGACGAGGTCGACGAGGGGATCGCAGAGCGGGCACGCGAGACGCGGACCCTGCTCATCCAGTCCTCGGTCTCGATCGCGGCCGCGGTCGCGATCATGGTCGCGATGTTCTGGCCGCAGACGTCGGTGGCCATGGAGGACATCAACAAGCTCATCCTCTGGCCTGCGACCTTCATCCAGTTCTGGGCCGGGCGACGGTTCTATCAGGCGGCATGGCGCGCCCTCCGCCACGGAACGACGACGATGGACACCCTCGTGGCCGCGGGAATCAGCGCGGCCTGGGGCTACAGCGTGTTCGTGACGATGTACCCGGAGATCATCCACGAAGCCGGGATGCACACGGAGACGTACTTCGACTCGTCGACGATCATCATCGGCCTCATCCTCCTCGGCCGGTGGCTCGAGGCCCGCGCCAAGGGCCAGACGACCGGCGCGATCCGTCGTCTCGTCGGCCTTCAGGCGAAGTCGGCCCGGCTCGTCCGCGGCGACGAGGAGGTCGACGTCCCGCTCGAGCAGGTGCAGCCGGGCGACCTGCTCCGGGTCCGGCCGGGCGAGAAGATCCCGGTCGACGGCCGCGTCGTCGAGGGCACCTCCGCCGTCGACGAGTCGATGCTCACCGGTGAGCCGATCCCGGCGACGAAGCGTCCCGGCGACGAGGTCATCGGCGCGACGCTCAACACGGCCGGCAGCTTCGTCTTCCGCGCGACCCACGTGGGGCGCGACACCGCGCTCGCCCGGATCGTCGAGATGGTCCAGCGCGCCCAGGGTTCCAAGGCGCCGATCCAGCGCCTGGCGGACCGGATCAGCGCGGTGTTCGTGCCGATCGTGTTCGTCATCGCCGGCGCGACCTTTGTGATCTGGTTGCTCGGCGGGCCGGAGCCGCGCCTGACCTTCGCCGTGACCGCCTTCATCGGCGTCGTCGTCATCGCCTGCCCGTGCGCGATGGGACTCGCCACGCCGACGGCGATCATGGTCGGGACCGGCCGCGGGGCGGAGGCGGGCATCCTCATCCGCGGTGGCGAGGCGCTCGAGGGCGCCCATCGGGTCGACACGGTGATCCTCGACAAGACCGGCACGCTCACCCTCGGCCGACCCGCCGTGGCGGAGATCGTCGCCGCCGCGCCGTTCGACGAGCGGACCCTGCTCGATCTCGCCGGCGCCGCCGAGAAGGGCAGCGAACATCCCGTCGGGGCCGCCATCCACGCTCGGGCACGCGAGGACGAGCTCGGCTTCGGGCGCGTCGAAGGATTCGCCGCCGTCGCCGGCCACGGTGTCGAGGCGCTCGTCGACGGCCGTGCCGTCCTCGTCGGAAACGCCCGGCTGCTCGCCGAACGCGGCATCGATGTCGAGGTGCTCGGCGACGCGGCCGGTCGGGCGGCAGCCGAGGGCCGCACCCCGGCGTACGTCGCGATCGACGGCCGGGCCGCCGGCTTCTTCGCCATCGCCGACCCGATCAAGGCGGAGGCCGCGGCGGCGGTCCGCGAGATGACCGCGCTCGGACTCGACGTGTGGCTCGTCACCGGCGACGCCCGATCGACGGCGGAGGCGGTGGCGCGGCAGGTCGGGATCGCGCCGGATCACGTGCTCGCCGAGGTGCTGCCCGGCGACAAGGCCGCCAAGGTCGAGTCGCTCCAGGCGGACGGCCGGACCGTCGCGATGGTCGGCGACGGGATCAACGATGCGCCGGCGCTCGCCCAGGCCGATCTCGGCGTGGCGATCGGGACCGGTGCGGACGTGGCCATCGAGGCGTCCGACGTCACGCTCGTCGGTGGCGATCCGCGCGGCGTCGCGGCGGCCATCGGGCTGTCGCGCGCCACGATGCGGACGATCCGCCAGAACCTGTTCTGGGCGTTCGCCTACAACGTGCTGCTCATCCCTGTGGCGATGGGCGCCCTCTTCCCGGCCTTCGGGGTCACGCTCAACCCGGCGCTGGCGGCCGGTGCGATGGCCCTCTCGTCGGTCGCCGTCGTGACGAACTCGCTCCGCCTCCGTGGCTACGATGCGCGGCCGGACGCGCATCGGCCAACCGGACGCGGCGTCGTCGCCCGAGCGCGGGAAGCGTGGTACCTCGTGGTCGTCGCGATCGCCTCGCTCCTTGCGGCCGGTGGCGTCATGGCGGCCGATCGCGCGATCGATGCCGGCGCCCAGCGCGTGGACGTCGTCGCGCGGGAGGTCAGGTTCGAGCCGGCCGAAGCCCATGTTCGGGCCGGCGATTGGGTCGTCATCACGCTGCGCAACGAAGATCCGATCTTCCACGACCTCGAGGTCGAGGGGATCGCGAACGTCGACGTCGCCGCGCGGCCCGGCCAGACGGCACGGATCCGCGTCCGGATCGACCGCCCGGGGACGTACGAATTCGTCTGCACGGTGCCGGGCCACGCCGAGGCCGGCATGGTCGGCACGCTCGTCGTCGACTAGGGCGAGTCCGTCGCGACTGCTCCTGGTTGTCAGCTCGTGACGCGGCCGGCGTCGACGAGGTAGCGGAGAAACCGAAGCCGCTCGATCTCGCGGACCGTCCAGCCGCCGTCGATCGGGCCGATCCCGATCGAGTACGCGGTCAGGTTGCCGGCCTCCGCCGGCGTCATCCCCTTGATCGCCAGGAGCCGGTACGTCGTTCTCGCCGGCCGACGGTCGGCGGGGGCGGATCGGCGTGAGGGTCGGCGGGTCGTCGTGTTCATCGCGGTCTCCTCGGCTGCGGTTGGTCATCCGAGGTTCGGCCTGAGTCCGGGCCGCGCGGATCGGTCAGGCGGGCAGAACGTGGGAACGGGCGACTCAGATCGACCGTGTGGCGCCTATAGTCGACCCGGCATGGCTGCTCCGCGCGCGCGGCTCCCCGTTCCGGACGATTCCCGTGACCTGCCGGGGACGTTCGCCCATCGGCGCGACATCGAGGTTCGGTTCGCCGATACCGACGCCATGGGACACGTCAACAACGCCGCGTACCTCACCTACTGCGAGATCGCCCGGGCCGACTACTACGAGCGCGTGACCGGGCGCCCGCTGCCGCTCGGCGCCCACGGAGCGGAGGAGGGGATGATCCTCGCCGAGGTCCGGATGACGTATCGCGCGCCCGCCTTCTACGGCGAGACCCTGGCTGTCGAGACGCGCGTGTCGCGGGTCGGCCGATCGAGCTTCTCGATGGAGCACCGGATCACCGCCCCGGCAAGCCGCTACGGCCAGGCGCGCCTCATCGCGGTCGCGGACTCCGTGCTCGTGTCGTACGACTACGCGGCGGAACGCCCGATCGCCGTGCCCGGTCACCTCCGCTCGGCGATCGACGAGTTCGAGGGCTCGGTCGGCTGACCGGTCGCGCCGGCCGGCGACGTTCCGTCAGGCCACGAAGCGGCGGAAGACGGCCACCGCGTTCTGGCCGCCGAACCCGAAGCCGTTGACGATCGCGGTGTCGACGCGGGCCTCGCGCTTGACGAGCGGGACGTAGTCGAGGTCGCACTCGGGGTCAGGGTTCTCGAGGTTCGCCGTCGGGGCGATGAGGCCGGTCTCGATCGAGCGGATCGCCGCGATCGCAGCTACCGCACCGGCCGCCCCGAGGAGGTGGCCGACCATCGATTTCGGCGACGAGATCGGGACGCGGTAGGCGTGGTCGCCGAACGCCGCCTTGATCGCCCGCGTCTCGGTCACGTCGTTGAGCGGGGTCGATGTCCCGTGGGCGACGATGTAGTCGACCTCGTCGGGCGCGATCCCGGCGTGTTGGAGGGCCCGCGTCATCGCCAGCGCCGCGCCGCGTCCGGTTGGCTCGGGCGCACTGATGTGGAACGCATCCGCTGTGAGGGCGGCACCGATCACTTCGGCCCGGATCGTCGCCCCGCGCGCGAGGGCGTGCTCGGCCGACTCGATGACGCACACCCCGGCTCCCTCGCCGAACAGGAACCCGTCGCGGTCGCGGTCGAACGGGCGCGAGGCATGTTCAGGGTCGTCGTTGCGCTTGGAGAGGGCGCCCATGTTGCCGAGGGCGGCGAAGGCGATCGGCAGGAGCGGCGCCTCCGAGCCGCCGGCGAGGACCACGTCGCACTCGCCGCTCTGGATCAGGCGGAGGGCATCCTGGAACGCGATCACGCCGCTCGCGCAGGCGGCGACCTGGGTCATGACCGGCCCGGTCAGGCCGTACTTCATCGACACCTGCGCCGCCGCCATCGACCCGGACAGGGCGGGGATCGCGAACGGCGAAACCTGGCCCGGACCGCGTTCGCGGAGCGTGTCGGCGCCGTCGGTGACCTGTTCCATGCCGCCGCCGCCGGTGTTGATCACGACGGCGGCGCGGTCGCGCCGCTCGATCGGCCAGTCGGAGAAGTCGAGGCCGGCGTCCTCGACGGCCTCCTTGGCGGCACCGACACCGAAGTGGATGAAGCGGCTCATCCGGCGCGCCATCTTCCGATCGAGGGCGATCGTCGGATCGTAGTCCTTGACCTCGGCCGCGATCCGGACGTCGAACCCGGTCGCGTCGAATGACGTGATCGGACCGGCACCGCTCACGCCCGCGAGCAGGTTCGCCCAGTACGTGGGCGCGTCGTTGCCGATCGGCGTCACGGCGCCGATTCCGGTCACGACGGCGCGGCGGGCAGGATCAGCGCTGGGCGGCACGGTTCACCTCTGAGTGGAAGGTCGCCCGGATGATACCGGGTGACCTTCCGGCCGATCGCCGACGTGGGTCACGTTGCGGTCGCACCCAACGCATGCGTGAATGAAACTCGCGTTCCGCACGCTCGGCCACGTGAGCGTTCTGTCAGATCCGGCTGTCCGGCGAGCGTGCGCGCGACCGTTCTCAGTCACGTGCGAATTGGCGCGCGGGCGCAAGGCGACCGCGAGGACCCGAGTCGGCTCGAGCCCGACGGTGGCTCAGCGGGCGCAGGCGCAAGGCGACGCCGAGCACCGAACCCACCTCGAACCGAGGGCGACTCAGCGGCCCCGGGCGCAGGGCGACCGCGAGGACCCGAGTCGGCTCGAGCCCGACGGTGGCTCAGCGGGCGCAGGCGCAAGGCGACACCGAGCACCGGAGCGAGCGCGCCCCAAGGCGCGTGAGCGAGGAGCACAGGTGTCAACGCGGCGAGTGCGCCCGATCAGTCACCGTCGTACCGCTTGAAGATGACGGCTCCGTTGTGGCCGCCCAGCCCGATATTGTTCGACAGCGCGTAGCGGATCGGCATCGGGGTCGCGTCGGTTACCACCCACAGGTCGACCTCCGGGTCCCGGTCTCGGTAGTTGATCGTCGGCGGCACGCACTGCTGGTCGACCGACAGCACCGTCGCGAACGCCTCGAACGCCCCGGCGCCGCCCATCATGTGCCCGGTCATCGACTTCGTCGCGCTGATCGCGACCTTCGGAGTGTGCTCGCCGAAGACCGTCCAGATCGCCTCGGCCTCGCGCTTGTCGCCCATCGGCGTCGACGTCCCGTGCGGGTTGATGAGGTCGACCTCGACGGCCGGCACGCCGCGGCGATCGAGCGCCATCTTCATCGCCCGGGCCGAGCCAGTTCCGCCCTCGATCGGCTGGATCATGTCCCACCCATCGGCAGCCGATCCGTAGCCGACCACCTCAGCATAGATGTGCGCACCGCGCGCCTTCGCCAGCTCGAGGTCCTCGAGGAACAGGGACGCCGCACCCTCGCCGAGGACGAACCCGTCACGGGTCAGGTCGAACGGGCGCGACACGGTCGAGATCGGCTCTCCGGGCCGCGGGTTGCCGAGCCCGCGCATGTTGCCGAACCCGGCGTGGGCGACCTCGAGGAGCGGCGCCTCCGTGGAGCCGGAGATGACCGCGATGCAGTCGCCGCGCCGGATCGCCTCCGCGCCCTCCGCGACGTTGTGCGTGCCGGTCGCGCAGGCCGACACGATGCACACGTTGTGCCCGATCGCCCCCGTCTCGATGGCGATCATCCCCGAGCACGAGTCGACGAGCGCGTTGGCGATGAACGTGGGGGCGACGCGGTCCGGCCCCTTGTCGAGGAGGGTCCGGAAGTTGTCGATCATGAGCTGCTGGCCACCGGCGCCGGAGCCGAACACGACGCCGACGTCGGTCCGGTTCGAGTCATCGATGACGAACCCGGAGTCGGCGAGGGCCTGCTTCGCGGCGGCGACGCCGAAATGGAGGCTCGTCTCGCTTCGCCGGGCGGCCTTCGGATCCATCCACGCGCGGGCGTCGAAGTCGCGGACCTCGCCGGCGGCCTTCTGCTCGTACGGTGACGTGTCGAACTTGGTGATCTCGCCGATCCCGGACACGCCGCGGATCAGGTTCGACCAGGCGGTCTCGCGGTCGTTGCCGACCGGGCTGATGACGCCGAGTCCGGTGACGGCGACGCGGCGGGAGTAATCGGGTGTGCGCACGGGTGAGGAAGTCCTCCGGTTGAGTTCGTCGAAGCGTCAGGCCGGCGCGGTCGTCGCGCCGGATGGAATGGCGAGGCCGCCGGGTGCGCTGGGGTCGTCAATGGCGACCGCCTCCGCCTCCGGGGCGATCCGTTTGATGAGGCCGGTCAGCACGCGACCGGGACCGATCTCGAGGAACGTCGTCACGCCCGCGCTGCGCATCCGCTCGACGGCCGCGACCCAGTCGACGCCCGCCGTGAGGTGCTCGACGAGCTCGGCCCGGCACCCCTCCGCGGTCGTGATCGGGCGGGCGTCCGCGTTCGCGAGGAGTGGGACGGCCGGGTCGTGGAACTCGACCGCGCTGAGCACCGCGCGCATGCCCTCGGCCGCCTCCGCCATGAGCGGCGAGTGCGCGGCGACCGAAACCGGCAGGACGATCGCCTTTCGGGCGCCGAGGTCCTTCGCGATCCGGGCGGCCGCCTCGATGGCCGCGCGCTCGCCGGAGACGACCACCTGGCCCGGTGCGTTGCGATTGGCGACCCCGAACGTGCCGTGGGCACCGGCCGCCGCGACCAGTTCCGGCAGCATGGCTTCGTCGAGCCCGATGATCGCCGCCATCGCGCCATCACGGCCCTGGCCGGAGGCCTGCATGAGTCGCCCGCGCTCTCGCACGAGGCGGATCCCATCGGCGAGCGACAGCGCACCCGCCGCGACCATCGCCGAGTACTGGCCCATGGAGTGCCCCGCGGCGAACGCCGGATCGAGGTCCGATCCCTCCGCCGCGAGATGCTCGCGCAAGGCGCGCAGATAGGCGATCGACGTGGCAAGGAGCGCCGGCTGGGCGTTCTCCGTCCGGTCGAGCGTCTCCGCCGGGCCGCCCCACGCAAGGTCCGTGATCGGCTCGCCGAGTGCCGCATCGGCCTCCCGCAGGACTGCCGCCGCCGCGGCCGACGCGGACGCGAGGGCCCGGCCCATGCCGACGGACTGGGACCCCTGGCCCGGGAAGACGAACGCGATGCGGCTCAAACGACCTCCGGAATGGACTCGCGCTGAAACGGCGCGAGGCGCGAAACTGGGACGATTGTCGGCGTCGCACGCGCGCCGGAGCGTGAGATGCATGCGCGATTGCACGCACCGTTCCGTGCCCGTACGCTTCAGCGATGGCCCTCGACCGCCCCAGATCCACCCGCCGCGCCGCGCCCCGCCGTGCGATCGCCCGCACGTTCGAGGCGGACCTGTCCGCCCCGGTGCTGGCTGCCGGCAGCCGGATCCAGAACGTTCGCCAGATCTCGGAACGCGTGGCGATGGGTCGCGCGCTGTGGCGGGAGCTCGTGATCGGGTTCGCGTCCCAGCTCGGTGAGCTGCGCCTCGGGTTCACCCAGCTCGCCGCCCTGTATGTCCTGGCCGATGGACGGACGACGACCGTGACGGACCTGGCCGATGCGATCGGGCGGTCGCCGTCCGCGACGAGCCGGCTCATCGACGGCCTCGTTCGGCGCCGCCTCATCGAGCGTCGGCCGGAGACGGAGGATCGGCGACAGCGCACGCTGTGGCTGACCCAGCGGGGCCAGGCGCTCCTCCGCGTCGTCGATCGCGCCCGCGCGGACCAGTTCCTGACCGCCGTGCGGCCGATGCCGCCGGCGGAACGCGCCCTCATCGCGATGGGCGTGGCCGCCCTCGCGACGCACGCGATCAGCCGGCGAGGACGGCTCGTCCGACCGACGAAGAGCTGATCGCGAGGTCAGATTCGGTCCGTCAGGCGTCGCCGTCGGCCGACCGTCGCGCAGCCGGTGGATCGGTCGCGGTACGCTTGGGCCCGCACGAGGGGAGCGGCCCATGGCATCGACGACCATCTTCGAGCGTGCGGGGGGCTTCGCGACCGTCCGGCGCGTCGTGTCCTCGTTCTACGAGCGAGTGCTCGACTCGCCGGCGCTGGCGCACTACTTCGAGCACATCGACATGCGCCGTCTGATCGACCACCAGACGAAGTTCATCTCGGCCGTCATGGGTGGTCCGGGCAGCTTCACCGACGATCACCTGCGCCGGGTGCATCAGCACCTCGGCATCTCGCACGACGAGTTCGCCGAGGTTGCCGATCACCTGCGTGCCGCCCTCGAGGAGTACGACGTCGCCCCGGACGACGTCGCCGCCGTCGAGGCCGCCGTGCGGCGGCGCGAACCCGTCATCGTGACCGGCGACTGAGATGGCGACGACCGAGCAACCGACCACGACGCCGACGGCGAGCGCCGACGTCGACGCGGACCTCGTCCGCTACCTGTTCCAGACCCTCGGCGTGGGCCTCGCGGTGGCGGACCTCGACGACTGGTCGATCCTGTTCGAGAACGCCCGGTTCTTCGAGTGGTTCGCGGCCACGGCGGAGTCGGACGACGACCTTGCGGCGCGGGTTCCCGGCCTCGACGTCGGCCGGGTGCGCAACCGGCTCGAGAGCGGCCGGCCGTTCACGTTCGAGACCGAGGTGGGCTCCGGCGCCCGCGCGGTGACGCTCGATGTGCTCATCCGCCGCTGCTCGCTCGGCACGGGCGGTCGCGACTACCTCGTGCTCGAGGCGTACGACGCGTCGAAACGCAAGGAAGCCGAGTACATGCTCGACTCGTACTCGAAGCTCGCCGAGCGCAACGCGCGGGACCTCCAGCGGGAGAAGGAGCGGGTCGAGAAGCTCCTCCTCAACATCATGCCGCGCGCGGTCTACGAGGAGCTCAAGGACTTCGGCTCGACGACGCCCCAGCGCTTCGACGAGGCGTCGATCCTCATGCTCGACTTCGTCGGTTTCACGAGCATGGCGATCGCCCGCGACCCGGCCTCGACGATCGCGGAGCTCAACGACATCTTCAGCGCGTTCGACCGCATCGTGGAACTGTTCGGGTGCGAGCGGATGAAGACGATCGGGGACGCCTACATGGCGGTTGCCGGCCTGCCCGATCCCAGCCCGGACCACGCGGTCAACCTGGCCAAGGTCGCGTTGCGCTTTCGGCGCTATCTCGAACGGCGCAACGCGTCGCATCCGGAGCAGTGGCGTTGCCGGATCGGCATCCACACGGGGCCCGTCATCGGCTCGATCGTCGGCGTCCAGAAGTACGTCTACGACATCTTCGGCCCCGGCGTGAACCTCGCGGCCCGGATGGAGGGCCTGGCCGAGCCGATGCAGATCATCATCACCGACGAGACGAGGGCGCTCATTCGCGACGACTTCATATGCACGGATCTCGGCGAGGTCGAGGTCAAGGGATTCGGCACTCGTCGAATCTGGTCGCTCGACCAGGAGGAACGCGGCCGCCGCTGACGAGGCGGCCAGCCAGGAGGACGCATGGACCCGAGGCTCTACAGCCCACTCGCGCTCAATCTCATGCACCGTCACGGCGACAGCTGGACGCGGCTCGAGCCGCGATCGGCCCACGATCCGGCCGACGTCGATCCCGAGCGCGGTTGGACGAGCGGCACGATCTACGCGTGCCCGACGTGCGACGAGCAGGTGCTCGTCGTGCCCGACAGCGACGAGTCGTCCGCCGGCTGAGGTTCGTCCGACCGCCCGAAGGCCGGCTCAGCGAAGGGTGCCGTCGGAGCAACAACCAGCGAGGCAGATTCGGGGCTGGCCGCGCTCACCCCGACTGCCTAGGTCGCGGTACCGACCGATCCGGCCGGTACCGCATCGAGGACCTCCACCCGGACGACACCGGGCTCCATCCCCGACGCAACGAGTGATCCGAACAGCGGGGCTCGGACGTCGAGCACGACGAGGTACGAGCCGGGTCGCAGCGGCGCGACGACACCGATCGTGACGACCTCGCTCGCTCCGGGCGCGACCCGGAGGGTTACGTCGCTCGCCGGCGCGAGCCGTTCGTCTCCGTCGAGGTCGACCCACCGCGCGATGAGCCGCGGTTCGTCGAGTTCGGTCCGGTCGCCACGCCGGGACGCTCCCGGCTCCATCCCGAGGTCCCATGGGATTCGGCCCGTGTTCGTCACCCGCACCGGGAGCTGGAGGAGCCCGCCGGGAGCGACGCGGGCCTCCGCGGGAACGCCGAATCGTGCGGACAGCGGCAGCGACACGCGCACGATGAGCGACTGCATAAGCGACTGGGTCGCCGCGTCATAGGCTCGTCCGTCGGGCGCGTGGAGCGTCACGACGAGCCGGTACAGGCCGGGTGCGGCGGGCGCGATCGAGTCGATCGTGACCGTGCCGTCCGACACGGTCGCCACCCGCGGCTCGACGACCTCGCCGGGAGCCTCCGGGACGACGAGATCGGTCGGCAGCTCCGCGACGTCCGGCGTCGCCGACGCCGATGGTGCGGTTCCGGGGGCCCCCGACGCCAGCGGGCCCAGATCAGCCGACGCCACCGGGCTCGGATCGGCCGACGCCACCGGGCTCGGATCGGCCGACGCCGCCGGGCTCGGATCGGCCGACGCCGCCGGGCTCGGATCGGCCGACGCCGCCGGCTCATCCGTGGGCACCGCGCTCATCGCCAGAGGCGGCACGTCGAGTGGGATCCAGCGGGTCGCCAGCTGGATGCCATCCGGCAGCGTGACGTTCGGCGGCGCGACGACTGGCACCGACACGCGGGTCGTCGACCCGGTCAACGGCGCCGAGTCGAGTGTCGGCGCAGAGAAGGTGAAGCCCATCGCGGCGAGCGACGGGATCGGCCCGAACGCGACGGGCTGTCCGGCGACCCCCGGGACGGTCGGACGCGTGACGAGCGAGCGGAAGAACCCGCTCCACTCGCGATCCGGGTCGAGCGCAGCCGCGGCGCCCGGAACCCGGACCGAGTCAAACGAGGTGACGTGGCCGCGGCGGGCGGGCGAGGCGTGCCACAGCGCCTCCGCGCCTGCGGCGCCGGAGAGCAGTCCGGCGACGTAGTAGGCGGGCCCGATCCGCGCCTCGGCGACGACCGTCCCGGCGCCGGCGTCGAGCCAGCCCGCGGCGAAGTTGTCGATGCGCTGCTGGGCCTCGCCGAGCGAGCCCTCCGGGACGCCCGGCTCAGAGGTCCCGGACGCGTAGCACAGGTGATGAAGCAGCACGACCGCCCCGGGCGCCAGGCGGACGTGCTCCCGGATGTAGGCCTCACCGAAATATTGGTGCTGGACGTCGTCGCCGCCTGCGACCGGGTTGAGGCCGAGGCCGTTCTGGGTAAGTGGATAGAGCTCACTGCGGTGCGGGCTGGGCCAGCCGTTGCCATGTCCGAGATAGACGACGATGGACGCGCCGTGGAGCGCCGGTCTCACGTGGTCCCAGGTGGCCTCCGGGGAGTAGATCGTGACGACGTCGCTCGACAGCCGCCGGGCGACGGCGGCCGCCTCCTCCGCCTCGGCCCGGTAGCGCGCCGTGGCGGCTCCGGCCGGACCAACGATGATCACGACGCGGGCCGCCGTGCGCGGAGCGTCGAGCGGCGCGAAACTCGCGGTCGACGCGAGCGCTCCGACTGTCACGGCGGAATCGCCGGCGGATCCGGCGCCGCCCATGCCGGCGGAGGGCCCTCTCCCGGAAGGCGTTCGAGGCCACGACCAGGCCGTCGCGACGACGAGCAGGGTCACGAACAGGGCCTCGACGGCGAGATGGATCGGGGGACCACGACGGGCGGCCGGTGACGATCGCCAGGTGCTCGATGCAGGCCGGTTCAAGGGGCTTACTCCTGGTCTGATACGAACTGCGGGTCAGCCGTCCCCGGCGCCGGCACGAGGCCGCCGCCGGGGACGATGACGACTCGAACTACGGGTTCGTGAGGATCGGCAACGGCGTGGCCGTCACCCAGTCGGACCAGACGGCGGCACCGGCATTGGCCCGGATCCGGAAGTAGTAGTTCGTGTTCGCGAGCAACCCGGAGATCGTCGCCGTTTGCGCATTGGCGCCGACGTTCGTCGCCGTGACGGTCGCGAAGCCGGGATCGGTGGACCGCTGGATCGTGAACCCGGTCTCGTTCGTCGCGGTGTCGGTCCAGCTGAGGACCACCCGCCGGAGCGAGCCCTGGTTCGCGCCGTTGGTCGCGCTCACGGCCGTCGGTGCGCCCGGAACCGCCGGTACGACGACGGTGACCGTGTTCGAGTAGGCTGACCGGCCACCGGCATTGACCGCTGCGACGCGGTACTGGACCGTGCTCCCGGGCGCGACGTCCGGATCGACGAACGGTGGGGTCACGGTGCCCGTGCCGGCGAATGCCGGCGGCGTGGCGATCGGCGCGAAGCCGCCACCGTTGACCTGCCGCTCGACGACGAAACCCGTTTCCGTCGTCGCGTTGTCGCGCCAGGTCAACTGGATCTGCGGCTGCGATCCGCTCGGACCGGCCTGGAGCGCGGCAGACAGGTTGGACGGTGCTGCCGGCGGGCTGTCGACCGGCTCCGACACCGCCGTCAGGGTGACAGTTGGGAACCCGCCGGCGACGATCTCGTTGAGGTTCGGGTCGGCATAGTTCCACGTGTCGCCGACAGTGTTGACCGCGATGACCCGGTACTGGTACGCGCGGTTCGTCCGGAATGTCGTGTCGTCGTACGTCATCGCTCCGGTCGTATTGGCGGTCTCGAGCGGCGGCGCGATCGTCGCCAGGTCCGCCCACGTGCCCGTCCCGACCTGCATCCGCTGGACGCGGAAGGCGGTCTCGTTGAGCGACGTGTCGTTCCAGGTCAGGCGGAGCGTCCCGTTCGATCCCTGGACGGCCACGACGGCAGTCGAGAGCCCGTCCGGGGTCCGCGGCGGGAGGGCCACCGACACCGGCCGCATCATGTCCATCTCCTCGTGGCTGAGGATGTGACAGTGGTAGACGTACTCGGCGCCAAAGTTGACGTAGTGGTTGACGACGTCGATCGGATCCCCGTTCGGAGCGAACGAGGTGATCGCCAGCCCGAGCTGCTCGGCGAGCGTGGCACTGGCCAGGACCATCCCCTCGGGCATCATCGGGCTGAGCAGCCGGATGCTGTTGGGCAGGTCGAACGGCAGCCACGGGATGACCGGCCGGAGGGCGACGATCGTGTCCTCGAGCGGACTGACGCGGATCGTGTCCTTCCAGCCGAGCTCGGTCGGGTCGGGCGGCTTGATGATGTTGTCCCAGGTCACGCGGTTGATGAGCTGGACGTCGTACAGGTGGAAGTGGATCGGGTGGGTGTCGACGCCGTTGTGGGTGATCTTCCAGATTTGGGTCCCGTCGTCGCCGGTCGCGATCGGCGTGACCTCCATGTCGTCCGGCGACAGGGTCGGCAGCCCCGACGCATCGATGATCTCGGTGATCGGCCCGGTGTACGGGAACAGGATGTTGTTCTGGAGTCCCGGTTGCGCCGGGACCTGCTCGAGACCGAGGTTCGCGCTCATCCGCCCGAACTCGTCGAAGGCGGTCTCGCTCGTCTCGTCCTGGATGGCCTTCGGCTCGATCATCACGGACAGCTTCGCGTTCGGCGCCCGCAGGGTGTTGAAGCCGAATGCCTCGCCGCCCTGCTCCGAAATCCGGGCGAAGCCGTCACAGCGCGTGCTCGTGCTGCCCGGGGCGTTGCACCAGCCGCTCGAGGCGAAGCTCGTCCCGTAGGCGGAGTTGTAAGCGGCCTGGCCGACGATGATCGGGTTCTGGCCGGACTCGAACACGCCGGAGCCGTCCGCCTGGTGGCGGAACTCGGCCCGCAGCTTCGTCAGGTTGAATGCCGCCCCCTCGGGCTCGTCGGCGACCTTGACCTGCATGACCGTTCGCGTGTTCGGGCCGTAGCCCGGCAGGATCGAGGGCGCACCGACCGGCCGAAGGTCCGGGGCACCGGTGTAGTAGTCGTACGAGGGGATCCGGGCGGGGTACGCCGCCGGCGCGTCATTGTACAGGATGAGCGTCTGGCCGGCGAACTTCGAGAAGTCGACGATCGTGTCGGCCCGCTCGGCGGGGGCGAGGACGAGCGAGTGCTGGTCCACGAGGCCCACGTCGAACCGGGTGGGATCCTCGATCCAGGTCGTGGGCTGCTGGCCGTCGACGACGACCGGGGCAGGCAGGAAGCCGCCCTCGGTGCCGATCTGGATCCAGTCGGGTCCGGCCGGGCTCAGGCTCGTGTCGGGGGTGGGGAAGACGACCGGATCCGTTTGTGCCGCGGCGACCTCGGCGGCGTTGAGGGCTACCTCGGTCGGGCCGATGGCCTCGCCAGCGGCGTTGAGCTGGGTGCTCGCCGTCGTCTGGTCGCCGACGTACCACTGGAGGTTCCAGAATCGGTCGTTGGCGGCGTTGAGGATCCGCAGGCGGTATGACTTGGGCTCGACCGTGAGGGTCGGATAGGCCGTCCCGTTCACGACCGGCGTGTCGTTGAACTGCTCCATGCCGGCCGAGATGTTCGGCGTGCCCGGGATGAGCTGCGGCTCACAGAACGGGTCTTCCTCGTACGTCCACGTCGAGGGGTCGTCGAGGTCGCACGACGGGTCGTAATACGGGTTGGCGATCGGCCCGAACTCGGCCTTGGCCGGCGGCCAGAACCATGGGCTGTACATCCAGCGGCCGAAGGCGGACATGCCGCCCGGATCGCCGGGGTTCTGGGCCGGCATGTAGACGTGGTGGTACCACAGGTTGCCGTAGCCACCCCAGCGCGCGGCGTCCCAGGTGGGGTCCTGCCAGGCGAGCTGGTCGGCCTGGGGCACGAACGTCCGATCCTGGATGACGAGCGGAATCTGGTCCTCCGGCATGACGTCGCCGTCGACGAGGGCCTGCTCGGTCGGGTCGGTGATGAGGTACCCGGCCGCCTCGCCCGCGTACACGTTGAGGCGCGTGATGCCCCACGAGTGGTCGTGATAGAACATGAACCGGGCGCTCTGCTGGTTGGTGTAGTAGAACGTCATGCACCCGTCGTTCTCGGCGGAGCAGTCCGGCAGGCCCTTCGCCGCCGCCGCCGCGCCGACCATGTCGGGCACGCTCTCGACGCTGACGCCCTGGGGCCATGACGTGTCCTCGCCGGCCGGCGTGATCCACTGGTGCGGCGTGCCGTCGCTGATCCACGGCGTGATGCCGCCGTGCAGGTGGAGCGTGGCCCGGTTCTTGACGAAGCACATGTCGCCCATCGCCTGGGCGTCGGTGCACATCGGATTGCGGACGCCGTCCATGACGGACCCCTCGTCCATCGGGTCCATCATCGGCTCGAGGGGGCCCATCCCGGAGCCCATGATCGTCGAGTCGACCGGCAGGAACAGGTCACCGCCAGAGCCGGTCGGGAGCAGGTTGTAGAACGTGATCCGGACCGGCCGATCCTTCTGGGCGACGATGACCGGACCGAGGTAGTGCGGGTCGTCGACGCCGAGGGCGGGTGAGCCGTCGGGCATGAGCGTCGGCACCGTCGTGCCGTCGAGGAGGGCCGTCTCGAGCGGGACCGCCTTGCCGGGCACGACGCTCGTCGAGAGCTGGACATACTCTCGCAGCAGGGTCGGCGGCAGATTCGAGTGCATCTGCTCGCGGTGCTGGACGACCGCGATGACGTAGTAGTCGGCCCCTTCGTTCTCCGGTGTCGCCGGATCGTCGGGGAACGTCGTCGTGTCGGGCACGGCGACGGGCAGGTACTGACCAAGGTTGTTGGCGCCCGCCTCCGAGAGGCCGGGCAACGTGTCGACGAACTTCTCGATGCCGCCGGGCGTGAGATACCCGGAGCCCGGGTCGGTGACGGTGATCGTGGTGATCGCGCCGACCTCCGTGGAGGCTGATCCGGTCGCCCCGCTTCCGAACCCGCCGGCGTCACTGAACGTGACGACCGGGTCGCTCGTGTAACCCGCCCCGAACGTGTCAAGGACGACCGACGAAACCGACAGGGTCGCAGTCGCGGTGGCCGGGGCGAACGTGGAGCCGGCAACGGGCGTGATCGGGTCGAACAGGGTGCCGTCACGGATCACGACGCTCGGCGCGGCGGAGTAGCCGGACCCGGGCTCGTCGACGATGACGGCCAGGATGCTGCCGGGGGTGCCCGTTACGGATCCGTCCTGGTCCCACTCGACGTGCGCCCTGGCCTGGACGCCGTCGAGGGCATCGGGCATGTCGAAGTCAACCGTCGGCATCGTGTAGCCGGCCCCCGCGTCACCGAGGGTCACGAGATCGACGCCGCCGTAGGCGGTGGCGGTCGCCTGTGTGCTCGCGCCGCCACCACTGATCGTGACGAGCGGTGTCACGTAGCCCGTGCCACCCGCCTCAACCGCGACCGCGGTGACCGCGCCGGACATGGTGACCATCGGGATCGCCGTCGCGCCGGTGCCGGTACCGGTGATCTCGACGCTCGCCAGCGTATAGCCGCGGCCCGGGTTCGTGATCGTGATGCCGGTCACCGCGCCGCCAAGCCCCACCGTCGCCGTCGCCGTCGCACCGATGCCGTCACCGATGATGGCGACGTCGGCATCCGGCAGCGTGAACGGGCTGTTGGCCCAGTTCGGGTACGGCCCGAAGTAGTGCGGAACAGCGGACTCGTCCGTGGGACTCGCGGGCATCGACGCGACCGCCTCGCCCGCCGTTCCGGAGACCACGGGTGCCACCCGCGCGATCGCCGGGCCCACGGACGTCAGGCACAGCACCAAGACGGCCAGCATGGCCGTCAGCTTCCTGGTCATGACATCCTCTCCTCGACTCCTCGTCCGGCACGGGCCGGAGGGATACGTGTGCGGGCACGCGCGGCCCGCGAGTGAGATGACCGTAGGAGTCGCCGCGTCCGCGGCCATCCGGGCCGAACCCGGATGCCGGTACGGAATGCGATGCGCGGACCGATACCCGTCCCCGGCCGTACCGCGGGTCGCGAAGCCGTGGCCGAATCCGTGGGATCCCCGGATTCGCCGTCGGGGCGGCGCGGCTAGAGTCCCGGCCATGGACGACCGTTCCAGCGCGGGGGACCGGGACGAGGCGGCCGCCCGGGAAGCCCGTGCGCGCTACCGCCGGTACGGCCCCGAGCCGCTCGAGCCGACGGATGCGGCCCGCGCACTGCTGGCTCCGGGCGAGGTGCTACTCGGAATCTGTCGCGACGTCGCCCTCGAGCTGCGCCGGCCGGGCGAGGGCGGGCTGCCCGTGCAGCGTCCGGCCGGCGACCTCTATGTGACCTCGGAGCGGCTCATCCACGCGAGCCCGGAGGACTGGTCGGTCCAGCTCGACGAAATCGACGACGCGGCGGTGTCGCGCGGGCGGGTCCTCCTCGTCCTCCATGGCGGGGCCGGCGCGGCGCTCGACACGGACGAGCCGCGCCTGGTCAGGGCGACGATCGCGACGGCCCGCGTGGCCCGGATCGAGCGCCGCTTCGAACGCCGCGGCGAATCCGGGTCACCGCGGCCCGGTATCGAGGCTCAGGCGAACGCCCGGTAGCGTCGGCCGGCCTCGCGCCGGTTCGCCACGTCGAGCTTGCGGAGCAGGTTGCTGACGTGCGACTCGACCGTCCGGATGGAGAGCGTCAGGGTGCGCGCGATCTCCCGATCCGTGTACCCCTCGGCGACGAGGCGAAGGACCTCCGTCTCGCGGCGGCTCATCTCGTTCGGACAGAGCGCGGCCGGCACCGGGGCATGGCGGGCACGGTCCCCGAGCGTCCGCACGAGCCGTGCCGCCATCTGCCGGGGCATGACGAGGTCGCCGCGGACGGCGCCGTGAACCGCCCGAAGGAGGGCATCGGGCGCGACGTCCTTAGTGAGGAAACCGCACGCTCCATGCTCCATGGCATCGGCGACGTCCGTGTCGGCGGTCGACACCGTGAGCACGATGAAGCGGGTGGCGGGGAGGCGCGGCGCGAGCTCGCGGACGAGGCTGAGTCCGCTCATCCCGGGCAGCCCGATGTCGACGAGGAGCACGTCGGGGCGAACCTCCGGGGCGAGGACCAGCGCTTCCTCGGCCGATGCCGCCTCGCCGACGACGTCGACGCCCGGGGCCGTGATGGCCTGCCGGACGGCAAGGCGGACGAGTTGATGGTCGTCGACGAGCATCACCCGGACGTCGGTCGTTCGCGGTTCGGCGATCATGCGTGCGTTCCCCCACTCTGCGGCGACGGCCCGATCGGCGCGGTCACGAGGACTTCCGTGCCGAGTCCCGGCTCGGAGCGGATGGCCAGCCGGCCGCCGATCAGCCCGGCGCGCTCGCGCATGGCGGACAGGCCGAAGCCGGTGTCGGTTTCGACGGCCGGCCGGAACCCCCGGCCGTCGTCGATGATCGAGAGCGCGATCTCGTCGTTGAGGCGCCGCGCCCGGACCGTGACCCGGGACGCGGCCGCATGGCGGCGGACGTTGGAGAGCGCCTCCTGGGCGATCCGCAGGAGTTCGGCCTGGGTTCGCGCCGGCAGCGCCGGGAGGTTCGGGTCGCAGTCGAACTCGACGACGAGCCCGAAGCGGTCGGCGTGATCCTCGAGGTAGCGGTCCATGAGCGAGCAGAACGACGCCTCCGTGTCGGCCGCGATGCGCATGGCGAGCACGGCCTGGCGCGCCTCGGCGAGGCCGAGCTCGACGGCCGCCGCCGCGTCCCCGGCGAGCTGGCGTGCGTCGTCGGTCAGGGTTCCATCCGACGACAGGCGGGCGATCTTGAGCTTGGCCAGCCAGAGCGCCTGGGCGAGCCCATCGTGGAGCTCGCGGGACAGCCGCTCCCGCTCGCCGAGGGCCGCCCGCTCGACCTCGATCGTGCGCAAGTCCTCGAGGGTCTGGTTCGCACGGCGCAGGGCGGCAAGGACCGATCGGGCCTCGGCCTCGATGGCGAGCAGGAGCACGAGGTCGAAGCCCAATCGGAGCACGTCGGCGCTCGTGACGGGGCCGGGGTGGGTCCCCGGGATCGCCGCCGCGTGCAGCTGAGCGAACGCGGCCAGCATGAGCCCGAACGCGACGAACTTGTCGCCGGTCGCGCCGTCGCGCCGCCAGATGAGCCGTGTCATCCAGGCGGCGATGCCGAACAGGACGGCCCCTGCCAGGTGGACCGCTCCGCCGAGCGAGGTCATGACGGGTGCGCCATGTGGGCCGGCCGGCAGGCTGATGAGCGGCGGCAACGTCAGGTTGAGGTTGGCGACGACCGCGATCGTCAGCACGGCGACGACAGTTCCGGCAACGATCGTCCCCGGATGTCGAACCTGACGACCGCGGAGTGCCTGGACTCCGCCGACGACCAGGAGAGCTGCAGCAACGAGATGGGCGCCGGCAAACACCACGAGCTGCTCCTGGCCGGGCTCCACGATGGTGAGCGTGGAGTCGCTCCGCATCGCAACCGTGTGGAGCACCGCCGCGCCATCGGCGACGGCGAACGCGAGGAACGCGGCCACCTCGTAGAGCGCGAACGTCTCGCGGCGTTCCCGGTAGCGCACCCATGCGAGCGTCGCGACGCTCGTGGTGACGACCAGGGCGATCGTGTCGAGGGCGAGGTCGAGCGCCGGCGCGACGACGCGGAGCGAGAGCGATGGCCATGCCGCCGCGACGAGTGAGGCGAGCGCCAACATGATCGCGGTGCCGGCGAACGCGGCGTCGACGCGATCGACCCGAAGTCGCGGGGCGTGTAGGGCGATCATCACTCCAGCGCGCTCGGCCGTGGTCGCGAGTGGGCGGTCGCGCCGTCAGCCAGCCGGGCGACCCGGAAGGTTGGGGTCCGGGGAGCCCGCGGACCCTAGATACGACGCGCCACGGGGTCCCGCCAGTGCCGAATGGACTGTCGTGCGCGGTGGTCCCCGGACCCTCAGCCGCAGAAGCGGCGGACGACGTCGTACAGGACGGGCAGCCCCCAGCGGAGCGCGTCGAGGCCGACTCGCTCGTCGACCCCGTGGAACCGCTCGAGGAACCGCTCGTCGGGCTCCAAGCGGAGCGGCGAGAAACCGTAGGTCGGGACGCCGAGCTTCGCCGTGTGCTTCGCGTCGGTCGCGAACGGCATCATGACCGGCAGCGGTACCGCGTCCGCGTCGTGGTCGCGGATTGTTCTCTCGAGCAGGCGGTAGAGCCGCGTGTCGGTCGGCGCCTCGACCGGCGGGGCGCCCAAGATCGGCTCGACGTCGCACGCGGCGGCGAGCTCGGGGCCGAGGCGGGCGACGACCTCCGCCGCGATCGCCTTCTGGCTCGTGCCGGGCAGGACGCGGCAGTCGATCTCGACGGTTGCCTCGCCCGGGATGACGTTGTACTTCACGCCGGCGTGGACGACGTCTGGGCTGATCGTGTCACGCACGAGCGCGCGCAGGGCGCGGGCGTACATCGGGTCGCACAGCGCGTCGAGGGCCCGCTCACCGGTCGCGACGTCGCCCGACGCGAGGGCACGGAGGCCCGCGGCCGCGGTCGAAGGGAGCGCGTCCGCCGCGCCGTCGAGGAACCGGGTCATGACCGGGGTGAGACGCGGCGCGCCGGGCTCGGCGAGGCGCCGTATGACCTCCGCGGCCAGGACCGCAGCGTTGTCCGACCGCGGCATCGACCCATGGCCCCACGTCCCGCGAACGCGGATGCGGAACACCTCGAAGCCCTTCTCGGCGACGCCGATCGGGTACAGGCGGGTGCCGGCGACCGTCGTCGCGACCGCGCCGCACTCGTTGAGCGCGCCATCGGCCCGAAGCCAGTCCGGCCGATGCTCGACGAGCCAGCCGATGCCCTGGTGGCCACCGGTTTCCTCGTCGGCCGTGGCGGCGAACAGGACGTCCCTCGTCAGGCCGGGGATCGGGTCGGCGGCCGGGTCGCGGCCGGCCGCGCGGGCCTCGTCGGCCAGCCGCCGGACGACCGCCAGCTCGAGCGCGATCATCGCCTTCATGTCGACCGCGCCACGGCCCCAGACGTAGCCGTCCGCGATGTCCGCGGCGAACGGGTCGTGGGTCCAGCCGTCTGCCGGCGCGGGGACGACGTCGAGGTGCGACAGGAGGAGCAGCGGCCCGCCGCCGGACCCGTCGCCGCGGAGCCTCGCGCCGACGTTGCCGCGCCCCGGGAACGACTCGACGACCTCCGGCCGGAGGCCCGCATCGGCCAGGCGGTCCGCGATGGCGCGCGCGGCGCGTAACTCACCGTCCGGCGCGTCGGGCGGCGGGGGATTGACCGACGGGATCCGGATGAGCGCCCGAAGGTCCTCGACGAGGCCCGCGTGCGCCCGGTCCCAGGCGGCTTCGTCGACGGCGCCCGACGGGAGGCGTTCCGCCGTCGTCACCGCGGTCCGCCGGTCAGGATCGTGGCGATGATCCCGAGCACGAAACCGGCCGACACGATGACCGCCACGAACACGAGCAGCAGCCGCCCGTATGTCCGATCCTCGCGCAGCCCAGGGTCGGGATCGGGGTCGCGCCCGCCAGGGATCGCCGGCGCGTCGAGCCCCCGCGCCCGCGCGTGCGCCGCCCGCTCGACCTCCGACGGCGCGAGCGGCCCGGTCTGAACCGGCCGATGGCTTGATCCTTCGTTCGTCATCCTGTGGTCTCGCGTAGCGGTGCCGCGACATCGTAGGCTGCGAGGCGGAGCGCATCGGGGCCGGCAGCGGCAGCAATGCCGACGACGACGTGGGTGGCGCCCGCTGCGACGAATGCCCGCGCAGTTGCGAGCGCCTCGCGGCGGCCGGCGGCGTCGGAGCCGGCCGGGCTGACGACCTGGCCGGCGAAGGAGAACGCGTCGGCGTCGCGCCCGGCCGCCTCGAGTCGGCGCAAGAGGTCGTCGCGCTTCTCGCTGAAGTACGTGACGTCGCCGGCGCGGTCGCCGGGCATGATCCAGCCATCGCCCAGCTCCGCGGCGAGGCGCAGCCCGCGCTCCTTCTGGCCGCCGAGCCAGACCGGCGGGCCGAGTGGCGAGACGGGCGGGGGCTCGTTCGTCGCCCCCGCGAGCGGGTAGAACGGGTCGTCGAGGTCGACGCCGGGCAACGTCGCGGCCGCGGGGGAGAAGAGCGCCCGGAGGACGCGGACCGCGGAGATCAACCGCGAGATGCGCTCGCCGATCGGCGGCAGGTCGATCCCGTACGGGGTGTGTTCCGGCTCGTGCCAGCCGGCGCCGAGGCCAACGATGAACCGCCCACCCGCCACGTGGTCGAGCACGGTCGCGGCCTTGGCGACCATCGCGGGATGACGGAACGTGTTCGACAGCACGCCGTGGCCGATCCACAGCCCGGGCACCCGATGCGCGAGCGCGGCGGCGAGGGTGAGCGCCTCGAAGCTCCGGCCGCCGCGCTCGCGACCCATGTGGACGAGGTGGTCGTTTAGCCACGCGGCGTCGAAAACGCCGAGCTCGCCGGCAGCGGCCCACGTCGCGTCGAGCGTCGGCCAGTCGACATCCTGCGGCGAGGTCTTGAATCCGATGCCGATCCGGTGGCCGGGCACCGTCCCGGCCGGCCGGACGGGCTCAACCGTCGGCCCTTCGTCCGTCACCGCGTGCCCAGCGCCGCCGCCATCCGTCGGCCGGTCGTCACCGCCCCCTCCGACGCCGACGACACGAGGGCGGCGTACTTGGCCATAACCCCGCCCGTGTAGCGCGGCGCCGGCGGCGACCACCCCTCCCGGCGCGAGGCAAGGACGTCGGCCGGGACGTCGAGATCGAGCGTCTTGGCGTCGACGTCGATGACGATCTCGTCGCCGTCCTCGACGAACGCGATCGGCCCGCCGAGGGCCGCCTCCGGGGCGACGTGGCCGATCATGAGCCCGTGCGTTCCGCCGGAGAACCGCCCGTCCGTGATGAGCGCGACGGAATCGCCGAGGCCCACCCCGACGAGCGCCGCGGTGACGCTCAGCATCTCCTGCATCCCGGGTCCGCCGACCGGTCCCTCGTAGCGGATGACGATGACGTCGCCCGGCCTGATCGTCTGCGCCTTCACCGCCTCGAAGCACGCGTTCTCCGAGTCGAACACGCGGGCCGGGCCGCGATGGAGTCGCCGCTCGTGACCGGCCAGCTTGACGACGCAGCCGTCCGGGGCGAGCGATCCGCGCAGGATCGTCAGACCGCCGGTCGGCTTGATCGGCCGATCGATCGGCACGACGACGACCTGGCCGTCCGTCTCGACCGCGTCGGCCGCGACCTGGGCGATCGTCCGGCCGTCGACGTTCGGCGCGTCGGCATGGAGGAGGTCCCGCTTGAGCAGTTCGCGGGCGATCAGCCCGACGCCGCCGGCGGTGTACAGGTCTGCCGCGACGTACCGGCCGCCCGGCCGTAGGTCGGCGACGATCGGGGTGCGGTCCGCAATGGGCCCGAACTCGTCGACGGTGAGCGGGACGCCGACCTCGTGGGCGATGGCCAGGAGGTGGAGGACGCCGTTCGTCGAGCCGCCGCTCGCGGCGACCCCGGCGATCGCGTTCTCGATCGCGTCCTTCGTGAGGATCGTCGACGGACGAACGTCGCGCCGCACGAGGTCCATGGCGATCTCGCCGGCCCGGCGGGCCGCCTCGTTCTTGGCCGGATCTTCCGCGGGAATCCCGTTGAGGCCGCCGGGCGACAGGCCGAGGAACTCGAGGGCCATGCTCATCGTGTTGGCCGTGTACTGCCCGCCGCACGCGCCCGGCCCCGGGCACGAGGCGCTCTCGATCTCGTACAGCTCCTCGAGCGAGAGCTTGCCGGCGCGGTACGCCCCGACCGCCTCGAACACGGTGACGATGTCCGCGTCCTTGCCCTTGTACGTGCCGGGATAGATCGTCCCGTTGTAGAGGACGAGGCCGGGCACGTCGAGCCGGGCGAGGGCCATCGCTGCACCGGGGATCGTCTTGTCGCAGCCGACCAGGCAGACGAGCCCGTCCATGAGGTGGCCGCGGACGACGAGCTCGATCGAGTCCGCCACGACGTCGCGGCTGATGAGCGACGCCTTCATGCCCTCCGTGCCCATCGACACGCCGTCGCTGATCGAGATCGTGTTGAACTCCATTGGCGTGCCGCCGGCGGCCCGGATGCCCTCCTTGACGAACTCCGCCAGCCGCCGCTGGTTGAAGTTGCACGGCATCGTCTCGATCCACGTCGTCGCCACCCCGACGAGCGGCCGGGCGAGGTCCTCGTCCGTGAATCCGATGGCCTTGAGCATCGCCCGCGCGGGGGCGCGGTCCGGCCCGTCGGTGAGGGCGGCGGAGTGGCGCTTGGCGGGGTCGGTGGGCTGGCCGTATGGGAGCGGGCGGTCGGGCATCGGGCGGGTCCTCGAGTGGGCGCCGGGTGGTCGTCGGGGTCGGCGGTCGTGGCGGTTTCATGAGTGTAGGCGCTGAGACGCCTTGAGCGGCTTCCGCGCTGGCCGTATGCTGCGCAGCCAGCGACGCGTTCGTGAGGAGGAGCCTGCGCATGGACCAGAAGCTCGAGCTGCTGCGGCGCGTTCCGCTGTTCGCCGGCCTGGGCGGCCGCGAGCTCGAGGAGGTCGGTCGGCTGGCCGATGAGGTGGACCTGCCCGATGGCCGACAGTTGACGGTCGAGGGCCGGACGGCGAACGAGTTCTTCGTCATCATCGACGGCACGGTCCGCATCGACCGGGGCGGACAGACCGTCCGACACCTCCGCGAGGGCGATTTCCTCGGCGAGATCGCCCTGGTCGACGGCGGTCCTCGGACCGCGACGGCGACGACCGAGGGCCCCGGCCGCTACCTCGTCGTCGGTCACCGCGAGTTCCACTCGCTCCTCGAGCGGTTCCCGTCGATCCAGCTCGCGGTCCTCCAGGCGGTGGCGCAACGGGTGCGCGACCTCGACCCGGAGTCCTGCACCTAGCCGGGGCTCAGGCGCCGAGCCGCTCCCCGACGACGCGCTCCGCGGCGGCGGCGCTCCGGGCGTCGCCCGAGACCGCGGCGAGGAACTCGGCCGACTCGAGTGCGAACACCTCGGTCGGCTCCGTCGCGACGACCGTCGCCGTGCGCGGAATCCGCCGCAGGAGCGCGATCTCGCCGACACCCTCGCCGGGTCCGCAGCGGCGGAGGAATCGGCCGTCCTGGCTGACCTCGAGGCTCCCGGTCGCGACGACGTAGTACCGATCGCCGGGTTCGCCCTCGCGCATGAGCACCTCGCCCGCGGCAAGCGTGCGTGGGGCGAGCGCCCCGGCCAGCCGCTCGAGTCCGGTCAGCGGCAGGAGCGCGAACATCGGCACGGAGCGAAGGAGATCGAGCTCGCGGTCCGGGATGACCGCCTCGCGATCGATCCGCGACACCCGCGGCCAGCTCGCGATCGCGACGATCGGCAGGATCGCGCCGGCGATCCCGAGGGCGCCCTGGATCCCGAAGGCCGCGACGAGCACCGGCGCGCCGATCGCGCCGAGCGCGGCTCCCACCCCGAGCGCCGCCTCGAACAGGCGGAGCGTCGGCGCGCGGCGATCGGCCGGGATCGATCGCTGGAGGAGCGTGAACCCGGCCACGTCGAGGAGCGCATTGCTGACTCCGACGACGAGGAGTGCGATCACCGCGACGGCGGCCAGCGGCCAGGCCCCGATGATCGCGATCGGCAGGCCCCACGCGGCGAGCGCCACGGCGAACGCGGGAGCGAGCCGTCGCCGCCCGGCGAGCCCGATCGCCGCGAGCGCCCCCACGAGACCGCCGGCCCCGAGCGCTCCGTTCAGGAGCCCCACCCCGGACTCGCCGAGGTCGAGCAGCTCGATCGCCGCGACGACGATGAGCGTCGTGAGCAGGCCGCGCACGAGGATCTGGGCGATGAACGCGGCGATGACCGACGCGGCGCCCGGCCGCGCGGCGAGCGTCCGGACCGCGAGGGCGAACGGCAGCCCGCCGGACCGGGGCGCGGTCGCTCCCGGCCGGGCTGTCTCGTGCCCCGACGTGGCATGGATCCCGGCCGTCGCCAGCCCCGCGAGCCCGAACGCGACCGCCGTCAGGGCGGCCGTGAACCCCGGACCCGCGAGCGCGAGCAGGATCCCGGCGACGATCGGGCCGCCGAACGTCCCGATCGCCTCACCGAGGCTCGAGGCCACGTTCGACGCGACGAGTTCGCCGGGCGAACGGGCGAGCGACGGCAGGAGCGCGGTCTGGGTAGGCCGGACGAGCACGCCGGCGCCGCCGAGGATCGCCACGCACGCGAACACCGCGGCCGGCGGGCCGGCGACCGCGAGCACGCCAGCCGCGGCGAGCGCGGCGCCCGCCCGGACGGAGTTGATGACGACGAGGACGCGCGACTCCGGCAGGCCGGGCGGGACGACCGCGAACAGCGCGACGACGGTGGCGGCGAGCATCCGCACGAGCCCGAGCGCGCCGACCGCGAACGCCCCGCCCACCTCGTACGCGACGACGAGCACGACGACGAGGAACGCCCAGTCCGCCCCGATGCCGAGGCTCCACGCGGTCTGTAGGCGCCGGATGCCCGGATTCCCGAGCACGCCGGTCACGGCGAGCCGGGTCGCTGCCAGCGTACCCGGTCGCCGGTCCGTCACCGCGTCACCGCAGGCACGGCCCCGTATCGACGGCCGACGTCCGCCCGATTGCCGGGGCGGTCCGAACCGCCACCGACGTGGCCGTGAGCGCGTAGCCCACCTCGTCGTCCGCACGCGACTCGGCGAACACGACGCCGCCGACCGTGCCGTCCGCAAGGACGAACGGACCGCCGCTGTCGCCCTGCTCGATCTCCGCGCGCAGCTCGAGGACCGTCCGCGTCACCTGGCTCGCTCCGTAGATGTCGCGACCGCGGGCATCGTAGCGGCCGGCGACCGCCGCGGGGACCGCCTCGAACGAGCCGCCGCCCGGGTAGCCGAGCGCGGCCCCGATCGCACCGCGACCCGGATCCGCGGCCGCAAAGCGGAGCGGGTTGCCGACGAGTCCCGGCGCGTGGAGGAGTGCGACGTCGAGGTCAGAATCGAACAGCACGGGTACCGCGTCGACGAGCTGGCCGAACAGGCCGACGCGGACCGACCGTCCGCCGGCCACGACGTGGGCGTTGGTCACGACGTAGCCCGGCGAGACGAGAAAGCCGCTCCCGAGGGACACGCTCCCGCCGCACGTCTGGGCGCTGATCCGCGCCGTGCTCGCCTGGGCGAGGGCGGCGATGGCCTGGGTCGTGGGATCGTCCGGCCGATCGACCGGTGGGGCCGGCAGCGGCTCGAGGCCGATGAATACGTCCGGCAGGCCGGAGCCGTCGAGCAGCTGGCCGAGCTCGATGGCGACCTCGGTAGGGGCGGGGAGGACCTGGTCGAGCGCGCGCAGGACGGCCGACGTCTGGGCGGCCTGGGCGATCCGTGGCGCGGGCCCGGTCGCGAGCAGGCCGCCGACGAGCCACACGACGAGGACCGCCTGGGCCAGGCCGACGAACGCGCCGCCGACCCGGTCCGCCGCACCGAGCACGCCCGTGCCGAGGCTCCTCCCGAGCGATCGCCCGAGCGCGGACCCGACCGCCTCACCCATCCCGACGGCGAACAGGAGGCCGGTCAGGACGACGAGCGCCGTCGGGAGGGGGTCGAGCGGCGGGAGCAGGTCCATCGCCGTCGGGAGGAGCCACAGGGCGGCCGCTCCACCCGCGATCGCGCCGCCGAGGCCGCCGAGCTGCGGCAGGGCGCCGGACCGGAACCCGATGAGGACGGCGACGATGGCGAGCGCGATCGCGCCGAGGTCGATCGGATTCACCGGCCGATCGTCGCACAGACGACCGGCTCACGCGTCGGTCAGGACACCTCGACGGTGATCGCTGCCGCGTCGCCGCTGGCGGCGACGATCGTGTATGTGCCCGGGTCGAGCTCGCCGAGGTCGATGACGGTCACCTTCTCGACGGCGATCGCGATGCACACGGCATCGAGGTCGCTCGTGCCCTCGTGAAGGCCGATCGTGATCGTGCTGCCATCCCGGTCGATCGTGACCGAGTCGAGCACGGAGCACGGTTCGACGCCGCTCCACCAGCGGGCGTTGAGGGTCACGCTCCGACCCTCGACGCGGGCGAGGAGTTCGGCGATCGCGACGGGGTGGACCATCAGCTGGCCGGACTGCGGGACGACGAGTTGGGGCTGGCCGGGATCGCCCGGCAGCCCGCCACCGCCGCCGTCGTTCCCGCCTCCGTCGTTCCCGCCGTCGTTCGGGGGCGACACGACCGTCCCGTCGCCGTCGTCGATCGGCTGCTCTGATGGTGGCGTCGTGGGCCGCCCGGTCTCGTCGGATTCGGGAGCCGGGCTGGCGGCCCCGGCGGCGCACGCGCCGAGGGCGACCGACAGGACGACGATGAGGCCCACGAGGGGGGCGCGGCGCAGGTTCGTCATGGGCGAGAGACGCGCGTGGCGCGGGTTCGGTTCCGCGCCGGGCGGTTCGGCCGAACCTTCAGGTTCGTCAGGCGGAGGCCCCGTCGAGCGCGGCGCGCGTGTCGACCAGCGGCTCGTGCGCCGCCTCATAGGCGGCGATGTCGGCCTCCTTCGTCAGTAGGTAGCCGATCTCGTCCGTGCCGGCGAGGAGCATGACCTTGGCGAACGGATCGACGTCGAACGGGAGGTCCTCGTCGCCCGGCAGGTGGACGACCTGGGACTCGAGGTCAACGGTCAGTTCCACGGTCGGTTGCTCCGCGACGAGGGCGGTGAGGTGCTCGTGCATGTCCGGCGCGACGACGATCGGAAGCAGGCTGTTCTTCAGGCAGTTGCTCCGGAAGATGTCGGCGAAGCTCGTCGACAGGACGGCCCGGATGCCCCACGCGGTGAGCGCCCACGGAGCGTGCTCGCGCGACGAACCGGCGCCGAAGTTGTCGCCGACGAGGAGGATCTTCCGGCCGGCCATCTCCGGCCGATCGAGGATGAACGGCGGTTCCTTGAGCGACCCGTCCTCGTTGAACCGCCAGTCGCGAAAGAGCGCCTCGGCGAGGCCGGCCTTGTCGGTCACCTTGAGGTAGCGGGCCGGGACGATCTGGTCCGTGTCGACGTTCTCGGCCGGGATGGGGATGACGGCGCTCGTGAAGGTCTGGAACGGCGCGCTCACAGTCGGACCTGCCCCGTCGTCGGTCGCACCGTCGTCGGTCGCCCCGTCGTCGTCGGCCACCCCGTCATCGGCCGCCCACCGCCGGGATCGCCTCGATCCCCGGCAGGCGACGTGGGTCGCTGACGACCCCGTTGATCGCCGATGCCGCGGCGGTCAGCGGGCTGGCCAGGAAGGTTCGGCCGCCTTTGCCCTGCCGGCCCTCGAAGTTCCGGTTCGACGTGCTGATCGCGTACTGGCCGGGTGACAGCTGGTCGCCGTTCATGGCGATGCACATCGAGCAGCCGGCCTCGCGCCACTCCGCGCCGGCGGCGCGGAAGACGTCGGCCAGGCCCTCCTGCTCCGCCTCGCGCTTCACCTCGTCGCTGCCCGGGACCACCATGACCCGCACCCCATCGGCGACGCGGCGGTCCTTGAGCACCGCGGCGGCGAGGCGGAGGTCGCTGATCCGCCCGTTCGTGCACGAGCCGATGAACACGACGTCGACCTTCTGGCCGAGGATGGGCTGGCCCGGCCGGAGGTCCATGTACTCGAGCGCGTGCTCGAGGGCGCGACGCTGGCCACCGTCTTCGTGATCGCTCGGCGACGGGACGCGGGCGGTGATCGGGATGCCCATGCCCGGGTTCGTGCCGTACGTGACCATCGGCTCGAGGGCCGACGCATCGATCGTGATCTGTTTGTCGTAGGTGGCGCCGTCGTCGGTCGGGAGGGTGCGCCAGCGGGCGACGGCCGCGTCCCAGTCGCGGCCCCGGGGCGCGTGCGGGCGGCCCTCGATGTACGCGTACGTCGTGTCGTCCGGCGCGATGAGGCCGGCCCGGGCGCCGCCCTCGATGCTCATGTTGCAGATCGTCATCCGCTGTTCCATCGTCAGGGCCCGGATCGCCTCGCCGGTGTACTCGAAGACGTGGCCGGTCCCGCCGCCGACCCCGATCCGGGCGATGAGCGCGAGGATGATGTCCTTGCTGCTCACGCCGGGCGCGAGTCGGCCGTCGACGCGGACCTCGTACGTCTTCGGACGACGCTGGAGCAGGGTCTGGGTCGCGAGGACCATCTCGACCTCGCTCGTCCCGATCCCGAACGCGAGGGCGCCGAACGCCCCGTGGGTGCTCGTGTGGCTGTCGCCGCAGACGATCGTCATGCCCGGCTGGGTGAGCCCCAGCTGCGGGCCGATGACGTGGACGATCCCCTGGTTCGGAGAGCCGATGCCGTGGAGCGGTACGCCGAATTCTGTGCAGTTGGTTGTGAGTTGCTCGACCTGGGCGGCGGCCATCGCGTCGAGGATCGGCAGGCTTCGGTCGTGGGTCGGGATCGAGTGGTCCGCGGTCGCGACGGTCTGGCCGGGGCGGCGGACGCGGAGACCGCGGGCACGGAGGCCGGTGAAGGCCTGGGGGCTCGTCACCTCGTGGACGAGGTGAAGGTCGATGCCGAGCACGGTCGGAGCGCCGGGCTCCTCCACGACGACGTGGTCGTCCCAGATCTTCTCGACAAGCGTGCGGGGCCGGTTCATGGGGTCGTGGCGCTCCGGGTGCTGGGTGGCTGGCGGCTCACGGGTGGCGGCTGACGGATGGCGGCTGACGGGTGGCGGGTGGAGAGGGTGGAGAGGCTAGCACAGGGGCTCGGTGGGCGGCCCGAACGGCCCTCGCGGACGGCTCAGCTGCCCGATCCGTCGCGACCCAGACCGACGCCGCGCGGCGGGTGCTCGAGGATCCTCGTCGGCTCGCGGTCGGTCGACGCCCAAAGGATCGAGGGTCCCGGCCACGGTGCGTCGCCGCGGAGGGCCCTGAAGCAATCCGACGCCGACGCCGGGTAGGCGGCTCGCAGTGTCTGCTCGAAGTCGCGGGCGATCTGGCGGTTTGCGCGCGTCGACCGGAGGATGAGCAGGCGCGAAACTGCCGGAACGGGTCCGCCGGCTGCAACGGCCGCCGCCCACACGTCCGATGACGGCATCGCCGCCGCCTTCTCCGCGTGCCATCGCAGGCGTTGTTCGAGCCGACGGATCTCGGACTCGATCTCCGACGCAACGATGACGCTTGGCGGCCCCTCGCGATGGAGCACGAGGTCGACGACGCCGCGCGTGGGCGCCCGCACGGGAACCTCCGGAAACGCCCGCCAGCGAGGCCCGATGAGACGGAGGAGTGCCTCGACGATCGGCGCCTGCTGGCGGTCACGGATCGCCGGGCCGGTATTGGGATAGATCCGAACGCTGAGGTCGCTGCCGAGCGCCATCGAGAGCGCTGTATAGGTCTCGATGGTTGGGCGCGCCAGTCCAGCCTCGATCTGGGCGATGTAGCCCTGCGACAAACCGACGGCCGAGGCCAGCTCCGCCTGAGTGATGCCCGCGTCCTCGCGCAGGTGCAGGAGCTGCGTGGCGAGTGCGCGGCGGGTCTCGCTGGTGCGCCGCGCCGCCGCGCGTTGGAGCTGGGTCGGTGGCATCGGACGAGTAGAGCACAGGGCACTCACCTGGCACTTGCCGCCCGATTGGCGGGGACTTATTGGCGACCGGCTCGTCCGCCCTTGCCTGTCCGGACCGCGGCTCGCTCGGACCGCCACGAGCGGGCGAACCGCCACGACACGTGACCGCCCTTCATGCGCGCGACTGCTGCTTCCCGGCTCGCCGCCGCGACGCCGCCGGTTCCGCGCCGCGACGAGCTGGGGACCGCAACCACGTGCGCGACTGCCACCTCCCGGCTCGCCGCCGCGACGCGCCGTGATTACTGGCAGTGATTGATTTCGGCTCGAAGACCTCGACGGGTGGCCCTCACCAGCGTTTCGCGCCTTGGTGCATTACTCGCGGCTATGCCGACGCCACGAGCGACCCGGAATCTCGGTCCGGCGATGCGTTCGACCCCGTTTTGATTACTCACGGCAATGTCGGCCCCGCCGGCGCTCGGCCGGGAGGACCCGAACCCGGAACCCCGCCCGAGGTGCGGAGCAGGGGCCCAAACAGGGGGGCCCAAGGCGAGGCGGAGCCGAAGCCAGGACTCGCGCCGAAGCCGAGACCCGGGGTCGAAGCCAGGACGGACGAAGCCAGGACGGACGAAGCCGAGACGGGGGCCCGGAAGCCGAGACCGGCAGCCGACGCCCGATGCTGGGACCCGGGCCGGGGCCGTGACTCGACTGAGGCCCCGGCCGGGGACCCGTTGGGACCGGTGCGGTCTGCTTGGTTGCACAATCGGAGGGTGTGCGGCTAGACTGCGCGGACGACCGGGCGGCACGCCCGGAGCAGTCGGAGTCCGGATGACCTTCAACGGCCGGGATCGCCGCCACGTCGCCGTCGTCATGACGACGGATGGACGGCGCGTCCAGCTGCCGGTCGAAGACGCGGGACTCGTCGACGTATCCCTCCTCGGGCTTATTCGCTCGCTCCTCCTTGGGCTGGACGGCCTTCTTGGGCTTATTACCGGCTCCCGGCGGGAGAACCGAGGAACGCGGAGGGACTGAGCGCAGCAGGCGCGAACGAACCACCGAAGACCGAAGGGACCCTCGCCGGGAGGCGGGGGTCTTTGCATGTAGACGAGGGAGCGGCCAGATGACGATGACGAAGGGAGGCACGGCGAAGCCGCCGAGTCCGGGCGCGAACGCGCCGGCGACGGACACGGCGACGGCGACCGACACGCCGACGGCGACCGACACGCCAGGGCCGACCGCCGACGGGCCGACCGCGGCTTCGAACGCGACCGCGACCACGACCGCCGCACCCCGCCGGACCCACGTTCCCGGCGACGGCACCGCCCACGCACAGGCCGTCGAGCAGGCCCGCAAGGCGATGCTCCACGAGGTCCGCGCCCGGAAGCGGACGCGGATCGGTGCCGATGTCGTCTGCGAGGCCCTCATCCGGCAGGGCGTCGACGTCTTCTTCGGCTACCCCGGGGGCGTCATCCTGCCGCTCTACGACGTCCTCGGTGACTACCCGGAGCTCCGCCACGTCCTCGTGCGCCACGAGCAGGGCGGCGCCCACGCCGC